>JAJKJU010000171.1 GCA_021153565.1 Rhizobacter sp.
TCTCGTGTTGGAAGGCTTCGATAACACCCCGCAAAAGGTCTCTGGCTCGGAACAGCGGCCAGCTGCGGATTGGCACATGATCACACGGGATGGGACACTTAGGCAGCGTACTCTTCCAGTACCGGATACTGTATTGGTCTCTCGCCGGTTTCGCGGACTACCCGTGGATACGTGAGGCGGGGATCAGCTTCTTGATGTTTCTTGCCAATTCTTGCGATTTTGAACAGCCAGCTATCGCCATAGTCGAACAGGTAGTACAAGTGCTTTCGATCCGGAAGGGGATATAGGCTCTCGATTGTCGAATCGTAGACGCCTCCATCTTCTTCGTCGAAGCGGACTCGATCACGACTCCGCTCTGTTCTTGCGATGAAGAATTCATACAGATGATCATTGTCGAAGCCCACCGCATCCTGAATTGCGAGATGTAGGTCTTCAAGCGACGCCGAAGAATCAATCTCTATGACTCCTTCCCATTGACCGTTTTCAGTGGCGTAGAACAGTGCTACTTTGAGTGTGAAGATCATGATGAGGTTTGGGGGTTGATGGATGGAAGCCCAGTTGCGGTGATCCGAACGGGCACATGAACTCTTCATAACGGTAGGTGCTGAAGAATCACCGCAACGGTGACGTTCATGGGGAGGGTTACGCGTCGTACGTTCCCCAACCTCCCCAGTTGAGATGAGGCGGTGATGGTGCAAGCGGCTGTGTGGGGTAGTGCACGAGCCCCGGATAGAGCCTGCTCCACAAGACAGCGACCAAGACCAGTGCCCCGACTCCAACCAGTACCGGCTGCCACAGCGCGGCCCAACTGGCATGCACGTAGACCATGAGAACTGGGTTCGCGCCGGCCGGCGGATGAACCGTGCGGGTGAGAAGCATGAACGCGAGTGCCAGAGCTGTAGCAAGTGCGTAGACCGCCAACGATTCGCCGAAGAACTGGTAGCAAGCAATACCGCTCAACGCCCCACCCAGATGGCCGCCAAAAACTGCCCTTGGCTGAGCTGCGGGAGCGCGAGTGAGGCCGAAGAGGAAGACGGTGGTTCCGCCAAGGGAGGCGAGCAGGAACGGATTGATTTGTGGCCCCGCGAGGAAGAGCGCGGAACCGATGCCGACGGCGGAGCCAACCAAACACCACAGGAGACGCATCAGAGGGTGGACGTGCATGTGCTTCAACGCCTAAACAAGATGGCTTCGTGAACTCAGGCGGCCCGTCCCCTGCAAACCAATGTCTGAGGTGACGCGCAGTCTGCAGCAGGGCACTTGGGCCGTCAAGCAAAGCGGGCAATGCCACCAGTGCTGGCCGCTACCTGTTCAACCACAAGTCGCGGCTGAACCATTCGGTTCTATTTGCAGCGGCTGGAGCACCGCAGCTCACGGCTGCTTCGTTTGAGCTGGATAGGTGGATGCAAGCTTCCACCCCCTTTCGGATGCATCTTCAAGATACTCATCGAAGTCAGGTTCGTCAATTTTGAAATTGACTGTGTACTGATCTTCGACGCGACATCTGAAGCCTTGATGCTCAGTGCTCCAGGCACTCGAGAGGATCTTTTGGCTTCGCTCCAACGGCCATTGGATCTCTTGCCCCGGCTGAGGGGTGAACGGAAGCGATTCCTCTCGAGTCAGTACAGCGAAACGAGCGTCCAAGTCTTCGTGATCAGAATCGAAGACGTACTTGTAGAAGATGATGTTGAACATGTTGCTCTTGTGTCTCTCGGTCTTCTATAGCGCATAACCCCCGACATGAGCGGCGCCTGGAGGCGACGCAGCTTGCTGGAAGGCGTTCGCTCGATGGGGGTCAGGCTTCACCGTACCGATCCACCGGGGTAGTTGGCCAATTCCTCCAGGAATCGGAGAACGCCATTGTTGCGGCGGGAGTAACAGCTTGCGACGGGCATGTTGGCTCCGACCCTCTGAATTCGTTGCTTCATCTTCGAAACGCGATCCTCCCAGGCGCCGTCAAGCAGCACGAAGTCGCAGCAGTTCACAGGAAGCAAGGCGTGAACCATGTCCATGATGTCGTTGTCGCCCAGACGCAAGTTGGGAACAAGGATGAACTCTCTCATCAGTTCCGCCATGATTACGAATGTTCTCGTCCGCTTGGACGTTGGACGAATGTTGCGCGCGGCGCGCACATACTCTGGCTGAGCTCGATGCGCCTCCAGGCTGCCGCGAATCATGTGCAACGTGTCCTTCGTGACTTGCTCTATTGCCATGTGGTTATCGCGGGCCATCGCAATGAAACCCCGCATCGTGAAGCCGAGCGGCGCGTTTTGCGCGCGCTCGGCAAACAACTTTAACTGGGGTAGATCGGCTGGCGGCCAGAAGCGCCGGACATTGTCTTGTTCCTGCAGTTCCTGTTCGTAAACCTTGTCGAAAGCGAAGTCTGTAAGGAAGATATTCGGCAAAAGCCGTTCGATGAATTCTTCCGCTGCAACTGTGTGGCGTCGGTCGTCGTCTCTTGCAAATTCGGCGAATGAGAAATTTGAGAGAAGCAAGGTGCCGCGTTGGCGCCGCAGCTCCGCTACGAGCCTGTCTTGAAGCTGTGCATCGTCGGAGAAGAGCCGCAGCGCCCAGTGGTCGAGGTAAACCGTAGGCGAGAGGAACGACTGCCTCACCCGTACGTAACCTTCCGACGCATAGAACTCGATCGGCATTTGCGGGGCGCCGTAGCGTCTGTCTTGTGACAGACTAATCGGGATAGGAAGGAATCTCACGGCCCTTCCCTACCACACCACCGTGCGTACAGGTCACGTACACGGAGGTTCGCTGCGTTGAACGCATACGCGTCAGGCCCTGGCTGTGGCCGGTTCTGGCAGCTCATCGCGCTCTTGCTGACGTTCCCCGCTTCGCGCATGGACACGCCACGCTTGCGCAGTCCGCGGTAGCCCCTCGGTCCCCATTGCTTCCATGCGTAGCAGCCTAACCGTCGCCGAATCCATTGTCCAGTTCCCGCTGAGCGCTAAGCCCGGGAACTTGCGGTTTCAGGCCCGGTCAACGGCGTTTTTGCGTGTATTCACTATGAGCCGCAGTGAGCCTTCGTCTAGCGCGTCACGCTGTGCATCACCCGCTGTCCCGCACGTTCCACACACGTGCGACATGAGCGGCGAGCAATGACAATGTAGCCGGCAATGTCGTCAGACGACGAGCAAAGCTCGAAAGTCGTTCACTTTGGTAAAGGTCGGCCCGGTGACGACAAGATCGCCCAACGCCGCAAAGAAGCTGTACGCATCATTGCGGTCGAGGAATTCTTGCGGATTCATTCCTGCACCCAGCGCTCGCGCCACGGTGTCCGGCGTAACGACCGCACCCGCGTTGTCTTCAACACCATCAATGCCGTCTGTATCGGCTGCCAGCACATGCACGCCCGATTCGCCTTGAAGAGCGATGGCGCAGCCAAGCAAGAACTCCGTCGCACGACCGCCTCGTCCAGGTTTGTCGGATGCGTTCGCCTTGACAGTCACCGTGGTCTCGCCGCCTGACAAGATGACGCAAGGCTTCCCAAAGGGCTGACCGCGTCGCGCCACCGCACGAGCCATTGCCGCATGCACCTTGCCGACTTCGCGCGATTCGCCTTCAATTTCGTCGCTCAGGATGTGTACGTCGATGCCCGCCCGCCGCGCCACATCGGCCGCCGCTTCAAGCGACTGCGCGGGCGTGGCAATCATGTGCACCTCGTGGCTGGCGAAGCGCGCATCGCCGGGCTTGCGTTTCGAAGGCACCGCTTCGAAGCCCTTCCTCCAAAGCACGGAATCGCAATGCCGTAGCGCGACAGGGTGCGCAGTGCGTGTGTGCAAGTCGTCGAGTCGGGCACGGTCGGGCCACTCGCGATCACCTTCGGCGCATCGTATCGGTGCATTCGTCCCATCACGCGAGCGATTGCCTTGCTCCCGTGGCCATCCTGCGAGCTGCGCCCGGCCGCTCGCGACACCGCCCACTCGGCACCCACCTCGCACGCATTGCCCCCGCCCGTCGCTGAATTTACACTGACCCCTTCATCGCCATACCGGCGGTCCAGTCCAACGAGGTTTATCTGGCGCCATGCACCGCCGTGCCTTCGCTTCCGCTTGGTCTGGGCGTCCGAGAAACGCTTTCCGTTAGGGCGCACTGGTGACACGTGCGCAGAGACACGCGTCATCGCGGGGTCACGAATGGTTGAAGCCTGGTACTGATGAAGTGGTTCGGGCGCCAACCTGACAGCAACTTCTCTAGGACAAAGTTGTCCACAAACCCGGCGATCATCCCCGCGACAGGGTTTGAGGCATCAAGCGCCAAGGTGAACGCATACCGCATGCTCTTCTGCGGGAGTCTCTGTATCCAGCCCTCGGACGAGATGTCTCGTACGTACGTGCGGACCAAGTTCTCATCTGGGTTGACTGCCTTCGTCCAGTTCTTGAACCGTGCCGCCTTGTCAAGCAGAACGAGAAACTCCGAAAATGTTCTTTCGCCCGAGTCAATGACCTCAGCGACGGTCTTTGCGTCTGGCAGCACAACCTCTGCAAACTTCTGAAGAGAGGTGGTGTTCAAGGCCGACCGACGAAGAAGTTCAGCGTACCGCACTTGAATGATCGCGGATGCTGACGCGGAGGTCACAAAGTCGCCCCCGTAAAACGATGCGAGCGCAAGATCGGCTCGGGCTTCGAGCATGCTGCTCAACAAGTGCGCAGGGGTGAGCGGATCTTCAGGAGGAGTGCCGACGGCCCTTCTTCGATTGATTGCCTCGAAGTCGACGTTCGTGAATACGTGAATGCCGACTTTCGAATCGATCACATCGAATTTCAGGTCGGGGCCTGTTGTGTAGCCACCGGGCATGACTTGTAGGATCTGGCGAACCGCCTCCTTCGTGTATTCAGCGTCAACCACATCGCGCTTCGCGGCTTCAGTAATTCCGCCAGCGATGAAGTGATTGCCTGAGAATTTGCGCACAGGAACACGATCCAGGAATGCTTTCGTGAAGCGCCGAGCCTCTGCCTTTGGCAATTCGGCTCGCTCAAGGTCAAACCTGAGCCGATCATCGACGGTTTTCAGTTCGCCCGCGGTCTTGTCACCCGACAAAGTGAATGCTACGAAGCTGTGAATCTGAAAGGCACCGACGTTATCTGTACTGGTCCCCAGCATTTCCTCGCAGTAGACAGCCGAGAAGTCCTGTCGCTGCAGTAGCGTGAGTAGCTGGGGCATGCCAATCTGCTTCACCAGACCGAGCAGCGTTCCTCGGTCAATGACCAAGTGCACCTTCTGGTAGAACAGCAGCGCCTCGGCAATTTGCCCTGCGGAAATCGGTTGCCCGCCGTCTGCGCGACGAAGAACGACATGATCAAACATGGCTCGAGTCTAGCGGCAGGCGAACGAACGGAAGGGGGTTGTGCGCCCTAACGCAGCGCCAGCTTCCATCGCTGGTGCCGGCCACCTACTTCATCACGCTGCCGGCCGAACTGCGCGGCCTGGCCTGGGGCCACCAGCGCAAGGTCTATGCGCTGCTGATGCAGTGCGCCTGGGACACGCTCAACACCTTCAGCCACAACGCCATGCGCGCTCTTCCTGACGTTCCATGCATCGCGCATGGACACGCCGCGCCTGCGCAGTTCGCGGTAGCCCCTCGGCCCCCAACTGTTTCCATGCGTAGCAGCGTAACCGTCGCCGAATCCAGCACATCTCGCTGTGAATCACCCGCTGTCGCGCACGTTCCAAACACGTGCGACATGAGCGGCGACCAATAACGATGTAGCCGGCAATGTCGTCAGACGACGAGCAAAGCTCGAAAGTCGTTGACATTGGTAAAGGTCGGCCCGGTGACGACAAGATCGCCCAATGCCGCAAAGAAACTGTACGCATCATTGCGGTCGAGGAATTCTTGCGGGTTCATTCCTGCGCCGAGCGCTCGCGCCACGGTGTCCGGCGTAATGACCGCACCCGCGTTGTCTTCAACGCCATCGATGCCGTCCGTATCGGCTGCCAGCACATGCACGCCCGATTCGCCTTGAAGAGCGATGGCGCAGCCAAGCAAGAACTCCGTCGCACGACCGCCTTGTCCAGGTTTGTCGGATGCGTTCGCCTTGACGGTCACCGTGGTCTCGCCGCCCGACAAGATGACGCAAGGCTTCCCAAAGGGTTGACCGCGTCGCGCCACCGCACGAGCCAGTGCCGCATGCACCTTGCCGACTTCGCGCGATTCGCCTTCAATGTCGTCGCTCAGGATGTGTACGTCGATGCCCGCCCGCCGCGCCACATCGGCCGCCGCTTCAAGCGACTGCGCGGGCGTGGCAATCATGTGCACCTCGTGGCCGGCGAAGCGCGCATCGCCGGGCTTGGGCGTTTCGAAGGCGCCGCTTCGAAGTCCTTCCTCCAAAGCGTGCGGAATCGCAATGCCGTAGCGCGACAGGATGCGCAGTGCGTCTGCGCAAGTCGTCGAGTCGGGCACGGTCGGGCCACTCGCGATCACCTCCGGCGCATCGCCGGGAACATCGCTGATGAGGAGCGTCACCACGCGCGCCGGCGCACACATTGCCGCGAGCCTTCCGCCCTTGATGGCCGACAAATGCTTGCGAACGCAGTTCATCTCGTCGATGGCCGCGCCGCTCTTCAAGAGGGCCCTGTTGATTGCCTGCTTGTCTTCCAGGCTCACACCGGGCGCGGGCATTGCGAGCAAAGCCGAGCCGCCGCCAGAGATGAGGCACAACACGAGATCATCGGCCGTGAGACCGTGCGTGAGTTGCATGATGCGTGACGCCGCGAGAAGCCCGGCGTCGTCGGGCACCGGATGCGCGGCCTCCATCACCTCGATGCGTCCGGGCCTCGCAAGATAGTTCGGCGGGATGTGGTCATAGCGCGTGACCACCAGCCCCCAGATCGCCGCCCGTGCCGGCCACAAGGCATCGACCGCCGCGGCCATCGCGCCGCTGGCCTTTCCCGCGCCGAGCACCAGGGTTCGCCCCCGCGGCGGCGATGGAAGAAACTGGCCAATGCCGTGTTGCGGCAAGGCTCGAGTTACCGCAGCGTCGTAAAGCGCGCGTAGAAAGCCGCGCGGGTCGGTGTGAGGCGATGGTGTGGTCATGCGGGTCGTTTCATCTTGAGAGTGAGAACCGGCGCATAGCCCGGGCTATGGCGAGCATTTGCAACGACGCGCAGGGGCCTTTTGGCGTGATGAGCGGGCATGATCGACATACTCTCAGCCTCTCAGTTCGTCGGTGCGCCCGCTTCGAACCAGCGGGCGAGCAAGTCGCGCTCGGCATCGGTGATCTGTGTGGCGTTGTTCAAGGGCATGGTCTTCTGCACGACGGCCTGCTGGTAGATCTGCTGCGCATGCTGCGCGATGAGTGCTGGCGTGTGCAGTTGCACGTTCTTGCTGATGATCTGTTCGTTGTGGCACATCACGCAGCGCTGGCCGATGACGGCCCGCACCTCGGTGAACTGCACGGTCTGCGCTGCCGCCGTCATGGGCCGCGACCGCGGTGCGAGCCACAGCGCAAGGATGACGATCAGCAGCACGCCACCTCCCGCGAACTCCCACGGCACGCGCTTGCCGGCCACCAGCGCCTTGTGCCGCGCGACAAAGGAGTGGCGGATCAATGCGCCGGCTGCCATCAGCATCACGAGCACCACCCAGTTGTTGGAGACCACGTACAGGAAACCATAGTGGTTGCTCAACATCGTGAGCAGCACCGGCAGCGCGAAGTAAGTGTTGTGCACACTGCGTTGCTTGGCTCGCTGCCCGTGCAATGGGTCCACTGGCACGCCGGCCTTCAGTTGTGCGATGACCTTGCGCTGGCCGGGGATGATCCAGTGCGCGACGTTGGCTGTCATGGCCGTGGCCATCATCGCGCCGACCAGCACGAAGGCAGCACGCCCTGCGAACAATTGGCAGGCCAGCCACGAAGCGAAGATCACAGTCATCGCCACCAGCATGCCGACGATGCGGTCGCCTCCCGCGCGTTGGCCGAACACCCGGCACGCAAGGTCGTAGACCACCCAGAACACCGCGATGAAGCTGAGCGCTGCCGCCACCGCACCGGCGGGCGACCACGCATGCAGGCTTTTGTCGATCAGGAAGGTGGACGCCTGGCAGAGGTACAAGACCGTGAAGAGCGCGAAGCCGGTGAGCCAGGTCGAGTAGCTCTCCCAGTAGAACCAGTGCAGGTTCTCGGGAATTCTCCCTGGCGACACCAGGTATTTCTGTGGGTTGTAGAAACCGCCCCCGTGCACCGCCCACAACTCGCCGTCGACGCCCTTGGCTTTGAGCGCCGGATCGTTCGGCGGCACGAGGCTGTTGTCGAGAAAGACGAAGTAGAACGAGGAGCCGATCCAGGCGATGACCACCACCACGTGCGCCCAGCGCAGCAGCAGGTTGATCCAGTCGAGCAGGTAGGCTTCGAGGGCCAAAGTTTCAGCTTTCGCGGGATGTCGTGGCCGGCAAAGTGTATCCACAGCCTGAGAGGCTGAGAACGCTTGGTGAATGCAGGCTCAGAGGCCGAGAGTTTTTCGAGCGTGCCCGAGCAGCACGTCAAAAGGCACCTGATCTAGGCGCAAAGCACAGCCATAGCCCGGGCTATGGCGAGCATTTGCAGCGACGAGCAGGGGCCTTTTGGCGTGATGAGCGGGCATGATCGAAATACTCTCAGCCTCTCAGGGAGGAAATCCGCCAATCTCGTCGGCGGATTCCGACACACGATTCGGAAATTCGTGACTGTCTGTGCCGCGCACAGTGCCCTAGGATGGGGCATCACAAACGCAGAGGAGACCCCCCCTTGAATGCCCCCCAAGAGCGGCACCGTCGAGCCAAGTATCTGGTGCTGCTTCACACGCGGGCTCATCAGCGCGCGCTTCTCTTCAACGAGGAACACAATTTCATCGCCGAACTCGACGATGATTGGTTCGCCGTAGACAATCTCGTGCGCGCCGGTACGCCTTGTCGTCCACCCCCGTCTCTGCCGCTTGCCGATCTCGCGCGCAATTCTGCTGGCGATTTCGACGGGCAACTCGAGTGCTATAGCCTGGGATGAAACATTTTTCGATGATCCGCGAGTTTCAGCTCGCCGACTTTTTTACCCTGGGCAACGCTGCCTGCGGCGCCTTGATGGTGCTGTTCGCGGCAGCGTTCATCGGCACGCATTCCTTGTCGAATTTCATGCTCTCCGCCTTGATGGCACCTGCCGCGTTCGCCTTCGACGTCGTCGACGGCCGTGTCGCTCGCTGGCGGCATGAGCAGTCGGCCATGGGTCGTGAACTCGACTCGCTCGCCGACGTGATCTCCTTCGGCATTGGCCCGGCCACGCTGGGCTTTGCGGCCGGGCTGCAGGGCGGGTTCGACGTGCTGGTCCTCATTTACTTCGTGTGCTGCGGCGTGAGTCGCCTGGCGCGCTACAACGTGACCGCTGAAAGCCTGTCTGCCGGTGCAGCCAAGGTGCCCTACTTCGAAGGCACGCCTATTCCGACGAGCGTGCTGCTCGTGCTGCTGATGGCGGTGGCGGCGTGGCAAGGACGGCTTGGGGACAGCATTTGGTTCGGCGTCGTGCAGCTGGGTCCATGGACGCTGCATCCGTTCAGTCTGCTTTTCGCGCTTTCTGGCACATTGATGATCAGCAAGACTCTGCGAATTCCGAAGCTTTGACTCTCGACGACAGAAAGGGGCACTGTCATGGACGTATCGAAAATCATCGGTTCGGGCCGCGGCAAGCAGGAACTCGATGAAGCGATGAAGGCGCTTGCCGTCACGATTCGCGAAGCCGGCGAGTGTCTGCTCGATCTGCAGCAGGCGGTGCTCACGCTGCAGCTTGCAAACGATCCGGTGCTGTCACGCGACATCGATCATGCAGCGCAAGCTTGCTTGCGGGATGCGATGCGGCGGAAATAGTCCGCGGGCTTTGGATTTGGCCCGGAATAAGTTCCCGTTTGGGGGGCGCTGGGCGGGATGCGATGCAAGGCGCTCCGAGCGCCGTGTGGCGAGCCACACAAGTGAGGAGCAACGCCGCA
>JAJKJU010000172.1 GCA_021153565.1 Rhizobacter sp.
AGCGCAGCCATAGCCCGGGCTATGGCGAGCATTTGCAACGACGAGCAGGGGTCTTTTGGCGTGATGAGCGGGCATGATCGAAATACTCTCAGCCTCTCAGAAACATTGCCCATCTTTTCGCATGAATCCGAACCGATGCTGGCGGCCTCATGCCCGGCCCGCTGCAAGTCATGCAAACCATGCATGGCGAATGGTGAATAAATCGGCGGGTTGACAACTACAGTCTCAGGCCATGCAGGCGGTACGCCGACCGGCCTCGTCATGGGGCGGGTCAACAAGGCGCTCGCCGTCTCGCCAAACACACTTTCGCGGAGACATCCATGAGTTACCTTTCCTACGTCGCGCCTACCGCGACGAGCCCTTGGCACACCTATCTGTCGCAAGTCGACCGCGTGCTGCCTTATCTGGGCCCCCTGGCCCGCTGGTCTGAAACCTTGAAGCGACCCAAGCGCGCCCTGATCGTCGACGTGCCCATAGAAATGGACGACGGCACAGTCAAGCACTTCGAGGGCTACCGCGTCCAGCACAACCTCTCGCGCGGACCGGGCAAGGGCGGCGTCCGTTATCACCCCGACGTGACCCTGGAAGAAGTGATGGCCCTGTCGGCCTGGATGACCATCAAGTGCGCAGGCGTTGGCCTGCCCTACGGTGGCGCGAAGGGCGGCATTCGTGTCGATCCGAAGACCTTGTCGCAGAAAGAGCTCGAGCGCATGACTCGTCGCTACACCAGCGAGATCGGCATCATCATCGGCCCGCAGCGCGACATCCCGGCGCCGGACGTGAACACCAACGGGCAGATCATGGCCTGGATGATGGACACCTACTCGATGAACACCGGCGCAACGGCCACCGGCGTGGTCACCGGCAAGCCCATCCACCTGGGCGGATCGCTGGGCCGCGTGAAGGCCACCGGCCGCGGCGTGTTCGTGACAGGCCGTGAAGCCGCCCGGCGCATCGGCATGCCCTTGGACGGCGCACGCATCGCGGTGCAAGGCATGGGCAACGTGGGCAGCTCTGCGGCCGAACTGTTCGTGCAGGCCGGCGCGAAGCTCGTCGCCGTGCAGGACCACACTGGCACACTCGTGAACCCCAAGGGCTTCGACATGGCCGACACCATCGCCACGCTCAAGCGCGATGGCGGCATCGGCAACTACAAGGGCGCTGAGCGCGTCGACAACGAGTCGTTCTGGGACGTCGACTGCGACATCCTGATCCCGGCCGCACTCGAAGGCCAGATCACGCAGGACCGCGCCAACCGGATCAAGGCCAAGCTCGTGCTCGAAGGCGCCAACGGCCCGACGTTGCCGGAAGCCGACGACCTGCTGAAGGAGCGCGGCGTTCTGGTCGTGCCGGACGTGATCTGCAACGCGGGTGGCGTGACCGTCAGCTACTTCGAGTGGGTGCAGGACTTCTCCAGCTTCTTCTGGACCGAAGACGAGATCAACGTGCGCCTGGACAAGATCATGGTTGATGCCCTGAAGCACATCTGGGACACGGCTGACAAGCACAAGATCACGCTGCGCACTGCGACGTTCGCCGTGGCTTGTGAGCGGATTCTGATGGCGCGTGAAGAGCGCGGCTTGTACCCCTGATCGGATGCTCGACACCAGCTTCGGGAGAGGCTGGTTGTTGCGCGGATGATGTCCGGGCTACGAAATGAAGTGCCGCAGGGTGGAGTCGACGACAAGCCCTGCGAACACTGCAAAGCCCACCCAATGATTCAGGCGAAAACTCTTGAAGCAGCCATCGCGTGAGCGCTCGCGAATCAAGGTGAAGTGCCATGCCGCCACGGCTGCGGCCACTGCAATGCCGGCGGCATACGCCCAGCCGAATCCGATCTGCGCACCGAGCACCGCCCACACCGCCAGATACGTCGCGTAGAACAGCATCACGCCTGCCACGTCGAAGCGCCCGAGTGTGATTGCCGAAGTCTTGATGCCGATCTTCAAATCGTCATCGCGATCCACCATCGCGTATTCGGTGTCGTAAGCCAGCACCCAGAACAGGTTGCCCAGCAGCAACCACCATGCAAGGGGCGGCACCTCGCCGCGCACCGCGGCGAAAGCCATCGGAATCCCGAAGCTGAATGCCACGCCCAGCACGGCTTGCGGCATCGAGAAGAAACGCTTGGTGAAGGGGTAGAAGATGCTCACCGCCAGCGCCGCGAAGCTCCAGGCAATGGTGATCGCATTTGTCGTGAGCACCAGCGCGAAAGCGATAAGCGCCAGCACCGCACCGAAGATCAGCGCCGCTTTCACGCTGATTGCCCCGCTGGTCACAGGCCGCTGCGCCGTGCGCTTCACATGCTTGTCGAAGTCACGGTCCGCCACGTCGTTGACGGCACAACCAGCACTTCGCATCAGAAAGGTGCCGAGCCCGAAGACGATGAGCAAATGCCAGCCTGGAAATCCGCCCGCGGCGATCCACAAGGCGGCGAGCGTGGGCCACAGCAGCAAGTAGGTGCCGGCGGGGCGGTCCCAGCGGATGAGGTTGAGATAGAGCGAGAGACGGGGCGACGCACCGGATGCGGATGGAGTGGACATGTTGTCTTGTAGCGCAAGCCGACTGCCGAGTTCCGATGTGGCTCGGAACAACTTTCCCACATCCTTCACGCTGCACACGCCCCGTTCGGGAAGGGTCAGCCCGAACGGAATCTGGGAAGTGATGTCGGGCCAAATCCTTCGTCAGTCAACCGTCCAGATGCTTTTGGAACACCAGCCCCGCGTGCTCGCGCAGCGCGTGAAACTTGATCTTCGGCCAGTTCGCCTCGATGGCGCGCAGCTCGGGTGCGTACTCCACCAGCACTGTCGGCGCATCGACCGCGTCGTGGGCAACGCGATGCGAATTGCCGTCGATGAAGCGCTTGAGTTCGTTGGCGTCGTCGCAGGTCACCCAGCGCGCGACCTGGAAGCGTGAGGGCTGAATGCGTGCCTTCACGCCGTACTCGTGTTCGAGCCGGTGCGCGACGACTTCGAACTGCAGCTGGCCGACAGCGCCCAGCAGCAGCATCGATCCCGCCACCGGTCGGAAGACCTGGATCGCGCCCTCTTCGCCCAACTGCGTGAGCCCGGCCTTCAACTGCTTGGTACGAAGCGGGTCCGCCACTTCGACGGTGCGGAACATTTCCGGTGCGAAGAAAGGCAGGCCGGTGAACTGCAGCGATTCGCCCTCAGTGAGCGTGTCGCCCAACTGCAGCACGCCGTGGTTCGGGATGCCGATGATGTCCCCGGCAAAAGCTTCATCGAGCAGTTCGCGTCGCTGCGACAGAAACGACACAACGGTGTTGGGCCGCAGCTCCTTGCCCGAGCGCACGACCTTCAGTCGCATGCCGCGTTGGAAGTGCCCCGAGGCCACGCGCACGAAGGCGATGCGATCGCGGTGCGCCGGGTCCATGTTCGCCTGAATCTTGAACACCACGCCGCTGAACTTGGACTCGTCGGGCTGCACCTCCCGCTGGATCGATCCGCGGGATCCGGGCGACGGTGCCAGGTCGACCAGCGCATCCAGTACTTCGCGTACGCCAAAGTTGTTGATGGCCGAGCCGAAGAACATCGGCGTTTGCTTGCCGGACAGAAAGTCGGCTTCATCGAAAGAGGGCGCCGCCATTCGAACGAGTTCGATGTCATGCTTGGCGTGCTCGTACTCGGCGCCGAATCGTTCGGCATACACGGGGTTGTCGATGCCCTGCAGGATTTCGTCGTCGAAGGTCTTGCGGCCCTCTCCTGGCGAGAACACGCGCATCTGCTCTTCGCGCAGGTCCATCACGCCATGGAACGACTTGCCCATGCCCACTGGCCATGTGAAGGGCACGACGCTCATGCCGAGCTCGCGTTCGATCTCGTCCATGAGCGCAAGCGGCTCCTGCACTTCGCGGTCCATCTTGTTCACGAAGGTGAGGATGGGCGTGTTGCGGGCGCGGCAGACTTGCAGCAGACGCCGCGTCTGCGGCTCGACGCCATTGGCGGCATCGATGACCATCAGTGCCGCGTCCACCGCGGTCAGCACCCGGTAGGTGTCTTCAGAGAAATCCTGGTGGCCTGGGGTGTCGAGCAGGTTGATGACGCAATCGCGGTATTCCATCTGCATCACCGACGACGCCACCGAGATGCCGCGCTGCTTTTCGATTTCCATCCAGTCCGAGGTCGCATGGCGCGACGCCTTGCGCGCCTTCACCGATCCTGCGATCTGGATCGCGCCCGAGAAGAGCAGCAGCTTTTCAGTGAGCGTGGTCTTGCCCGCGTCGGGGTGGGAAATGATGGCAAACGTGCGTCTCCGCCTTACTTCATCGAGGATCTGACCGTTAGCCATCACTCACTTTTCCATCGTATGTACACAGCTATGTACGCCTTCCCAAGGCCGCTCCTGAGAGCGGATTTGCATAATAACCTAAAAATGGCTTGACATCAAACCCTAGAACTTATACAACGGCAAAGCCTAAAGATTGCAAGACAGGATTCCCTAGTACATGGCCACCCCGGCGGACAAGCTCGCCCAGTCTCTCGACACTCTGAAAGCTCTTCAGGACGCGAAGGCTGTTGCCATTCGGGCGTCTGACCTCACGCGCGTCCACCGGGAGCGCCTGCTCAAGAACGGCTTTATCCGCGAGGTGATGAAGGGGTGGTACATCCCCATCCGACCTGATGGGCCCGAGGGAGAGAGCACCGACTGGTATGCCTCCTTCTGGCCCTTTTGCTCCGCGTACCTGACGGAGCGTTTTGGGGAAGATTGGTGCCTGGGTGCCGAGCACTCGATCGCCCTGCACACGGGCAACTGGAACGTGCCGCGCCAGCTTCTTGTGAGGGCGACACGTGGCGGCAATAAGCCGACAGGGTTGCTGCACGACACATCGATCTTTGATTTGCGCCTCGAAGTCCCCACACCAACGGACATCCAAGTCGTCGATGGTCTGCGCCTGATGCGCTTGCCTGCGGCGCTGATCAGTTGCGCGCCCGGACACTTTGCGGCGTATCCCGTCGAGACGCGGGCGGCGCTCGCCATGATTGCCGACGCCTCCGACGTTCTGAGCCGCCTGCTCGACGGCGGACATAGCAGCATCGCTGGTCGGCTTGCCGGGGCCTTCCGCAACATTGGACGGGACCAGATCGCAGAGACGATCACCGCGACGATGCGAACGGCGGGCTACACGGTCAACGAAACCGATCCCTTCAATGATCGCCCGCTGGTCGCCATCGGACAGCGGGAGACTTCCCCTGCTGTAAATCGGCTGCGCATGTCCTGGGCTGAGATGCGAGATGCGGTACTCGAACGTTTCCCGCCACAGCCCGGCATCCCTGCCGACGTAGCGGCATATCTGCGCGATGTCGAAGATGTCTACGCAGCCGATGCCTACAACTCCTTGTCGATCGAGGGCTACCGCGTCAGCGCTGAACTGATCGAGCGTGTCCGCTCGGGCAACTGGAATCCGGACAATAGCGCAGACCGCGAGCATCACGACGCGCTCGCTGCGCGCGGCTACTGGCAAGCCTTCCAGAAGATCCGGGACTCCGTGAGCCGGGTTCTACAAGGGGCGAACGCAGGAGACGTGGCGCAGGCCGATCACGGCACTTGGTACCGCGAAATGTTCGGCCCCAGTGTCACAGCGGGCATCTTGAAACCTGCTGATCTCGCGGGTTATCGCAGTGGCCCTGTATTCATCCGTCAGTCCATGCATGTGCCACCCCGCAGCGAAGCCGTGCGGGAGCTAATGCCCGCCTTCTTTGATCTCTTGGGCGAGGAGCGCGAAGCCTCTGTGAGGGTCGTGCTCGGCCACTTCTTTTTCGTGAACATCCATCCATACTTTGACGGCAATGGCCGTATCGGTCGCTTCCTTATGAATGCGATGCTGGCGTCAGGAGGCTACCCGTGGACGGTCGTTCCGCTGGCCGAGCGGACACGCTACATGAACGCGCTTGAGGCTGCGAGCGTAAGCCGGGACATTCGACCTTTCGCAGAACTTCTCGGCGATCTGGTGGGTCGTCGCTAGAACCCGTGCTGATCGCGATCATCGGCATCATGGTCATGGGCCGGCTTCGATGGCTGACCGCAGGCGCCAAGCCGCCCGGCAAGATGCGCTACCAAGCTTCGAGTTCGAAGGCGGCTACGAATGCACGAGGAAAGGCTTGACCACTTTGAGCAGGCGTGCGACGTACTCTTCCTTCTCGCCCACCGGCGCTGCATAGAGCAAGGCCTGCGTCGTCGCATCGATTCCGGCGCGGCTTGCCATCATCCACGCGGCCAGGTATTGCGACGCGAGACAGCCGCCGGCGGTGGCGATCGGACCGCGTGCATGAAACGGCGCGTCTACCACCCGCACGCCAGCTTCCACGAGCCACGGCTTGGTCGTGAGATCGGTGCAGGCAGGGTTGTCGGCCAGCAGCCCCAGCCGAGCCAGCAGCAAGGTGCCCGAGCACTGCGCCGCGATGAGCTGCCTCAGCGGGTCCAATTGCAGGCGATCGAGCAAAGCGCTGTTCTCGGCGATGGCGCGCGTGTAGAAGCCGCTTCCGAAGATGACCGCATCCGCCTTGTTCGCGAATTCGAGCGGCTGCTGCGCCTCGACGACAAGCCCGTTCATGGACGTGACGCGCGCACCAGGGCTCGTGATTTCCGCCTTCCAGCCCTCGGCCTTCAGGCGGTTCAGGAGGCCCATCGCGATGAAGGAATCGAGCTCGTTGAAGCCGTCGAAGGTGAGGATGGCGATGCGCATCGGTCTGCCTCGGTGGTTGGATGGCGGGGCAAGTGCGGAACCCGCCCCTTTGAGGCTCAGAGGCTGAGAGTTTTTCGAGCGTGTCCAAGCAGCGCGTCAAAAGGCACCTGATCTAGGCGCAAAGCACAGCCATAGCCCGGGCTATGGCGAGCATTTGCAACGACGAGCAGGGGTCTTTTGGCGTGATG
>JAJKJU010000173.1 GCA_021153565.1 Rhizobacter sp.
CGGGGGTGAGGGCGACGGAGGTGGAATGAACGAGGCCGTCGACTTCAACGGCCGCGGCCCTCACCCCAGCCCTCTCCCAGGGGGAGAGGGAGCGAGAGTTGCCTTCACAAGGCTCAATGCGTGCCGTCATGCAGCCTCCAAGAGATGTGCTCCGGGCATACCGACTTGAGCCACCGACCTGTATTGCTCCCTCTCCCTCTGGGAGAGGGCGGGGGTGAGGGCGACGGAGGTGGAATGAATGAGGCCGTCGATCCAACGGCCGCGGCCCTCACCTCAGCCCTCTCCCACTGGGAGAAGTAGCGAGAGTTGCCTTCACAAGATTCAATGCGTGCCGTCATGCAGCCTCCAAAAGATGTGCTCCGGGCATACCGACTCGAGCCACCGTCTCGATCTGGACCGCGGGGACCAGTTCGTGGAAGCTCAGTACGGGGGTGTCGAAGCATTCGGTTTCGATTAACTTGCGGACATGCCGACGGATGTCCACGGTCGTCATAACCGCAGCCGGCTGGTGCTCTTGCACGGCAACGGCCAGCGTCTGCATCAATTCCTTCGCCTGCTGCGGGTCGAGTGCGAGGATCTGGACCCCATTGCTCACTCGCACTGCTTGCCGCAGCAATTCCTCGAGTTCTGGAGCGAGCAGCACGGCACGCAGCACGCCGCTCGGCGCGACACGGTGGCTGGTCTGGCGCTTGAGCGCGATGCGCGCCAACTCGGTCAGCGCATAGACGTCTTTCTCGCGCTGTGCCGCTTCGGCAAGCGCTTCGAGAATGTCGCGCGTGTTGCGAATGGCGATTTCTTCTTCGACGAGGCGGCGCAGGATTTCAGCGACTCGTTGCAGCGGCAGCGCACGCAGCACTTCCTTCACCACGTCGGGCATGTCGTTCGATGCGCGGGTGAGCAGGGCGCTGGCGTCCTGCGTGCCAAAAAAGAGCGCGATGTTGTGACGCAAGGCCTGAAACGCCGCCTGGGCCAACGCGCGAGACACGTCGCTGGACGGCATCGTGCCCTGGGCGATGGGCACTTCGAAAGCGAGCAGCCGCCATGTCGCATCCGGGGTTTCGCTGTACGTCGAGTGAATGCTGATTCGCGGCAGCGGCAAACCGAGCGTGAGATTGATGCGGTCCAGAACGCCTTCGAGTTCGCGTACCAGCTCTTGAGGCGCATCGCCGTGCAAGGCCCGGGCCGGCAATTCGAGCAGCAGCGCAACGGTTGGGCGCGGTGCCGGCAAGGCCGTGGCCAGCACCGACGGCGGCGTGTCCTTGCGGCGCAGAACTGTCTCGCGCGCCGGGCGCGAGAAGCGCTGCCAGCGTGCCTTCACGGCAGGCATCAGCAAACTGCCGCTCGCGCCGAACATCGCCGCAAGAACGAGAAATACCACCCACGGAAACCCCGGCACCAGGGCGAGCAACGCGCACAGGCCGCCTGCCACCAGAAGCACACGCGGCTTGGCCGCGACTTGGCGTGCGATGGCTTCGCCCAGGTGACGGTCGTTCTCGTCATCGGTGGTGCGCGTGACGATGAGGCCGGCCGCCATGGCCGCCAGCAGGGCCGGAATCTGCGCCACCATCCCATCGCCGATGGTGAGGATGGAATATTTCACCATCGCGTGCGAGACGTCCATGCCCTGCTGCATCACACCGATGGCGAGCCCGCCCAGCAGGTTGATGACGATGATCACGATGCCCGCGATCGCGTCGCCCTTCACGAATTTCATCGCGCCATCGAGACTGCCGTGCAGCTTGCTTTCCTGTTCGAGTTGGCGCCGCTTGCGCTTGGCTTCGTCCTTGTCGATGAGCCCTGAGCGCAGGTCGGAGTCGATGGACAGCTGCTTGCCCGGCATCGCGTCGAGCGAGAAGCGCGCTGCGACTTCGGCCACGCGTTCGGCGCCTTTGGCGATCACGATGAACTGAACCACCGTGATGATCAGAAACACCACCAGCCCGACGACAAGGTTGCCGCCCGTCACCATGTGCCCGAAGGTGTCGATGATGTGTCCGGCATGGCCGTGCAAGAGGATCAGCTTGGTCGTCGCGATGGACACCGACAAGCGGAACAACGTGGTGATGAGCAACACACTCGGGAACACCGAGAACTCCAACGGAGAGCCGATGTAAAGAGCGACGAGAAGCAGCATCACACCGACAGCGATGTTCACCGCCACCATCGCATCGATGGCGATCGGTGAGAGCGTCAGCACCATCATCGCGAGGATGGAGACGACTCCCCCGACCAGCAGCAAGTCGCTGTAGCTCGCGCGGCTTGCGGCGGCTGCGAGCGGGGACGAGGTCGACTGGCCTTGTGTGGTCATCGTGTGTGATTGCCGGATTGCATGGACGCAGGAATCTCTTCGACCGGTTCGAATGCGAACGGGTCTGGCGGAGTGATCAGTTGGGAAAGGGCGCCCGATGCGCCTGGAGTCGCGCCTACAAGTCCGATCGAATCGAACTCGTCGACCGGTGCGCTACCGCCGTCAACATGCGGTAGTGGTCCAGCACCTGCTGCACGTAGCTGCGCGTTTCCGCATAGGGCGGAATGCGTCGCCCATGCTTTTCGACCGCGCCTTCGCCGGCGTTGTAGGCGGCGAGCACCAGCGACAGGTCGTTGCCGAAGCGCTCCTGCAGCGTCTTGAGGTAAGACGCGCTGACCTCGAGATTCGTGCGCGGCTCTTGCAGTGATTGCGCCGTACCCACGCCGAAGCGCCGGGCTGTCGCAGGCATCACCTGCATCACGCCGCGCGCTCCGGCGGGCGAGCGGGCATCGGTGTTGTGACGGGACTCGACATGAGCAATCGCATGCAGCAGCAACGGGTCGATGTCATGCCGCCGCGCGACATCGTCGATGTCCGGGGCCAGCTTCATGGCCCGCAGCGTGCTGGATGTCCGCGCCCGCGCAGCAGGGCGCGCATTGGCTGCCGGTGTCGGCACGTCGAAAAGTTGCAGATGACGCGACCGGTCCTCAGGCAGTGCCGGGATGGTCGTCGAAGGTACCTCGTCTGTCGCGACGAGTTCATCCGCGCCTCTTGGTCCGTGCTCAACCCGGGATGTGCCTTCATTGGACGACGCGACGGTGGACTCCATGCGGGTCGCAGAAGAACCGCATGCATCGCTCGCCAACTGAAACTTCTGCCGCTGCGAGAACGTGAGCCGAGAGATCGCATCTTCGCATCCCGGGTCGTTCGCGAACGCCATCGAACTCATCGCAAGCGCCGCCAGCATGAGCGCGCATCGTCGCACCCACTGTCTCGACACGCGAGCACGCCGGTGCCTGCAGGTACAGCCCTCTGCAAGGGCCGCCCTTGTTGATTCAAACATCGTGACCTCTCCCTCGTTTTTTCGCATCTCGCCGCCCGTTTGTTCTGGTGCCCGCGGGTCGGCTGGTGGCTGCAGTGTTGTCCAGGTCGGTGCTTGCCGCGGCGCATGCACCACGCTTCTTGTGACGGCTCGTAATACACCTGGTGGGGAGGGTGCCAATTTGAATCGCGCGCGCGATGTACGGTCTATCCCTAGGATGCACTTGGTTTCCAAGGGGGCAGAGGAAGCCTTGAGCATGCTCACCCCCAAAAGGGGGAAGCGTCCCCTCTGATGGAGGAGCGACATCAAAGGACCGCAACACCACGTGGATGATGTGCACCCGCTTGAAACGAGTGCCTGCATTTCGGAGACCCGATGGCCGACAAGAACGATGGTGGCGACAAGACCGAGCAACCCACACCCAAGAAACTTCAGGACGCGCGCAAGAAGGGACAGGTTGCCAAGAGCAAGGACGTGACAAGCACCGTCGAGCTGCTCGTGTGGGTGTTGCTCGCGGCATTGGCCACGGCTTATGCGACATCGCAGTTCACTGACCTGATCGAAGCAGCTTTGCAGGCCCTGCGCGACCCGTTCGCACTTGCCGCACCGGCCATCGGCGAGAAGGCCCTGCGCGCACTGCTCGCGCTCACTGCGGCCTCTCTATTGCCTGTGGCCGCCGTCGGCGTGCTCACCGAGTACCTTCAGGCAGGGCCGGTGTTTACCTTCGAGCGGCTCATGCCCAAGCTCGAGAACATGAATCCCGTCGAAGGCGTCAAGCGCATGTTCTCGATGGACAACCTCATCGAAATCGTGAAGGCCGCAGCGAAGACGGTGGCGCTGCTCGTCATCGGCTGGCTCGCGGTGAGCGGCCTGGTGCCGCAGCTCGTGCACCTGCCATTTGCGCAGCGACCCGAAGCGGTGGGCAGTGCGCTGTGGGCAGCAGCGCGACCTGTGCTCGTGTGGACGGTCGCGCTCTTTGCGTTGCTGTCGTTGGTCGATATCGTGTACCAACGCTGGAGCTTCACGAAGAAGATGCGCATGAGCCGCCGGGACATTCGTCAGGAGATGAAGGACAACGAAGGCGACCCTTACATCAAGGCGCAACGGCGACAGGCGCACGAGGAGTGGTCGCAGCGCAATGCGCAGCAGGCCGCGCGCGGCGCGAATGCCTTGATCGTGAACCCGACGCATGTGGCGATCGCCGTCGACTACGACCGCGAGACCTGCCCCGTGCCGACCATCGCGGCAAAGGGCGAGGACCACGTCGCAAGAGCGATGCGTGAAGCGGCGCAGGAGGCGGGGGTGCCCATCGTGCGTAACGTGCCCTTGGCGCGGGATCTGCTGGCCCGAGGTGAAGTGGGCGAGCTGATTCCGCCCGATCTTTTCGATGTGATCGCCGAGGTGATTCTCTGGGCGCGGGATGTGCGCGACGAGATGGCGAGCGAGACGGTCGCAACACCGCAGGCCGCGCGAGCGCGTCGGCGCGCAGCGCCGGGTGAAGACCTCACCCGCTACTTGAAGCTCGATGCGAAGGCCAAGGCATGACAGACGCACCCAATCTTGCGACCAACCTTCTCTCCACGGCAGTCGCTCTCGTTGTCGTATTGCTGCTCGCGTGGGTGTCTCTGCGTGCATTGAAGCGAGTGCAGCAGGGACGCACCGGCACACGCAGCGATGGCAGCGAAGTTCCCCAGGTCGTGCGAAGCGTCGGGCTTGGCCCGCGCGAGCGCCTGGTGACAATGCGCTATCGAGGGCGCGAGTATTTGCTCGGAGTGACCGCAGGTGCAGTCAGCGTCGTGGAGTCGCATGAGATCGCTGTCGAGAACGATGCGACCGGTGGAGCAACCGAATCAGGGTGGATGAGTCACCGATGAGGACGACCGCATTGAATCGACTGACCTTGCGCGAGTTCGAACCGCGAGATCGCGATGCACTGATGGCGATGCATCGTGATCCGCGCGTGGTCGAGTTGCTCGTTGACGACGTGCCTTTGCATGACGCCCGCCGCGCGCACGAGTTCATCGAGCGCATCCGTGCCTACTACCTCGCCAATCCGGGGCTGGGCATCTGGTGTGCGGAACGATGGGCGAGTGTTTTGTCCGAAGAGGAACTCGCGGACCCAGAGGTGCGTGAATCCTTGAGCGATGAAGCCCTGGCTCAGATGTCCAGGCCCGTCCCGAATTTTGCAGGCTGGTTCAACCTGATGCGCGTGACCGACTGGCCCGAGGAAATCGAGATCGGATGTCGATTGGTGCCGCAGGTCTGGGGCAGCGGCATCGTTCACGACGGGGGCGAGAGTCTGCTCGACAAGGCGTTCGGCAAACTGGGCCTGTCGCGGGTATGGGGCATTTGTCATCCGCAGCACCGGTCGGTGCAGCAGGTGCTTCGAACGCTCGGATTCCGAGACGATGGCGAGCGGGCGTGCGCGGGCGTCGATGCGAAGTGGTTCGTCATCCACGCTGAGCGCTGGGCTGCGCACCGGGAGCTTCCGAGACGCGAGCGAATGCGGCTCAGCCTGCGCGCTTCAACATCCAGAGCTGCAGGTTGAAAACAGGTATACCCACCAGTCGGGAGAACGGCCACGATTCGTTGCAGATTGCCGTTCTTTGCATTGAACGAACAATTGGAATCGTGACCTTCTAACGGACGCGGCTGTTTCCATCGCAACACCCCCTACCATTCACGCCATGAGTTCCACCGAGCGCCCCGAGGAGCCGTCAGGCTCGGCTCCCGCCCCGCGCACACCTTTGTTTCCCTTGTCGTCTCGCGCCATGTACGCGCTGCGCCTCGTGCGCATTGCCGCCGGCTTTTTCCTCGGGACGCTGCTGTCATCCACCGTCGTCGCCGCCATCACCATCATGCTGATGGTGCCGAACCTGCCCGACATCGACAGCCTTACCGATTACCGACCCAAGCTGCCAATGCGCGTCTTCTCGTCCGACGGCGTGCTGCTCGGCGAATTCGGTGAAGAGCGGCGGCATTTCACGCCGATCGGCGAGATGCCGAAGGTGATGCAAGACGCCGTGCTGGCTGTCGAGGACGCTCACTTTCGCGAACACCACGGCGTCGACTTCAAAGGCGTGATCCGCGCGGGACTGGCGAGTCTCGTTCGCCCGAAGAGCCAGGGCGCGTCGACGATCACGATGCAGGTCGCCCGAAACTTCTACCTGCCCACGCGCAAGGACTATGTGCGCAAGATCTACGAGATCCTGTTGGCATTGAAGATCGAGAACGAACTCTCCAAAGAGCAGATTCTCGAGGTCTATATGAATCAGATCTTCCTCGGCCAGCGCGCTCACGGCTTCGCGGCGGCAAGCGAGATCTACCTTGGCAAGCCGATCGCCGAGGTGACTTTGGCCGAAGCGGCGATGCTCGCTGGCCTTCCGCAGTCGCCCACGCATGCCAACCCGACCACCAACCGCCGCCGCGCCATGGCGCGCCAGCAGCACGTTCTCGACCGCATGCAGGACGCCGGCTTCATCACCGCGGCGCAGTCCACACAAGCGAGGGCTCAGACGCTCAGGTTCCGCACGCCGGGCGACGTGCCGGTACATGCCGAGTACCTCGCCGAAACTGCGCGCCAGCTCATCTACAGCCAGTACGGCGACGCGGCCTACACGCGCGGCCTGGATGTGACGCTGACCGTTGATGCCGGCGAACAGTTGGCGGCGTACCGCGCGCTGCGCAAGGGCATCATGGATTTCGAGCGGCGGCAGCCGTATCGAGGCCCCGAGGCGCACATCGACCTGCCGTCCGACGACGCCGAGCTCGACGCACGCGTCCTCGAAGCGCTGGTCGAACATCCGGACAACGACGAGCTGAAGTCGGCCGTCGTGTTGAGCGTCGAGCCCAAGCGCGTCGAGGCACAGATGGAAAACGGCGAGACGGTGACGATCACCGGCGAAGGGTTGAAGCAGGCGGCGCCGGGCTTGTCCGCCCGCGCTGCCGCGCGCATTCGCATCGGGCCCGGCTCTGTCATCAGGCTTGTCAAGGGAGCCAAGGACGGCTGGGCCATCACCCATCTTCCCGAAGTCGAAGGCGCATTTGTCGCGATGGACCCGGCCACCGGCGGCATCCGTGCAATGGTGGGCGGCTTTGACTATTCGAAGAACCAGTTCAACCACGTGATCCAGGCATGGCGCCAACCGGGGTCCAGCCTCAAGCCCTTCATCTATTCGGCCGCGCTCGACAAAGGATTGATGCCATCGACCATCATCAACGACGCACCTTTGTCATGGGACGCCGAATCCAACGGCGGACAGGCTTGGGAGCCGAAGAATTCCGACGGCAAGTTCGATGGCCCGATGACCATGCGCAGCGCGCTTGCTGCGTCGAAGAACATGGTCTCGATCCGCATTCTGCAGACCATCGGCGCGCCGTTTGCGCAAGACTGGCTCACGCACTTCGGCTTCGATGCCGAGAAGCATCCCGCCTATCTCACCATGGCCCTGGGCGCGGGGTCGACCACGCCCATGCAGCTCGCGTCGGCCTATTCGGTGATCGCCAACGGAGGCTACCGGCTCGACCCTTTTCTCATCCGCAAGATCAGTGATGGCCGTGGCCGCACGCTCGCCGAATGGCGGCCGCCAGCGCTCGACGAATCGCTTCGTGTGCTGGACGAAGGCAACGCCTTCATCATGACCGACCTTCTGCAGGAAGTGACTCGAAGCGGTACCGCCTCACGCGCGCAAGCGGTGCTGAAGCGACCGGACATCGCTGGCAAGACGGGCACCACGAATGACGCGATGGACGCGTGGTTCGCGGGCTTTCATCACTCGATGGTCGCAGTGGTGTGGATGGGCTACGACAACCCGCGCAAGCTAGGCGACCGCGAAAGCGGCGGCGGCCTCTCCTTGCCCGTTTGGCTGGACTTCATGGGCCATGCGCTCAAAACGACGCCAGTCCATGAATCACAACCGCCGGACGGTGTCGTACGCATCAATGGCGAGTTTTACCTGGAAGAGCACACGCCCGCGAGCGGCATTTCAAGTCTTGGCTTGGAGGACGCGCTGCCCAGTGCGCCCACTGACAGCGATCGCAAGAGCATTCTTGATTTGTTCAAGCATTGAGCACTGGCGCCGCGCCACTTTGTGAGCCGGCGCGTCCACGAGCCCTGGGGGACTTTGACCTGGCGCAGCGAACTCGTGTGGAAGACCCGCGAAGTTGATTTCATCCGCGCATCGCAACCAACGTCATCAGTTCGTTTCTCCGACGATTCCCAGCGCTGCGTGGCCACCTCTGGCCGGCGGTTCAGACCAACGGGATCTTTTGCCTACCTGACGCCGGGCGCCATCATCACGCCGTTCACCGTCACCACACTGCGTCCGCCCAGCAACTCGTGGAACCTGCGGGGCGTGATGCCGGTGCCCAAGTCGAGAGCATGTCCACTTGTCCACTTCCGGGTGGGATGTTCCAAGACGCGCTGGTTGGCAGATAAGTCGTTGATTTATAAGGATTGGCCGTATATATTCAGAATTCAATATTTATACGGCCAATGGACTACATCCCGTTATCCGACAACGCTTCAAGGCAAGTCATCGACTCGACCACCATCTTCCATGAGTACTTGCGGGTCCAGTCGCAGGCCCGCCCTTATGCCGGCGGGATGTATTGGAAGCGCCAATATGACTACGAGTATCTGGTCAAGACTCAGCCAGACAACCGACAAAGCCGAGTCGGCCCGCGTTCGCCGGACACCGAAAAAATCTACGAAGACTTCGCTTCTCGAAAGCTGGAGCTTGAAACTCGTCTCAAGTCTTTGCGAACGGAACTCAAGGATGCCGAGCGTCTGAACAAGGCGTTGAAGGCGGGGCGCACGCCTTCTATGGTCGTGACGTTGTTGCAGACCCTGGAAGATTCTGGACTCGGACTGCACTTCACCGTGGTCGGGACTCACGCGTTGTACGCCTATGAAACTGCGGCGGGCGTGCGCATCGTTCAAGGTGCCTTGGCGACGCAAGATGTGGACTTGCTGTGGGACGCACGCAAACGAGTGCGTTTCATGACCGATCTCGAGAAGCTGGACTCATCCATGCTTCGTGTACTGCAGCGGGCGGATTCCACTTTTCAACGCAAAGAGGGCCAGAACGAGACAGCTATCAACGCCAAAGGATTCGAAGTTGACTTTTTGCGACGCCAGCCAGAAGGCGACGACCCACATCCCTTCCGTTTCTCCGACGATGAGGGTGACTTGTGGCCGGTGCAGGCGCTGAGGGCATCTGTGTTAACCAACGCAACTCGCTTTGAACACGTGGTCATTTCCTCTACGGGACGCATGACTCTGATGCGAACAATTGCCCCGGACTCGTTCGTCGCATTCAAGCGCTGGATGGCGAAAGAGGCCCCCCATCGGCTAGAACCGAAGCGCCGCCGCGACCTGCGTCAGGCAGACATCGTGCAGACCTTGCTTGACGAGGGATTGTTGATGTCGCAGGCCGGAGTCCGCTGATAGCCAACAGACTTCGCACGGCGCGCCTTCTTCGGCGGCGATTTGTAGCGGGCAGCGGGCTCCGTGCCGCAAGCTTTCGAATTTTCAACTGGGTCGATCTGAAGACGAAAGTACGGCCGATGGCGGACCGGAGCAGTATCTGTGATTTGCTTCGCAAAGGCAGCCTCAACTTCGCAGCGCAGCAGCAAGAAGCTTGGAGGGAGAGCAGAGTCGAGGTCCGTACATCAGCCAAAGGGGACAAGGCGTGAAACGAGTTCGTATTGACAACGCGGGTGCTTCTTCACAGATGCCGCACGCTCATGAAGAGCCACTGCAACGCCGCCCGCGCCTCTTCGGGGTTGATCTGGTACCGCAACAAGGGATGCCCGTTCGGCCAAACCAAGGGCTTTCGTTGGACACGCTGCGGCCCCGTGCAGATCTTTCCGACAACATGCGTACTACCAGCAGTGCATCACAGAGGCTGCACGCAGATGAAGCGCGCCCTTCAGCACGCCTCTTCGGGGTTGATCTGGTACCGCAAGAAGGGATGCCCGTTCGGCCAAACCAAGGGCTTTCGTTGGACACGCTGCGGCCCCGTGCAGATCTTTCCGACAACATGCGCACTACCAGCAGTGCGTCACAGAGACTGCACGCAGATGGAGCGCGCCCTTCAGCACGCCTCTTCGGGGTTGATCTGGTACCGCAAGAAGGGATGCCCGTTCGGCCAAACCAAGGGCCTTCGTTGGACACGCTGCGGCCGCCAGTGGACATGCATCCTGCAGGGCCGCACCCGAGTGCTCAGGACCTGCGC
>JAJKJU010000174.1 GCA_021153565.1 Rhizobacter sp.
CAGCCCGAACGGACTTTTGGAAGCGCAACCAAATCCTCAGTTGGAAGCGGAACCAAATCCTCAGCGTTCGCCCACGCACGCCTCAGTACCTGCTGCGTCACGGGCTGTTCGGCCGAGGGTTAAGCGTTAAGGCTTCGATACACCGCAGGCGCAGCCCGAACGGACTTTTCGAAGGATCAGCCCGAATCTCCTGCAGCCCATTCAGGCTACACCCGCCCCCCCCGTTCGGGCTGACCCTTCGATACCTCAGGACAGGGTACGCCTGCGGCGTATCGAAGCCCTCCACCGCGAGTTGAGGCTTCGATACCTCAGCCCGAACGGACTTTTGGAAGCGGAACCACATCCTCAGTTGGAAGCGCAACCAAATCCACAGCGTTCGCCCACGCACGCCTCAGTACCTGCTGCGTCACGGGCTGTTCGGCCGAGGGTTAAGCGTGAAGGCTTCGATACACCGCAGGCGCAGCCCGAACGGACTTTTCGAAGGATCAGCCCGAATCTTCTGCAGCCCATTCAGGCTACACCCGCCCCCGTTCGGGCTGACCCTTCGATACCTCAGGACAGGGTACGCCTGCGGCGTATCGAAGCCCTCTACCGCGAGTTAAGGCTTCGATACCTCAGCCCGAACGGACTTTTGGAAGCGGAACCAAATCCTCAATTGGAAGTGGACCCAAATCCTCAGTTGGAAGCGGAACCACATCTCAGTTGGAAGCGCAACCAAATCCACAGCGTTCACCCACGCACGCCTCAGTACCTGCTGCGTCACGGGCTGTTCGGCCGAGGGTTGAGCGTTAAGGCTTCGATACCCCGCAGGCGTACCTTGCCCTGACGAAGGGTCAGCCTCATGCAGCCCAGACAGACTCTGGAAAGCTATCAGCGTTCCCGCCCCGCATGCCTCAACACCTGCGTCACCGGCTCGACCAGGTATTGCAAAGGCGTGCGCTCCTCACCCTTGATGTACACCTCGGCCGGCATGCCGGCCTGCAGCTTGACCTCGCCGGCCTGCGCGAGTGACGCCGCATCGGCCTCGATGAGTGCAATGTAATAAGCCTGGTTGGTCGCCCTATCGAGCGTGCGGTCGGCGGCGACATAGAAAACCTTGCCCTCCACCAACCTCGTCGTGCGGTACTTGAACGCCGTGAACCGAATGTCGGCAGGCTGGCCCTGCTGGATCCGGCTCACGTCTTCAGTGCGGATATGCGCCTCGACAACCAGACGTGGGTTGCTTGGAACGATGTCGGCAATAGGCTCGCGTGGCGAAATCATGCTGCCCGGTGTCGTGAACTTGAGGTTGATCACATCACCGGCGACAGGTGCCACTATCACTTGCCGGCTTGACGCATCAATCGTCTTTCGCTGCTCTTGCTGGAGCTCGGCGAGCTTGGCCGCGCTCACCTTCAATTGGTCGCTCGCCTGCTGTCGATAGTCGCTTTCCAGCGACTTGACGCGCAGGTCTGCATCAACCAGGCGCTGCTCGGCGCGCGATAGGTCAGCGCGCTTTTCTTCCAGCTTGACGCCATAGTCAGCAACCGTCGCCTCCAGCTGCGAGATGCGCGTGGCGGAGATGAATCCGTCGTTGAGAAGGCGGCGGTTGGTTTCAAGTTCGGCCGTCTGGTGCTTGAGCGATTCAATAGCCTGGGCGATCTGGGCACGCAGCGCCGTCGCTTCCTGCAGAACCTTGGCTTGCTGCGCGCGCAGCAGCACCGATTGACCGATCAGCGCGTCGCGGCGCGCGCTGAATAGCGCGCGCTCCTTGACCATCTGCTCGCCCAGCCGCGGGTCACTGCGGGCTGCTTCGATCACGTCCGCCGGAAAGTGCAAGGCCGTGGCCGACAGCTGCTCGGCTTCAAGTCGCGCCAGACTCGCGCGCTCGACAATCACGCGATAGTTGAGGCGATTCAGGTCGGCATCGACCGATACGTCGCCGAGCACCAGTAGCGGCTCTCCCTGCGCCACATGCTGGCCGTCGCGCACCTTCACCTCGCGCACCGTGCCGCCTTCGGCATGCTGCACCACGCGGCGATCGAGGTCGACCTTCACGAAGGAGCTTGCGACGACGGCCGCTGACAACGGCGCGCACGCCAGCCAGGCGGCGACCGGAACGACGCCCAGCAGCAGCACGACACCCGCCCGACGAGCTAGTTTGCGCGCCTCGAGCAGATGCTTCGCCAACGGCGCCTGGGGATCATCAATCGAGGTCATCACCGCAGTGCTCATGACACTTTCTCCATGCGTTCAAAGGGGTTCGCATCACGATCTTCCGGGGGCGCTGCCCGCGACATCGCAACAACCTGCGCCCCGCCGCCACTTGGCTGCGCCGCCTGCTGGGCCTTCTGCTGCATGGCCCGCATCACCTCGGCCGACGGGCCGTAGTGCTGGACCTTGCCGGCGTCCAGCACCAGCATCTTGTCGACATGCTGGATGAGGGTGGCGCGGTGCGTGACGACCACCACCGTGGCCTGCCCACGCAATGCCTTCAGCGCCTCGGCCAGTGCCTGTTCGCCTGCGCCGTCGAGATTGGAATTGGGTTCGTCGAGGATCACGAGCTTGGGCTCGCCGTACAGCGCGCGCGCCAGGGCGATGCGCTGACGCTGCCCGGGTGAAATGACGGCACTGTGCGGATCGACCATGGTGTCGTAGCCCTCGGGCAGCGACAGGATGAGATCGTGCACGTTGGCCCGTTGCGCGGCTTGCACGACCTTCAACGAGTCCACCTCACCCAAGCGCGCGATGTTCTCGGCGACCGTGCCGGGGAACAGTTCGACATCTTGCGGCACATAGCCTATCCACGGTCCGAGATCTTCACGCGGCCACTGCGCCAGGTCAGCTTGGTCGAGCCGCACCGTGCCGGCGCTGGGCTTCCACACGCCTGTCAACAGGCGCACCAGCGTCGACTTGCCCGCACCGCTGGCGCCGATGATGGCGAGCGACTCGCCCGGATCGAGTTGCAGCGACACGCCGGCAATCAACATGCGCTCGCCCTGAGGCGCACGGAACATCAGGTTTACTGCCGAGAGATCACCGTTCGGCGTGGGCAAGGCCATGCGCTGCGGCTGCGCTTCGGCGGAATTCAGCAATTCGCCAAGGCGACGAAACGCCGCGCGGCCTTCGGCCAGGATGCGCCAGCTGCCGACGATCAACTCAACCGGTGCAAGCGCGCGGCCGAGCAGCGTGGTGGTTGCGATCATCACGCCCGCACTCGCCTCGCCGCTGATCACGAGGTAGGCACCGAGCGCCATCATCAGCACCTGCACTGCTTGGCGCACGGTACGCGTCAGCGCGGCCATCGCGACCGTCTTGGTGGCGGTGGGCTGCTGCAAGGCGGTGACTTCGGCATTCTTCTGGCGCCAGCGCGCGATGAGCGCATCGGTCATACCCAGCGTTTGTGCCACTTCGGCGTTGTGCAGCGAGGCTTCGAGGTAGCGCGTGGCACCGGCGGCGGCCTTCTGCAAAGCTTCGATCTCGCGGCGGGTGACAAAGTCGTTGATCAAGGCCAGGGCGAGCATCAGCACCGCTGCCCCGGCAGCGGCCATGCCGAGTACTGGATGAGCGAGCCAGATGACGGCCACGTAGACGATTGCCCATGGCGCGTCGAACAGTGCGAGCAGGCCTTGGGCCGAGAACAGCGCGCGCAAGGAGCCGACATCACGCAGGCTTTCCGAGTTGCCGCGGCCGCTTCGGCGAGCGCCCTGCGCGATGACGATCTTCGTCACGGCAGGTGACAGCGATTCGGCGACGATGTTGCCGGCCACGCCTTGAAGGCGGGCGCGCAGATGGTCGAGGGCTAGGAGCAGGGTGAGCGCAATGCCGACGCCGATCATCAAGACCAGCAAGGTTTCGTTGCTCTGGCTGGCCAGCACGCGGTCGAAGACCTGCAGCATGAAAAGCGCGGGGACGAGCAGGAGCAGGTTGAGGAAGAAGGACAAGCCTGCGACGTGGAGAAGCGGGCGGTGGAGAAGGTGAAGCAGTGTCTTCATGTGCGCTCCCTGGCAGGAATAGATAGTAGGGATGAGTCCCTGCGCGCGTGCGGTAGTAGTTCACCAAGTGAGGGGCGGGCTGACCCTATCCCCCGCGAATAGATGGGGCGTATTGCGGTGGCGTTCGGGTCGACTTGGGACATGGCCCGGAATAGCTTTCTCAGTTCGTTCAGGCTGCACCCGGCCCTGTTCGGGCCTGAACCCGCCCCCCGTTCGGGCTGAGGTATCGAAGCCCTTCACCGCGGGTTGAAGCTTCGATAAGCCGCAGGCGTACCGTGTCCTGAGCCTATCGAAGGGTCAGCTCGAACGGACTCTGGGAAGTTCCGAGCCAAATCCCAAGCCTGGGGAAGATGCACTCCAGGCCCCGGGCCGATCAAGGCAGCGGAGTCGCGTCGACGTGCGCGATCAGCGTGCCGAAGTCCAGGCCTGTCACCCCCTGCATGACCAGCAGATCATGGAAACCATGCGTCGAGCCGGCACCGTCGCTGTCGATGCTGACGATGGTGTCGGAGCCGCTCTCACGCAGGCTGATGAACTGCGAGAGGTCAGCGCCCGACGAGCAGCCTTGCAGCAGCAAGCCGATGTTGATCATGTCGCCACCTGCACCGGCGTTGAAGTCGGTGATCGTGTCGACCGCACCTGCGTCGCTGCTGCGGAACATGAAGGTGTCGCTGCCCGCACCGCCCGTCAGCGTGTCACTGCCCGCACCGCCAACGATGATGTCGTTGTCGCTTGTGCCCGTCAGTGCGTCGGCTCCGGCGGTGCCCAGCACGGTGGCGTTGTCGACGGCCGTATTGATGACCGCGGTGCTGCCGCTCTGGCCGGCCGCCAGCTGGAAGTCGGCCGCCGAGTACTGCCCCACGAGCGTCATCTGCGCCGTGTGCGTGCCATCGGTGACAAGCAGCGAGCCCGCCATGCCCGCAGCGTTGGCGGTGTAGCTGACTTGCGTCGACGCAGAGAACGCGATGTCGCCGAAGTGCAAGGTGTCGTCGGCGTTCAGTCCGGTGAGCGTGCCGGTGAAGCTGGCGGCATGGTCGAGCGTCAGGGTGCCCGAGGCATCGCTGGCGAAGCCCACGTTCGCATCCGACGCGGCACTGAATTCGATTGCGCCGTGGCCATTGATGCTTGCGCTGCCGTGGCCGGTCACATCGCCGTGAATCGTGATGTCACCGCCGTTCGCCGACATGCTGCCTGTGTTGGACAGCTCGCTCTCGACGACGAGGCCGCCGGGGCCGGTGGCTTCGAGCGTGCCCGAGTTGTCGACGACGTTGCTGCCGGTGTCGATGACGAGCGCGTGGTTGCCGTTGGCGATGATGGTGCTGGCGTTGACGAGGGTCATCTGCCCGGCGCCGATCTGGCCTGCGCCGGAGATGGTGTTGTCGAGGTTGATCAGGGTTGCGTTCGCGGCGCCGCCGAAGATGACGTTGTTGTCGTCGTCGGAGAGCACGACCTGACCGCCGCCCTGCAGCGTCACGCTTTCGACCAGGATTTGCAGGTCCGTCTCGCTGCCGGTGGAGCCGAGGGCGATCGTGCCGCTGTTCTCGATGACGCCGCCGAGCGGCAGGATCGCACCGTTGGCGATGGTCATGGTGCCGGTGTTGATCGTCACGGGTTCGAGGTTGAACTCGAAGTTGGCGGCGGTCAGGTCGGCGGCGTGGACGCCAACCACGGTGATGGTCGAGCCGCCTCCCGTCGCGATCACGGCGTTGCCGTTGGCGTCATCAGTGATCGAGAGGTTTTCGAAGGCGTTGACGTCGGTGAAGCCGATCAGGTCGATCTTGTCGGCTGCGGCGTCGAAGTTGTGGATGACGTCCTGGGCGATCGGTTGGGCGAAGACCAGGAGGTCAGCGGCGCTGGAGGCGGTGAGGTGATCATCGGCCGAAAGGGCGAAGATCGGATTGCCGGGGGCGTAGGCTTCGACGTTATTCGCAACAAAGGCGCTTCCCGTGGAACCGTCGGCGTTGGTCCAGGTCATGTTCACTTCGAGGACCAACGCCCCGCTGTAATTCACGGGGGTCGTCACTGTCAGGGTGCTCGGATCGTTGGTCTGGACGGTCCAAGTGCCGTCACCGTTGCTGGTCCCGGCGTTCAGGATCCAATCTGACGGCACACCTCCAACCGTAACTGAGATCATCTGACCAGGATCAGATGACGGATCGAGCAAGGCGAGATGGATCGGCTCGCCGGCCACTCCTGCCGGAAGGGTTCCAAGGGTTCCGCTAGTCCCTGCGGTGCCGGCATTGCCCGCCAAGTCCGTGTAGCTGCCGGCCAAAACGTCGACTTTCACGGCACCGCTTGTATTTCTAGTCAATGTCGCCGTGTAGGTATCGCCGTCAACCTGCACAAAGTTGCTGAACGTTGCGCGTGTCACGGTGACGTCCGAAGGCGAAAGGTCGAAGCCAGTCACACTTTCACTGAACTGGAACGTTACTGTTGCCGCTCCGCCCCCCAAGGTAGTGCTGGTCACGGTCACTGTCGGGGGCGTTGTGTCGGCGGCGGTGACAGTAACGTTGGCCGTATCGGTTGCGGCTGAAAACGCCGTCGTCCCGCCATTCGTTGCTGTCGTGACCTTCGCGCCGGCCGTCCCGCTGCTCTGATCCCAGGCCCGGAAGGTGATGGCGTTGGTGACGGTGCCGCCCGTGGTGGACTGGTAAAAGACCCGCGTATTCGCGTCCGCGGCCAGCAGCAGCGCCGACGCGTCATTGACCGTGCCGATCGTCGCCCATGCGCCGCCGTTGTTGGTGCTGTAGTACCAGGTTCCGCCTGTGGCGGTCCCTGTCAGCGCGATACCAAGGAGTACACCAGTGTCGCTGTCGGTGACGTTGTCGACCTGTCCCGCCGGGGTGGCGAAGTCCACCAGTGCCGAGACCAGCGTGCCGACCGCGCCGGTCGGTGCGACGATACTGGTGTTGACCCCACCCAACACTGGCGTCTTGGTGGCGTCGAGCACCGGCGCATCGTTGACCGCATTGATGGCCTCGCTCAGCGCGACGGTGCCCGACGAGATGTGCGTCGTGCCGCCGGTTGCGCCGGTGAGGTTGAGCGTGG
>JAJKJU010000175.1 GCA_021153565.1 Rhizobacter sp.
GAGGCTGGAAGACGTGCAGGCTGCTACTCGCACGCAAAGCCTGATGGCCGCGCTCAAGCGTAGTCGCTGATCCATCCTGTAGCCAGCCGGCGAAATTCGTTCATACTCATCAGTAGCCCGCCTCTTTTTGGTGTCGGAATGCCAATTACACCGCATCGTCGGCCGGCTCATGGCGGTACAGGGCCACATAGCCGGAATCCCCGAAGGCAATCACCAACTCGCGCAGCTCTGGCATATCAGGGAACGGCCGGCCAATATCAGGTGCTGTTTCGAGCAGCAGGAATTGCCGCTCGATGGTTTGGCCAGCCCGCCGGGCGGCTTCCGGGGCCTTGGCTGCCAGAAACTGCCGGCACCGCTCCAAGCCTGCCGCCGCGGCTTCGGTGACGACTACTTGCGGCACTCAGGCACCGCCCTTTCGTCTTCGGTGCCCCAGGTGTTCAACCAAGTGCGAACTTCCTGGCCTGTAAGATGCCGGCCGGTTTCCTGATAGGCCGCCCAGGATGCCAAGCCTTCCTGCTTGAAGCTCTCGCGGGCTTCCTCGCGCTCGACGTATTGCTGGATGGCTTCGAGCATGATCCAGTGTGGCGAGCGGCGGCGTTGGCTGGCGAGGTGCTGGACGCGACCTTTTAAGTTTAAGGCGTCGATCTTGAGGGAGGTTGCCATAACGGACCTACTATCACATGGTAATACCGAGTGATACTGTAGCCTTGCTGCTGCCCCTGTCCCGTCAAACGATCGTTTTCCGGAAGAGCCGCTGGTGCCACCCAACGGACGCGGGCTTCATAAGCGGGCCGCTTTCCCGAATCTAGTGTCGCGCCAAGCCACAAATGCCGGCTGCTCGCTTGCTCTCGAAGCGCATTGCGGCGTTGCGCCTCCGCGCCATAGCGACGGCTATGACTCGTCGGCGCGCCTTGCACTGCGCTCCGGCAGCGGCGCGATCAACCGACACTTGTGGCTTGACGCGACGCTAGTGATTTCAGCGCTTCATTGCAACACCCGTGTGATCGCTGCGGCGAGCATCTTTGAATTGATCGGCTTGGACACGTAATCGTTCATGCCGCAGGCGAGGTAGGCCTGACGATGCTCGACCATCGCATTGGCCGTCATGGCGATGATGGGAATCGACGATACGCCGTTGCCCAGCGAACGGATGGCACGGGTTGCGGCTTCGCCGTCCATCTCGGGCATCTGGATGTCCATGAGCACGAGGTCGTACTGCGCGCTTTGCACTTGGCTTACCGCCTCGATGCCGTTGGCCACGATGTCGCTGAAGTGACCCATCTGGTCGAGGATGGCCTTGATCAGGATCTGGTTCACGCCGTTGTCTTCGGCCACCAGAATGCGCAGCCCCGGCATGTCGGACAGGCCCATCATCGTGGACTCCGCAGCGAGCCTGCCGCCCCTGCCGTGTGCCATCGGCACCACCACCCGGAATGTGCTGCCCACGCCCACCGCACTGTCGACTTCGATTCGACCGCCCATCAGGTCGACGATCTCGTGGCTGATGGCCAGGCCCAGGCCGGTTCCGCCGTAGCGACGCGCGGTCGTCGAATCGGCCTGCATGAAGCGGTCGAAGAGCTTGGGCATCGCGTCGGGCGCGATGCCAATGCCCGTGTCGCGCACGGCGATGGTGAGTTCGACGACTCCTTCGGGCAGCGGGCGATGCGACAGCTCGATGTCGACGCTGCCTTGCTCGGTGAACTTGAGCGCGTTGCCGATCAGGTTGAACAGCACCTGCCGAAGACGGCTTGGGTCGCCTTCGAGCGACTCGGGCAGGTCGGGCGGCAGCTTGAGGTTGAACGTGAGGCCTTTGGCCTGTGCTCGCACCGCGAGCAGCGACACCACCTCGTCGAGCATGCTTCTCGGATCGAACTCAACGATCTCGAGCTCCATGCGGCCCGCTTCGATCTTCGCGAGGTCGAGGATGTCGTTGATGACGGTCAGCAAGGTCTGCCCTGAACTGCGGATCAGCTCGGCGAAACGCCGCTGCTCGGACGTGAGCGGCGTGTTGAGCAACAAACCGTTCATGCCCAGCACGCCGTTGAGCGGCGTGCGGATCTCGTGGCTCATGGCTGCGAGGAACTGCGACTTCGATTCATTCGCCGCTTCCGCCGCCGCTTTGGCTCGCGCGAGCGCCCGCTCGGCGGCGGTGATGTCGCGTGTCACGCTTACCACGCCGCCCTCGGGCGTGCGTCGCTCGATGGCGTGCACCACCATGCCGTGCGCGAGTTCCTGTTCGTACATGCCGTTGCCGCTGCTGTGGATGGCCATGCGCCGCTCGACCCAGCCCTCGCGGTCTGCATCGGTACTCTCGGGCGTCATGGCAGGTGCCATCAACTCGGCGAGACGTCTGAACGGCACCCCGGCCGCGATCTCGTCCTGCACCCACGGAAAGATCTCGAGGTAGCGGCGGTTCCAGGCGATCACGCGGTCTTGCGCATCGCACAGCAGGAAGCCGTCGCCCATCGAACCCAGAGCCTGGTCGAGCGTGGCCTTGGCGCGGCTCACCTCGCTGCGCGCGCCGGCCAGGCGTGCGATATGCCAATGGCTGAAGCCGCCGGCCGCGAGGAACATGACGATGAATGCTGCGGCGACGCGCGCGATGTCGCGCCGATCCGAACGCCACGCTTCAAGCGCTGCGGTAATCGGAATGCTTGCCGCGATCAGCAGCGACCGATACAAGGTGGGCCGTGCGACAACGATGGCCGGCTCCCCGCTCAGTCGGCTTCCCATGCGCATGGGTGTTCCGGTGGCGTTGCGCGCATCGAGCGGCGGGGCGAGCTTTTGCCCCATCAGCCGCTCGTCGGGCGGCACGCTTGCAAGCAACTGGCCGTCTTCGCGTTCGAAGGTGGCGACCAGGCCATGGATTTCGATCGCCTGCGCGAGCACCGTGCCAATCAGGTTCACCGGCACCTCCGCCACCGCAATGGCACGGCGCCCGCCGCTGACCCTCACCGTTCGTGCGAAGTAAACGACCCGTTCGGAGGTCGCGAAATTCACGACCGGCGCGCTGATTGCCAGCTGCGGCGCAGACTGGGCGAACACCTCCTTCGCGAAGCCCTTGGGCAAGTCGACGCCCATGCGCTGGCTGTGAGCCTGTGCGGCGGCGAGCACCGCGCCGTCCTCGCCGAGGAGGGCCATGTCACGCACCAGCAGGTTGCGCCCGGCCTCCTCCAGCAGCAAACGATTTGCAAGCGCTGCGTCCAGCGTTTCGCCGGCCCGCATTGCCGGCCGCAGCAAGGCATCGGTCCCTGCGAGCAGAACGTCGACCCCCAGCAGCATGCGATTCAGTGCGGCCTCGGCGCCGCTCACGAAGCGGGTGGCCTTGCCTTCGCTTTCTGCGATGGCGTCGTGCTCGCCACGCGAAAAGAGGTTGGCCGTGGCGGCGAGCACTGCCCCGACGAAGAGCAGAACGACGCCCCAGATGACAGCTCGAGCGCGGCGAGGCAAGGCCATGGTTAGAGGCTGAGAGTATTTCGAGCGTGTCCGAGCAGCACGTCAAAAGGCGCCGGATCTAGGCGCAAGGCGCAGCCATAGCTCGTGCTATGGCGAGCATTTGCAACGACGAGCAGGGGTCTTTTGGCGTGATGAGCGGGCATGATCGAAATACTCTCAGCCTCTCAGAGGCGCGAAGCCTTCTACTTCGCACGACCATCGGTCCCGACGACGGGTCCGATGGTCTGGTTCCAGATCTCGGCGCACTGCGCACCGCAGCGGTGGACCCAGCGCGACAGCACGGTGCTGGCGAAGATGGAACGGCGTCGTGCGTCGTCGGTGGGAGCCGGCTTGACTTCCGTCATCTTGAATTTGCGACCGTCGGTGCACGACGGGCTGCCGACGTTGCAGGCGATGCCGTCGACGGTCTCGCGCTCCGCCTCGTTCCAGATGGCGGTTTCGAGTTTGGGCAGCTCTTGTTTCAAGGTCGCGCGCAGCTCAGGCGACAGGGCGTTCCAGGCGCCCGCATTGGCGCCGAAGATCGACAGGCCCCAATTGATCGCCATCGTGTGAAGGTGGCTCGTGACCTCTGGCAGGCCGATGGTGTTGCCCGACATGGTGCCGGTGATGGCGCATTCGATGTTGCCGCTCTTCATGTTCGCCATGATGTCGGCGAAAGCGGTTTGCACCGGCACGCCGCCCAGCGCCTCGATCAGGTCGGCCTGCGGCGGGCTCGAGGTGCGCGTGCGTCTACCGGCCAGGTCGGCGAGGCTGGCAAAGGGCTTGTTGCAAAAGATCACCTGGGCCGGGTAGGCATAGATCGCAAGCAGTTCGATGCCGTAACGCTCGCGCAATGTTTTATCCAGATAAGGCCGGAATGCGGCCACCGCCTTGCGCACGACCCGCATGTCGGGGCTCAGCCCGGCAAGATCAGCCGCTGCGAACGAGGGTTCCAGCGCGGTGGTGAGGGGCAGCAATGCAGTACCGAATGGCACCACCCCGAGCTGCATCAAACGCAGCATCTCCTGGCCTCGAATCCCGGCGCGATCGAAAGCCACGATCTCGGCCGTGGCCTTGCCGCCGGTGAGTTTGGGCAGCTCCTTGGTCCAGAAAGGCTCTTCCTGGCGGGTGTATTGATTGACCCCGGCAAGGCCGCCGACGATGCGCAACCGTACGCTGCCATCGCCCTGGGCCGATCCGGGCGAAGCCGCCACGAGCGACAGCATTCCGACGAGCGCGCCAAGCGCGAATTTCTTGCAGCTGTTCATCGACCTCCCTGAAGCGCCTGCGTGCGAGAGGCAGGCAGGCAGATGATGCAGCAGCACGCGTTTACTTGCCAGTGCCCACAGGGTTCGCCCCCGGTTCCCTGACCTGCTGCGCCATCGCCCGTGATGTGTCGTCCGACAGCGCCGACAAGCCCCGGATGACGCCCTCGCGGTCGGCAGCGGGTCGGTTTTGGCTGGCCTTCCATTTGCCGCTGAGCGACAGCAGCTCGATTTCGATGCCCACAATGGCCTGGACGAGAGCCGCCACGTAGTCCGCTGGTGCGTCGTCGACCTCCCACGGTGCGGCCCGCTTCGATTCGTGACGCTGCGTGAGCTCGCCGATCAGGCGACGCACCCATTCGGGGTCGTCGCGCACCTGCAGCCGGCCGCGTGCCTCGACGATCACGTAGTTCCACGTGGGTACCACCTTGCCTGTCTCGGCCTTGGTGGCGTACCACGCGGGCGAAATGTAAGTTTGCGGGCCCTGGAAGATGACCAGCGATTCAGTATCTGTTCGAGCTTCGCGCCACACGGGGTTGGCGCGGGCGACGTGGGCGCGCAGGGTGCCGTGCGGGCCGCGGTCGGTGTCGAGCAGGAATGGCAGACCGTTGCTTTCGATGCGCGTGCCGTGCTGCGTGATCAACAAGCCGAAGGGGTGCTCGCGCAGCAGCGCGTGCAGAACGTCCGGGCGCTTTTTCTTCGAAATGAGACGGGATGTACATGGTGGCACCCAGTATGCGGCCCAAGGCCCTTTCCTGCCGATGACGTTCAGTGAAGCATCGAACGTGTCTCGGCAACCCGACGAAGAACCCAATCACCGCGCTGCCGCAATGACGCCACCGCCCAGGCACACCTCACCGTCATACAGCACGGCAGATTGTCCCGGCGTCACCGCCCACTGCGCTTCACCGAACGCCAGTTCGAATACGCCGTTCGCCCCGGGCGCAATGTCGCAGGGCGCATCGGCCTGCCGATACCGAGTCTTCGCGGCAATCGACAGCGCAGGCGGTGCGACGCCCGCGACCCAGCTCGCATCGTCGGCCACCAGCGTCTGCGACAGCAGCCACGGATGGTCATGCCCCTGCACCACGTACAAGGTGTTGGCCGCCATGTCCTTGCGCGCCACGAACCACGGCGAATGTTCGCTTCCGCCCTTGGCACGCTTGCTGTCCTTCAATCCGCCGATGCCGATGCCCTTGCGCTGTCCCAGCGTGTAAAAGCTCAACCCGACGTGCTCCCCGATCACTCGCCCCCGATCGTCCTTGATCGAGCCGGGAGTGTTGGCGAGGTAGCGGTTGAGGAACTCGCGAAACGGCCGTTCGCCGATGAAACAGATGCCGGTCGAGTCCTTCTTCTTCGCGTTGGGCAGGCCGATCTCGGCGGCGATGCGGCGCACTTCGGTTTTTGGCAATTCGCCCACCGGAAACATCGTCTTCGCCAGTTGCGACTGGCTCAGCCGATGCAGGAAATAGCTCTGGTCCTTGAGCGGGTCCAGCCCTTTGAGCAGCTCGAAGCGGCCCTCACGTTCGCGAACCCGGGCGTAGTGGCCGGTCGCGATCTTCTGCGCACCCAGCCGCATTGCGTGATCGAGGAAGGCCTTGAACTTGATCTCGGCATTGCACAGCACGTCGGGGTTGGGCGTGCGGCCGGCTTCGTATTCGCGCAGGAACTCCGCGAAGACGCGGTCCTTGTAGTCGGATGCGAAATTCACGTGCTCGATCTCGATACCCAGCACGTCCGCGACGCTTGCCGCGTCGAGGAAGTCCTGGCGCGACGAGCAGTATTCGTCGTCGTCATCGTCTTCCCAGTTTTTCATGAAGATCGCGACGACCTCATGCCCTTGCTGCTTCAGCAGATGTGCCGTGACGGCCGAATCTACCCCGCCCGACAGGCCCACGACCACACGTTGCTTCTTCGCTGATGACATCCCGGCATTTTAGGAACACGGCCGGTCGTGAAGCGGCAGCACAGGGACACTGCGTGCCGAGGTTCTGAGGCACTTCGCCAATTGCGCACCGCCTTCGCTTTCGTGGGCATGCTCAACAGTACGTTCCTGAACAAGGCAGTGGCTTTAAAAACACGTTGTTTATAGTGACCCCTGATCCAGCACATGACGGGTGGAGCGGTTCACCGTCTCGCGGCTGACGACGCGTCACTTCAACCAGGGCTCGAACGCCTTGGCCAGCCGTTTCAGTACGGCGGGCTCCGGCAACGGAAAACGCACGCTGGCTTGCCCTGTGACCGGGTCGCGTTCAATCGCGATGGCAGGCCCCGCACCCCCCGCCGCACGTGCAGTCGCCAGTCCCTGCAACATCGCGGCCCCGGCTTCGAGAAGCGCGGCCCAAGTGTCGGATGAAGCGGCAGGAGTGCTGGGCTGTTCGTCGAGCGGCTCCGAGGCCACGTCGGCTTCTTCTGAATTTGCGATTTCGGCCGCAGGGCGCAGGTTACTCCGGCCCTGTGGCAGGTCCGCCGCGGCGGGCGCATCGAACGACTCTGCAGCGTCGTCATCGGCCTCGCCCATGGCCCCGGCCACCTGCTCCACGCTTTCCATGAACTTGGACAAGCGCGTGCCCTGCAGGAAGACCTCTTGAGCGCCGCCGTCGAGGACGCCGGCGAAAAGCGACTTCTTGAACGCAAGCACCGAAAGCATTCCCTCTTCGATGCTCCCTTGACCGACAAAATTGACCACCTGCACGCCGCGCGACTGGCCCATGCGATGCACGCGACCGATGCGCTGCTCGAGCACCGCCGGATTCCATGGCATGTCCATGTTGACCACGACTGCAGCTGCATGTTGCAGGTTCAGCCCCACGCCGCCCGCATCGGTGGACAGGAACAGGCGGCAATTCGGATCGTTGTGAAATTGATCCACCAGCGCGCCGCGCTTTTCTCCCGGCACGCTGCCGCTGAAAAGCACATGTCCCCAAGCACGCGATGCCAAGCGGCGCACGATCAGTTCGTGTGTGCCCAGCCACTGGCTGAACACAACGGCCTTGGCTGTCGGGTCTTCGAGCACCTCTTCCAGAAGCGTCATCAGCTCGTCCACCTTGTGGCCGTGATCGGTTTCGCGGTCGAGCAGGTAAGTACTGTTGCAGGCCATGCGCATGTTCTGCAAGGCGCATTGCAGGCGGCGCTGGTCCGCATCGGACAAGTAGCCGGTCTTGCGCCAGCGGAACACGATGCGGCTGACAATCCCGCCGTTCTCGTCGTGGTGGTCGCGCTGCTCGGGCGTCAGTGGCACGAAGATGCGGTTGTCGACCCGCTCGGGCAACTGAGTCAGCACCTCGGCCTTGCGTCGACGCAGCATGACCGGCGACAGCGTTTGGCCAATGCGGTCGAGCGCGCGATACCCAATCACGCGCCCTGCGTCGTCTCGCAACTGGTGTTCGTCCAGCAGGCGCCAAGTGGGGCCGAGTCGATGCCTGTCCACGAATTGCACGATCGAGATCAGTTCTTCCAGCCGATTCTCGAGCGGGGTGCCCGTCAGCACCACGGCATAGGGGCTGACGATGCGCTTGAGCGCGCGTGCGGCGACTGTGTTCCAGTTCTTGATGCGCTGCGCTTCGTCTGCGATGACGAGGTCGGGCGCCCATGCGTCGATCAGGTCAGCGTCGCGCGCCAGCGTCTCGTAGTGAGTAATCTTGCAAAACACGTCTTCACGGTATTGCAGCTGGCGTTGGGAACGCAGCCCGTGGATGACTTGCGAGTCGCGGTCGATGAAGCGCGTGAATTCGTTCTTCCACTGGTGTTTGAGTGAAGTCGGACACACCACCAGCACACGCTGCACGCCGAAGTGGCGCGCGAACAATTCGGCCGCAGCGATGGCCTGAATGGTCTTGCCCAAGCCCATCTCATCGCCAATCAGCGAGCGGCCAGCCCGAGCGGCGAACAGTGCGCCCTCGGCCTGGTACGGATAGAGCTTGACCTTCAGCAGCTTGGCGAGTGCTTTGTCCTTCGCGCCCTTCGGGTAGGCCTCGACCAGGGTGGCCTCCCGGCGTTCGCCATCGCGGATTTGCGCGACAAACTGCCATACATCGTCGTAGCAGCGCAGCTCGTGGCCGGCGTCGCGAGCCATGCGCACCAACGCATCCAGACTATCGAGCCGATCCCAAGGCAGTGCCCAACCGGCGCTCGGGTCGAAAACCTGTTTGGCTCGTCTCAGCAATGCTGGCGGGCAGCCCGTTCCTGCACGGAAACGCACATGCCGTGAGCCCGCATAGTCGAGCCGGACTTCGCTGTACTCCGGTTGAAAACCTTTTGCCAGCGCTGCCTTGCCCCCACGCCTGGACGCCAGCTTGGCGAGGGTGAACTCGATGTGCTTGCAGGTGCCGAGGTCGTTGGTCGTGTAGTCGGGGCAGGAGCAGAAATTCTGTCCGAGTGAGCTGCCCCGGATCGCCACGCGATAACGGGTACCGCTGGCGGGGTTGTGAACACGGAAATCCGAGAACACAGGATCGGTGCCGAGGTTCTCCAGGCCGAAGGATTGCTCGCGGCCAAACTGCCGGCGCAAGGCGGTCTGCCAGCTGGCTACGTCGAGGTCCTTTGGGCGCCGCGTTCGCGATACGCGAGATTCGGCAGGCGCAGCGGTCTTGCCGGCCTTGGCTTTCGATGAGGGCTTGGGGGTTGCACGTGTGTTGGGCATCACTGTGGCGCGGCTGCGCAGGTCGTTCGTAGCGAGCGCGATTCTCGCTTGCCATTCCGAACTCGCAGGGGGTGAAAGCATTTTTGACCTGTCGACTCGACACCGATCACGACCAACACCTGCGCATCGTTGAATTTCAAGCAGCCAATTTCTGCGGCCTCAGGTTTTCCAGCATGTCGTCGACCATGGTTTGCAACTTGAATTGAGGCTCCCATCCCCAGTCCCTCCGGGCAAGACTGTCATCGATCGATCGCGGCCAACTGGCCGCGATCTGCTGCCGGAAATCGGGCTTGCAATCGAGCGTGAAACCTGGAATCCGCCTGGCTATCGCGGCAGCGATCTGTCTGGGCGTGAAACTCACGCCAGCCAGGTTGTAGGAGCCTCGTTCGCTGATGCAGGACGCATCGACCTCCAGCAGGTCGATGGTGGCTCGCAGGGCATCCGGCATGTACATCATCGGCAGTTCCTGGTCTTCTTCCAGGAAGCAGGTGTAGCGCCCATCCCTCAGTGCCGCATGGAAGATCTCCACCGCATAGTCGGTGGTGCCGCCCCCGGGCGCCGTCTTCCAGCTGATCAGGCCTGGATAGCGCAGGCTGCGCACGTCGACTCCATGGTTTGCGTGGTACCAGGCGCACCAGCGTTCGCCAGCCAGCTTGGAAATGCCATAGACCGTGGCCGGGTCCATGACTGCGGACTGTGGGGTGTGGTCTGCCTGCGTGGTCGGGCCGAAGGCCGCGATTGAACTTGGCCAGAACACGCGATCGATCTGCTGCTTGTTCGTTCGGGCGAGTTCCAGCACATTGAGCAGGCTCACCATGTTGAGGTTCCAGGCCCATTGAGGGTTTTTCTCGCCACTGGCGGACAGTGCTGCGGCCAAGTGGACGATCTGCGTGACCTTGTTGCGCTCGACCACGGCGGCAAGTTGCGTGGCGTCGCTGACGTCAAGCGTCTCGTGGGTGACGCCTGGCACGCGACCGACTGGCGCGAGGTCGCTGGTCACCACGGCGTTGTGACCATGCCTTGCAACCAATGCTTCGGCCAGTTCGGTGCCGATCTGGCCGTTGGCGCCAATGATGAGTATCTTGGGTGCTTTCATTTCAGCAGCTCCAGCTCGCGACCTGCTTGCGAGAACGCGGCAACGGCGCGCTCCAAATGCTCTCGTTCATGCACCGCGCTCATCTGCACCCGGATACGTGCTTGACCCTTGGGCACAACAGGGAAGAAGAAGCCGACTGCATAGATGCCCAGTTCCATCAATCGCTTGCTCAGGCGCTGCGCCTTCACGGCATCGTGGACCATGATGGGAACGATGGGGTGGTCGCCGGGCTTGATCTCGAAGCCAGCTTCGGTGATCGCTTTGCGGAAATACTTCGTGTTGTCTTCGAGCTTGTCGCGCAGCGCGGTCGAGGCTTCGAGCAGGTCGAGTACCGCAATGGACGCGCCGGCAATCACCGGTGCCAACGTATTCGAGAACAGATAGGGCCTTGACCGTTGCCGCAACAGATCGATCACCTCTTTGCGTCCCGCCGTGAAGCCGCCGGATGCACCGCCCAAAGCCTTGCCGAGCGTGCCGGTGATGATGTCGACACGGCCGAACACACCTCGATGCTCGTGTGTGCCACGGCCGGTCTTGCCCAGGAAACCGGTCGCATGACATTCATCGATGCCGAGTAGCGCTCCATGCCGCTCGCATATCTCGCGAATGCGGTCGAGCTGCGCGATCGTGCCGTCCATGGAGAAGGCGCCGTCGGTGAACACGAGCTTGAAGCGTGCACCATCGGCTTTTGCCTGCAAAAGGCAGCGCTCGAGGTCATCTGGATTGTTGTGCTCGTAGCGATAGCGCTTCGCCTTGCAAAGCCGGATACCGTCGATGATCGACGCGTGGTTCAGGGTGTCACTGATCACGGCATCTTCTTCACCCAGCAATGGCTCGAACAATCCGCCGTTGGCATCGAACGCGGCAGCGTAGAGGATGCTGTCTTCGGTGCCGAGAAAGCGGGCGATGCGAGCCTCGAGCGTCTTGTGCAGATCTTGCGTGCCGCAAATGAAGCGTACCGACGACAGCCCGTAACCATGAGTGCGCAATGCTTCGTGTGCTGCCTCGATGACTGCAGGGTGAGACGACAGTCCGAGATAGTTGTTGGCGCACAAGTTGATGACATCGCGCCCCTCTGTCGTGCGAACGACAGCGTGTTGCGGCGTGGTGATGATGCGTTCGGTTTTGTACAGCCCGGCATCGTGGATGCCCTGGATGTCCTGGGCAAGGTGCTGGTAGAACGAGGATGAGGTGGTCATGGTTCTCTTGCGTGCTTGTACGGCATAATCGATTCAGTTCGATATGGCGGTTCGTGTTCAATATATCGAACAACAAATTCAGTATTGCGGATTCGCCATCAGAGGTCAAGGAAAAATTGTCGCGATGACCACTTCTCCAGCTTCAGCGCCCATGCCGGACGAGCCGCCCTGCGTGGGCGACACGCTGCTTGCGATGCGCCAGGCTCAAGGTCTCACCCTCGATAACCTGGCCCGCAAGGCGGGAGTGTCGAAATCGATGCTGTCGCAGATCGAGCGCAATCAAGCCAACCCGACGGTGGCGCTGGTGTGGCGGCTGGCGAACGCGCTTGGCGTCTCAGTCGGCGAACTGCTGGGCTATGGGCCGCCGGAACCGCCGCCGATCGTCATGGTGCAAGCACATGCCACGCCCTCGCTGGGAAGCTCCGATGGAAAATGCGAGCTGCGCATTCTTGGTCCCATCGATTTGGCGGGGCAGTTCGAGTGGTATGAGCTGACGATGCAGCCGGGCGGAGCACTCGACTCGGAACCGCACGAGCCTGGCTCGCGCGAGCATCTCAGCGTGCTCTCCGGTGCGCTCGAGGTCACTGCCGGTGCGCACAACAGCCGGATCAAGTCCGGCGAAACAGCCCGCTACGCGGTGGATCAGCGGCATTCGATTCGCAATCTCGGACGAACAACGGCCACGGCCTTGCTTGTGGTGCTTCACGGCTGAGAGGCTGAGATGCCTGCACTGGTACTGGCAGCTGGACATCGTTCAACCCAGTTTGACTTCCGGATAGATCACCGATGGATGGCAATACACCGTGTCAAGCGGGAAGCTGCGCCCCGCCGCGTAATCCTCGATGCACTTCAACACCAGCGCGCTTCTCAACCGCTCCTGGCTCGCGCGAATCTCATCCAAGGTCATCCAAAGCGTGCGTTCGATGCCGTGATCAAGCGTTCGAGTTGCGTCCGGCTCTCCACAACTTCCACCGAAGGCAAATCTCAGGTAGGTGACGTCCTCCCCTCGGGCGGGCCGCTGAAACCTCGCCATGTACACCCCAACCAGCCTATCGGGCACGAAAGTCCGCGTCGTTTCCTCCAGGGTCTCACGCACTGCTCCCTGCTCCGGTGACTCCCCCGCATCGAGATGCCCGGCGGGGTTGTTCAGCCGCAATCCCTCCGGCGTGTGTTCTTCAATTAACAGAAAGCGGCCGTCCTTTTCGATAACGGCCGCCACCGTGACATTGGGTTTCCATCGTTGCACCATGGGCGAATCCTAAATTGAACCTAAAGTGAGTTCTCCGCTTCCCCACTGGACGAGACGGAGTGTCGTGCAGTTTGTGTAAGCTGCGCGACATTCGGGCCCGGCAGGCTCTCGCCAGAGAATGTCGGCCCGGTGGCCGCCACGCGGTTCAATAGCAAATCAAAGCGCCAGGAGGCTTTCCATGTTGATAGGGGTTCCGCTCGAAACAGCGGCCGGGGAGACGCGTGTTGCGGTCACTCCCGAGACGGCAAAAAAACTCAAGGCGCAAGGTCATACCTTGCGTATCCAGTCGGGCGCCGGCGTTCTGGCAAGAGTCACCGACGAAGCCTACACGGCGGTGGGTGCCGAGATCACCGACGCGGCCGGGGCCTTCGGCTGTGACCTGGTGCTCAAGGTGCGCTCGCCGCTGCACAGCGAGTTGCAGATGATGAAGACCGGCGCAGCCGTGGTGGGCATGCTCAACCCATTTGACCGCGACGGTCTGCACCGCTTGGCCGGCGCTGGCATGGTGAGCTTCGCGCTCGAGGCCGCGCCGCGCACCACCCGCGCCCAGAGCATGGACGTGCTGAGCTCGCAGGCCAACATCGCGGGCTACAAGGCGGTGATGTTGGCCGCCAACAAGTACCAGCGCTTCCTCCCGATGCTGATGACCGCGGCGTGGACCGTCAAGGCGGCGCGCATCGTGATTCTGGGGGTCGGCGTGGCCGGCTTGCAGGCGATTGCCACAGCCAAGCGCCTGGGTGCCGTCATCGAGGCGAGCGACGTGCGCCCGAGCGTGAAGGAGCAGGTCGAGTCGCTGGGCGCGAAGTTCATCGACGTGCCCTACGACACGCCCGAAGAAAAGGAAGCGGCCGAAGGTGTGGGTGGCTACGCCAGGCCCATGCCGCAAAGCTGGCTGGATCGACAAAAGGTCGAGGTGGCCAAGCGCGTGGCCGCGGCCGACATCGTCATCACCACCGCGTTGATTCCCGGCCGCCCGGCGCCGGTGCTTGTGACCGAGGAGATGGTCAAGGCCATGAAGCCCGGCTCGGTGATCGTTGATCTCGCGGCCATCCAGGGCGGCAATTGCCCGCTGACCGAAGCCGGCCGCACGGTGGTCAAGCACGGCGTGACGCTGATCGGCGAGACGAATCTGCCAGCCCTGGTGGCGGCGGACGCGTCGGCGCTCTACGCACGCAACGTGCTCGAGTTCCTGAAGCTGGTCATCACCAAGGAAGGTACGTTCCACGTGCCCATGGATGACGACATCGTGGTGGCTTGCCTGATGACTCAGGACGGCGAGGTCAAGCGGAAATGAGCACATCATCATCGGCGGAAATGAGCACCGATGAACGAGGAAGAAGCCAAGAGCTACAAGCCCAAGGTTGTGCTGCTCGATGAGCGCAACGCAATCAAAGAAATTCGAAAACTCCAGGAGAACGACGATGGAAAATCTCGTCAGTCCGACCATTACCAATCTGATCATCTTCGTGCTCGCCATCTACGTGGGCTACCACGTCGTGTGGACTGTCACGCCCGCATTGCACACGCCGCTGATGGCGGTGACCAACGCAATCTCGGCCATCGTCATCGTGGGTGCCATGCTGGCCGCGGCAAGCACCGACACACCGCTGGGCAAGGCCATGGGCGTGCTTGCCGTGGCGCTGGCCGCGGTCAACATCTTCGGCGGCTTCCTCGTCACACGCCGCATGCTCGAGATGTTCAGGAAGAAGCCGCCCAAGGCAGCTTCTTCTGTGACAGTGAAAAGTGAAGGGTGAGACGACCATGAACACTGCCGACATTTCACGATTTACCTTTCACGTTTCACGCGGCGATGAAGGGGCCACGCAATGAGCATGAACCTCGTCACGCTGCTGTACCTCATCGCGAGCGTGTGCTTCATCCAGGCCTTGAAGGGCCTGTCGCACCCGACCACCTCCATCCGCGGCAACCTCTTCGGCATGGTCGGCATGGCCATCGCCATGCTGACCACTGCAGCGCTGATCGTGAAGCTCGCCAGCGGCAACGTCAGTGGCCTCGCCTGGGTCCTTCTCGGCCTCGTCGCGGGTGGTGCCTATGGTGCCCATCGCGCCAGGACGGTCGAGATGACCAAGATGCCCGAGCTGGTGGCCTTCTTCCACAGCATGATCGGTCTTGCCGCGGTGTTCATCGCGGTGGCCGCCGTGGCCGAGCCGTATGCGCTGCTGCACGGCATCGCCAAGGGCGACCCGATTCCCACCGGAAACCGGCTCGAGCTGTTCCTGGGCGCGGCCATCGGCGCCATCACCTTCAGCGGCTCGGTCATCGCTTTCGGCAAGCTGAGCGGCACCTACAAGTTTCGCCTCTTCAAGGGTGCACCGGTGCAGTTCCCGGGCCAGCACATCCTCAACCTGGTGCTGGGCCTGGCCACCATCGGCCTGGGCCTCGCCTTCGTTGCCACTGAAAGCTGGCCCGCGTTCTTTGCGATGCTGGCCTTGTCCTTCGTGATGGGCGTGCTCATCATCATTCCTATCGGCGGCGCCGACATGCCGGTGGTCGTGTCCATGCTCAACAGCTACTCGGGCTGGGCGGCGGCGGGCATTGGCTTCTCGCTGGACAACTCGATGCTCATCATCGCGGGCTCGTTGGTGGGGTCGTCGGGTGCGATCCTGAGCTACATCATGTGCAAGGCGATGAACCGCTCGTTTTTCAACGTGATCCTCGGTGGCTTCGGCGGCGAGGCCTCGGGCCCGGCGGCCGCCACTGAGCAGCGCCCCGTCAAGAGCGGCAGCGCCGATGACGCGGCCTACATTCTCGGCAATGCGGAGACGGTGATCATCGTGCCGGGCTACGGCCTGGCTGTGGCGCGTGCCCAGCACGCGGTCAACGAACTCGCGCAAAAGCTCACCCACAAGGGCGTCATCGTCAAGTACGCGATTCACCCGGTGGCCGGACGCATGCCCGGTCACATGAACGTGCTGCTGGCCGAAGCCGAGGTGCCCTACGACCAGGTCTTCGAGATGGAAGACATCAACGGCGAATTTGGCCAGGCCGACGTGGCGATCATTCTGGGCGCCAACGACGTCGTGAATCCTGCAGCGCTGACCAAGGGCACGCCCATCTACGGCATGCCCATCCTCGAGGCCTACAAGGCCAAGACGATCATCGTCAACAAGCGCTCGATGGCGGCAGGCTATGCCGGCCTCGACAATGAACTCTTCTACATGGACAAGACCATGATGGTGTTCGGTGACGCGAAGAAGGTGGTCGAGGACATGGTCAAGGCCATCGAGTAAGTGCGGTCCACCCTTTCTCGCGCCAAGAGGCCGCCAGGAGCATCCTGACGGCCTCTTGGCCTTTGGCAGCAAGACGACGTTGGATTCAATCGCGCAGAAAAGCTTGGCGATTGGCGTTCGCAACTTGTCAATGGGCGGTAAGGACATGGCCCAAAACAATTTCCCGTTTTGGGGGTGCAGGGCGGGCGCGCTGCGGCGTTGCTCCTCGCTTGTGTGGCTCGCCACACGGCGCTAGTAGCGCCTTGCATCGCATCCCGCCCTGCGCCCCCAAAACGGAAAA
>JAJKJU010000176.1 GCA_021153565.1 Rhizobacter sp.
CCGCAACCGCAACCGCAACCGCAACCGCAACCGCAACCGCAACCGGCGGCGGACGCGCCGGCCGGCGCGCTCGCGGCCCTGGTGGCGGAAACTTCCGCGCTACTCCAGATGCCGCCCGCCGACCTCGACATCGACGCGGAGTTCAGCGTGCACGGGGCCGACTCGGTGGTGCTGACCAACCTGGCGAACAAGCTCAACCGCCGCCACGGCCTGCGGCTCGCGCCGACGGTGTTCTTCGAATACCCCACCGTGCGGCGCCTGGCCGAGTTCCTGGCCGGCGAGCATGGCGCGGCCTTCGCGCCGCAGCCCGCCGCGCCGGCGCCTCGCGATTCCATCGCTTCCAGGCCGGCCGGCGATGCCGCGGCCGAGGAAGGCCGTCCCGCGGCCCGCACCGTGCATCAGGCCGTGCAGAACGCGGTGCACGCCACGCTGGCCGAGGTCTTCGGCCTGCAGGCGTCGCAACTCGAGCCCGAAACCGAGTTCAGCCGCTACGGCGCCGACTCGATCTCCCTCACCACCCTGGCGAACCGGTTGAACCGCGAGCACCGACTGCGGCTCCAGCCCACCGTGTTTTTCGAGCACCCCACGGTGGGTGCCTTCATCGACTTCCTGGCAAGCGACCATGCGGGCGCGTTCGCGGCCCCAAATGCCGCACCGGCCCGAGCCACGCAGCGTGCCATGCCCGAGCAGCGCCGCACCGACCGCCTGGCGGTGCCCGTGGGCCGCTTCGCGACCGCCCGCGCTGCCCCGGACGCCGGGGATGCGCGCGAGACGGCGCCGGCGACCCGCGAGCCGGTGGCCATCGTCGGGGTCAGTGCCCGCTTCCCGATGGCCGAGGACCTCAATGCGTTCTGGGAACACCTGCGCGACGGCCGCGACTGCGTGGGCGAAGTGCCGCCGGACCGCTGGGACTGGCGAACCTGCTTCGGCGACGCCCGCAGCGAGCCGAACAAGACCCGCGTCAAGTGGGGCGCCTTCATCGATGGCGTCGGGGACTTCGATCCCTTGTTCTTCGGCCTCTCGCCGCGCGAGGCGGTGTTGATGGATCCCCAGCAGCGGCTGCTGCTGATGCATGCCTGGGCGGCACTGGAGGACGCGGGATATGCGCCCTCCAGCCTGGCAGGCAGCAACACCGGCATCTTCATTGCGACCACCGGCAGCGGCTACGCATCGCTGATCAGCCAGGCGGGCCTGCCGATCGAGGGCTACAGCGCCACCGGCAACGTGCCGTCGATGGGCCCCAACCGCCTGAGCTACTTGCTGGGCGTGCACGGCCCGAGCGAGCCGATCGACACCGCCTGCTCGTCGTCGCTGGTGGCCCTGCACAAGGCCGTCTCGGCGATCGAGGCGGGCCAGTGCGACCAGGCCATCGTCGGCGGCATCAACCTGATGATCACGCCGGACTTCCACCTCGGCTTCGACAAGGCCGGCATGCTGAGCCAGGACGGCCGCTGCAAGACTTTCTCCAGCAAGGCCGACGGCTATGGCCGCGGCGAAGGCGTGTGCATGCTGTTGCTCAAGCGGCTGGCTGACGCCGAGCGCGAGGGCGCGCACATCTACGGTCTGGTCCTCGGGACGGCGCAGAACCACGGCGGGCGGGCGACGTCGTTCACCGCCCCCAACCCGAATGCGCAGGCCCGGCTGCTCGTGCAGGCCTACAGCCGGGCCGGCGTCGACCCGGCCACGGTGGGCTACATCGAGGTGCACGGCACGGGGACCGAGCTGGGCTACCCGATCGAGGTGAACGGCCTGAAGAAGGCGTTCCACGCGCTGTACCAGGACCATGGCCATGCCGCGCCCGCCGAGCCGCATTGCGGGCTGGGTTCGGTCAAGACCAACATCGGCCACCTTGAGCCGGCCAGCGGCATGGCGGGCCTGGTGAAGGTGCTGCTGCAATTGCGCCACCGCTTGCTGGCGTCCAGCCTGCATGCACAGCCGCTGAATCCCTACATCGACCTCGCCGCGAGCCCGTTCTACATCGTCACCAGTTTGCGGCCCTGGGAAGCCATGGCCGACGCCGGCGGCCGCCGCCTGCCGCGCCGTGCCGGCGTCAGCTCCTTCGGCATCGGCGGCGTCAATGCGCACGCGGTGCTCGAGGAACACATCCCCGCCCATGGCCTGCATACATGCCAGGCAGCGAGCACGGGCCCCGCGCCGGTGGTGTTGTCCGCCAGGAACGCCGACCGGCTGCAGGCGATGGCGCGGCGGCTGCTGAACTTCGTGCGACGCCACCAGGACGACCCGGCCGTGCAACTCGCCGACCTAACCTACACGCTGCAGGTGGGCCGCGATGCAATGCCGCAACGGCTGGGCCTGCTGGCGCACTCGATGCAGGACCTGGCCGCACAGCTGCAGGCCTTCGTGGATGGCGCACCCGCTCCCACGCCCCGGTACTGCGGGCCGGCGGACGCCGCGTCGGCACAGGCCGTGGCCCCCGAGGCGCTCGACCAGTGGCTGGCCCAAGGCCAGCATGAACGGCTGCTGGCGGCCTGGGTGGGCGGTCAGGCGATCGACTGGCCGCGCCTGCATGGCCTGCATGGCGACACGCGGCCGCGGCGCATCAGCCTGCCGACCTATCCGTTCGCCTGCGAGCGCTACTGGGTGCCGCAGGCGCCCGTGACGCCGCAACGCGTGGAACCCGCGGGTTCGCCCGCGGCAGCGGTCCTTGCGCCCTCGACGGCGCAGCGGCAGCAGCAGCTTCTGGCCATGTCCTGGCAAGCCGCCCCGCTCGTGCAGGAACAGTTCGTGCCGGACCGCACCGCGGTGGTGTACCTGCCGGCGCAACACGGGCTGGCGCAGGCGCTCGCGGAACGGCTCGCCGGCACGCCGGTGCTGATCGATGCCGGCCGTTGCGACGTGGCGTCGGTGCAGCCGCAGGTGCTGGCCTGCACGGCGTGGATCGACCTCACCGGGCTGTGCGAGCCCGGGCTGCGTGACGACGTGCTGGTGCTGCTGCAATCCTTGCTTGCTGCACGCACCGTCGGCCTGCGCCGGTTGCTGTACGTCACCCAGGGCCTGGAAGCGGCCGGCGGCCACGTGCCGACCGGGCTGCAGGGCGCCGCGGGCGTGGGCCTGTACAGGATGCTGCAGGCCGAGCACGGCGCGGCGGTCTCCCGCCACGTCGACCTGGATCCCGCCATGTCGTCTCCCGCGGCGCAGGCGGTGCTGCTGCTTGACGAGCTTCGCGCGGTGCCGGATGCGACCCGGGTGTGCCATCGCGGCGGCCAGCGCCTCGCGCCGGCGCTGCAGGCGCTGCCGGCCGGCGAGGAACGCGTTCCGATGCGCTGGAATGCGGGCGATGTGGTGCTGGTCACCGGCGGCACCCGCGGCCTGGGGCTGCTGTGCGCGCGGCACCTTGTGCAGCGCCATGGTGTGCGCCGGCTGGTCTTGACGGGCCGTGAACTGCTGCCTGCACGCGAGGAATGGGCGTGCCTTGAAAGCCTGCCGGCCGCCATGCAGGCCAAGGTCCGCGCGGTGCAGGCGCTGGAGGCGCTGGGCGCTGAGGTGAGGACGGCGGCCTGGTCGCTGGACCGCCCGGAGGCGGTGCGTGCGGCCGTGTGCGACATCGAGGCGTCCTTCGGGCCGCTTGCCGGCATCGTGCATGCCGCGGGCCTGGTCGACCTGGACGATCCGGCCTTCGTGCGCAAGTCGCCGGCCGGCATCGCGCGCGTGGCCGCGCCCAAGGTGCCGGGCACGCGTTCGCTGCTCGAGAGCGTGGACGCCGGCCGGCTGCGCTTCATGCTGCTGTTCTCCTCGGTGGCGGCTGCTGTCCCGTCGCTCGGCGCAGGGCAGAGCGACTATGCGATGGCCAACGCCTTCTTGGACCACGTGGCGCAGGCTCAGGGCCGGTCGGCCCGCGTGACCAGCCTCCAGTGGCCGAGCTGGCGCGACAGCGGCATGGGCGAGGCGACCAGCCGTGCCTACCTCGACACCGGCCTGCTGAGCCTGTCCGACGAAGAAGGCCTGGCCCTGCTGGACCGCGTGCTCGAAGGCAGCGGCCTGCCGCCCGTGCTGATGCCGGTGGTCGTGGATCCGGCGCGCTTCGACGCTGCCGCGCTGCTCGCGGTGCCGCGGCCGCGCGAGGTGCTGGCCGCCGTGCCTTCGCAGGGCAGCGAAGACCGCGACACGCCGGCCATGATGGCCTCCGCCGCGGCCGATGTGCAGCCGTTGCTGCGCGACCGGTTGCGCGCGCTGTTCGAGGCCGAGCTTGCGCTGAAACCGGGGCAACTGGAGCCCGGCAAGCCGTATGCGGACTACGGCGCCGATTCGATCATGCTGGCGCAGATCCTCCAGAAACTGAAGAAGGATCTGGCCCTGCCGCTCCCGCCTTCGACGCTGCTCGAGCACACCAGCATCGGCGAACTGTCGGACTGGCTGGTGCGTGAGCACGCGGCAGCAGTGTCGGCATGGCTGGGCCTGGTGTCTTCGCAGGCACCGGCTCGCGAGGCGCCGGTCATGCCTGCGCCGCGTGAGGCGGAGGCCAGGCTCGGCGACCCCATGCAGCCGCTCGCGCGGCAAAACCAGACCCCGGTTCACGTGCCGCAGCCGCTGCCGCAGCCCGCCGATGCCGTCGCTGTCGTCGGCATGGCCTGCCGCCTGCCGGGCGCGCCGGACCTGGCGTCGTACTGGACGCTGCTGGCCAGCGGTCGCTCGGCGATCCGGCCGGTGTCCGAGGACTGCTGGGGTGTGCAGACGCCATACCACGCCGCGCTGCTTGACGACGTGTATGGCATCGATCCGGCGTTCTTCCTGCTGCATCCGGATGACGTGAAGGCCATGGATCCGCAGGCGCTGGTGCTGCTGGAGGAAAGCCTCAAGGCCTTCCACCATGCGGGCTACCGCACGGACGAGGTGAGCGGGACCCACACCGGCGTGTACATCGGCGCGCGCAGCCGTGCGGCGTCGGACATGGCGCTGCTGGACGGCACGCGCAACCCGATGATGGCGGCAGGCCAGAACTACCTGGCGGCCAACCTCTCGCAGTTCTTCAACCTGCAGGGGCCTTCCCTGGTGGTCGACACGGCCTGCTCCTCGTCGCTCGTGGCGATGAAGCTCGCGGCCGACGCACTGGCCGGCGGCAGCATCGAGATGGCACTGGTCGGCGGCGTGAGCCTGCTCACCAGCCCCGCGGCGCACGACCTGTTCCAACGCCGCAAGCTGCTGCAGCCGCAGGGGCAGTTTCACATCTTCGACCGCCGGGCCTCCGGCGTGGTGCTCGGCGAGGGCGCCGGCGTGGTCGTGCTCAAGCGCCTGTCGCAGGCGCTGCGCGACGGCGACATGGTGTACGGCGTGATTGCCGGCATCGCGGTCAACAACGACGGCCGCACCGCCGGGCCGGCCACGCCGAGCCTCGAGGCCCAAAAGCGCGTGATGCGCGAGGCCTTGCGGGCCGCGGGCGCGGACGCGGCGCAAGTCGGCTACCTCGACGTCAACGGCTCGGGGTCGGAGGTGACCGACCTGCTGGAGATCAAGGGCGTCGAGGCGGTCTACGGTGTCCGGCGCGACGAGCCGTTGTACCTGGGCTCGATGAAGCCGAACATCGGCCATCCGGCCTCGGCCGAGGGCATCGCCAGCTTCATCAAGGTGGTGCTGATGCTGCACCGGCAGTCGCTGCTGCCTTTCCTGTCGGGGCAGGAACCGCCCGAGCACGTCGACATGGCGGCCGCGGGCTTCTCGTTCCCTCGGGAGTCCCGGCCGATGGCGCTGTCGCATGCGGCGCTCAACTGCTTTGCCGATGGCGGCACCAATGCCCACGTCATCGTGCGGCGGCACGCCGCTGCCCAGGCCGCAAACCGCCATGCGCTGCCGCTGCCGGCCATGCGGCGGGTGGACGCGCGAACCTTGCAGCCGCTGGATGCCGGTGCCGTCCGCGCCGTGCTCGAGCATGGCTTCTCGCAGTCCAGGGTGTGGACGAAGACCCTCGCGGCCGACCACCCGATCCTCGACCACCACGTGGTGTACGGGCAGCGGCTGCTGCCGGGCCTGGCCTGGATCGACGTGCTGTACCAGTGGTTCGCCGAGGCCGGCTTCGGCTTGCGTGGACTGCAACTGTGCAACCTGTCGATCTACCGGCCGCTGGCCGTGGAGCCCGACCGTCCGGTGCAACTGCGGCTGCGTGCCGAGCCGCAGGCCGATGGCTGGCGGGTGAGCGTGACGGACGCGGACGGCGATGCGCCCTGCGTGAGCGCGGAAATGCTGCAGGTCGTGCCCCGGAGCTTCGACGAAGTGGTCGACGTGCCGTCCCTGACGGCACCCTTGCAGGCCACGGATTTCGACGGGCTGTATGCCAGCTACCGCTCGCAGGAGCTGGTGCATTCCGGTCTGATGAAGGCCCAGGGCGCGCTGTATTCGGTGCCGGCCGGGTGGTGGCTGCGGGTGGCGGTCGACCCGGCGCATGCCGGGGATGCCGGCGACTACCTCTTCCATCCTGCCCTGGTCGATGGCAGCGCCGTCGGGGCCGGGGGCGCCACGATGGAGCTGTTGCAGGGCGAGTCGCGCCTGTTCCTGCCGCTGTTCTACGAGTCGTTCTACGCCAGCGAGCCGCTTCAGCACGCCTGCTACACGCGCATCCAGTCCTCCAGCGTCGAAGTGAAGGAAGAACTGCTCGTCATGACGATGGAGTTCTTCGACCTGGCCGGCCGCAAGATCGCCGAGCTGCTGAACTTCAAGAGCAAGCTGGTGCGCGATGCCGGCCTCATCAACCCGCATCGCCTGCGCGGTGACGCCGGGCGGCCGGCCCTGCGCACCGCAGTCGCTGCACCGGCCGCGGCCGTGCCGGATGCCGCGTCGGCAGGCTCGGTCGAGGCGCTGGTGACGCAGATCATCGCGGCGCAGGCCGGCAAGCCGGTGGAAACGCTGGACCCGTCGCTCGGCTTCTACGAGCTGGGCCTGGCCTCTGCCCAGTTGCTGGAGGTGGTCAAGGCCATCGAGTCGGCCCTGGCCACCCGGCTGTCGCCGACGCTGCTGTTCGAATACACCACGCTTGGCAGCCTGGCGAAGCACCTCCAGTCCCGGCACGCGCTGCCGGGCGCCGCGAAGGCGGCGGCCGTTGCCGCGCCGCGCGTGACGCTGCCTGCGGCGCCCGCCACCGCCCGTCCTTCGGCCCGGACCACGCACGCGCCGCTGGCGGTGCCGCAAGCCGCGGCGGGCGGGACGGCGGTGCCAGGCGTGCGGGAAGTGGCCATCGTCGGCATGGCGGGCCGCTACCCGATGGCCCGCGACATCCACGAGTTCTGGCGCAACCTGAAGGAAGGCCGTGACTGCATCACGCCGCTGCCCGAGGCGCGCTGGCCGCTGGAGCGCTTCGAGGGCCGCAGCAGCCGCACCGGCCGGCCCATCCCGGCATGGGGCGGCTTCCTGGCGGATGCCGACTGCTTCGACGCCGAGTTCTTCGGCATCGCGGCGGACGACGCCGATGCGCTGGACCCGCAGGAGCGCCAGTTCCTCGAGGTTTGCTGGGAGGCGGTGGAGGACGCCGGCTACACCCCCGAGACGCTGCTTCCGGCCGAGCCGGGCAGCTGCCGCGCCATCGGCGTGTACGTGGGCGTGATGCACAAGGACTACACCGTCCTCCAGAACGAGGCGGTGCAGCAGGGCCAGACCTTCGCGGTCTCCCTGAACTGCGCGCCGCTGGCCAACCGCGTGTCGCACTTCTTCAACTTCCACGGCCCGTCGATGGCCGTCGACACGCTGTGCTCCTCCTCGCTGACCACGGTGCACCTGGCGGTGGAGAGCATCGCGCTGGGCGAATGCAAGGTGGCGCTGGCCGGCGGGGTGAACCTGTCGCTGCACCCGAACAAGTACCTCACCTATGGCTTCCTCGACATGCTGTCCACCGACGGCCGCTGCCGCTCCTTCAGCGAAGGGGGCGACGGCTACGGCCCGGCCGATGGCATTGGCTGCGTGGTGCTCAAGCCGCTGTCGCAAGCCCTGGCCGACGGCGACGGCATCTACGCCGTCATCAAGGCCAGCACCATCAACCATGCCGGCCGCACCGGCGGCGTCACGGTGCCGTCGCCGGTGGCGCAGACGGCGCTGATCGCCGACTGCCTGGCCAAGTCGGGCGTCGAGGCCGAGTCCATCACCTACCTGGAAGCCCACGGCACCGGCACTTCCATCGGCGACCTGATCGAGTTCCAGGGCCTGACCGAGGCCTATCGCTCGTTCACCGGCAAGACGCAGTTCTGCGCGCTCGGCTCGGTGAAGTCCAACATCGGCCACGCCGAGTCGGCGGCCGGCGTCAGCGCCCTGACCAAGACGGCGCTGCAACTGCATCACCGCACGCTGGTGCCGCTGCTGCATGCGCAGGAGCTCAACCGCTACCTGGACTTCGCCAGTTCGCCGTTCCACCCGCAGGCGGCGCTGCAGCCGTGGACCGTGGAGCGCGGCGTGCGCCGCGCCGGCATCAGCGCCTTTGGCGCCGGCGGCTCCAACGCGCACGTCATCCTCGAGGAAGCGCCGCCGCCGGCGGTGCCCACGAGCCTGCCGGTGCCTGGCGACGGCGTGCTGCTGCCGTTGTCGGCCCGCAGCCCGGAGCGCCTGCAGGAGGCCGCGCACAAGCTGCTCGCCTTCCTGGACGGGCAGCCCGAACTCGATTTGGCGTCCCTGGCCTACACGTTGCAGACCGGCCGCGTCGCGTTCGAGCATCGCGTGATCGTGCAGGCGCGCACGCTGGACGAGGCGGCGCAGCGGCTGCGGCAGTTCGTCGACGGCCAGCCGGGGGCACGCTGCTGGGCGGGCCGCGCGGGCGAGCGCAGCGCCTCGGCGCAATTGCTGGACGATGACGAGGTGGTCCAGGAACTGGCGCGCAAGTGGGCCGGTTCGGGCCGCTGGGACAAGCTGGCGCAGCTGTGGGCCGCAGGCCATGCGGTGGCTTGGCAGGCGCTCTGCGCGCAGCGTCCGCAGCGGCTGCACCTGCCGACTTATCCCTTCGCGCGTGTGCGCCACTGGATGCGGCTGGCGCAGGATGGGCTGCCCCAGACGCAGCCCTCCAGCGCTGCGCGCGGCACCGCGGCATCGGCGCGCTCGTCCCTGGGCGATGCCGCCACGCCGGGCTTCGAGTGGCACTTCGTCACCGACGCCGAACCGGCACCGGGCGCCGAACCCATGCCGGCGCAGGACAAGGCGCGCCTGTTCATCCGCCAGTGGCTCGCCTCGCAGATCGCCCGGCCGCTGGAGGACATCGCGCCGCAGGCCAGCTTCCTCGAACTGGGCCTGGTATCGGCCGACGTCGTGCGCCTGACGCAGAAGATCGCCGGGCAGATCGACCCGCGTTTCCTGCCCAGCAAGCTCTTCGAGCACACCACGGTCGCGCGGCTGGCCGATCACCTCGCCCAGGCGTACGGCCCGGCGCTGGATCGGCTGCAGGCGGTGAAGGTGCCGCGTGCCGCAGAGGCCGGCGTGCCGCCCATTCCGACCCCCGCCGGCCAGCCACAGGCCGTCGACCCCACTTTGCTGGCCATGCTCGAAGCCCTCGAGAACGGCTCGCTCGCCCTCGCCGATGTCCCAGCCTCCCTGCGTGGAGGAGACTGACCATGAAAACGACGATCCAATCCCTGATTGCGCAATACAAGGCCGGCCACCTGAGCGGCGAGCAGGTCGCCCGGGCCCTGGCCGATCTGAAGGCCGGGCAGGCCGGGCGCCCGCTGTCGGCAGGCCAGCAGGGGCTCTGGATCCTGCAGAAGTCCTACCCCGGGATGACTGCCTACAACATCCCCGTGTGCGTGCGGGTGGCGCAGCTGGATGCGCAGGTGCTGCGCGACGCCATGGGCTGGGTCGTGCGCCGGCATCCGATCCTGTCCACCCGCATCCGCCAGCAGTCCGACGGCAGGCTGCTGCAATGGGAGGAGCCCGAGCAGCCGGTCCCGTTCCACGTTCATGACCTCTCGCGCGCCACCGAGGCGGAAGTGATCGCGGCGCTGCGCGCGCAGGCGCGGCAGGTCTTCGCCGTGGAAGACGCTCCGCTGGCGGCGGTGCACGTCTTCGCGCTGGCCGGCGGCGAGGCCATCGTGCTGCTGCTCGTGCACCACCTGGTCTTCGACGGTGCCTCGGGGCCGATCGTGCTCGATGCGCTGTTCTCCGCCTGCGAAACCCTGCGTGACGGCGGCGTGCCGGCGCTGCCGGTGGCAGCCGCCGGCTTCCATGACTTCGTGCGGGACGAGCAGCGCCGGCTCGCCGAAGGGCAGGCTGCGCTGGCGTATTGGCAGGCCAGGCTGGCCGGGCCGCTGCCCGTGCTGCAACTGGCCCGCCAGTCGGCGCCGGTGCGCGACGCGTTTGCCGGTGCCACCCACATGCAGCTGCTTGCCCAGCCGGCCGTCGACCGCATCGTGGCCATGGCCGAGTCGCAGGGGAGCTTCCTGTCGTCGCTGCTGCTGGCGGCCTACAAGGTGCTGCTGGCCGCGCGCAGCGGCCAGCGCGACCTGGTGGTCGGCATGCCGGTCAACGAGCGTCGCAGCCCGGCGCTGCAGCACGCGGTCGGCTTCCTCGTGAACATGGTGCCGATCCGCAGCGTGTTGAACGAGGAACTCGCCTTCGGGCACTTCCTGGCGCAGGTGCAGAAGGACATGATCGACGCGATGGCGCACAGCCATCCGTTCGGCGCGCTGGTGCGTGCGCTGGGATCGTCGCCGTCGGCCGCACGCTCGCCGGTGTTCCAGACGGCCTTCATGTTCCAGGACGTGCTTCAAGGCATCGACGACCGTCCCTATGAACTGGTCGGCGAGCTGCACCAGGAGGGCGAGTACGAGCTGTCGCTGGAGCTGATCCGGCGCCGCCAGGGCCTGGTGCTGAACTGGAAGTACCACCCCGAGCTGTACAGCGCGGAGGACGTCGCGGCTCTGGCCGCGGCCTACGAGCGTGTGCTCGAGGCGGTGGCCGGCGATGCCGGCCGGCCCTTGCGCGAGTTGTTCGCGCTGACCGGAGAGCGCGGCGCGCCGCAGGCGCCGGCGCACTGGGTGCACGAGCAGGTCGAGGCCCAGGCGCAAAGCGCTCCGGACCGCGTGGCCGTCTCCTTCGGCGACCAGGCGCTCAGCTACCGCGAACTCAGCGAACGCAGCACGCGGCTGGCATCGCAGCTGCGCGCGCAGGGCGTGAAGAAGAACGACCTGGTGGCCGTGCTCGCGGAGCGCTCGCTCGACATGGTGGTGGGCTTGCTCGCGGTGCTCAAGGCCGGCGCGGCCTATGTGCCGCTGGATCCTGCCCATCCGGCGGACCGGCTCGCGTACGTGGTGCAGGACAGCGGCGCGCGCGTCGTGCTGGCGCAGGCGGCCTTGCACGAACAGGCGCAGTCGCTGCTGGTCGATGCGCCAGGAGCGGCCTCGGTGATGCTGATCGACGGCCCGGTGGCCGCGCCGCAGTCCCCGCAGTCCCCGCAGTCCCCGCAGGAGCCCGTGGTGCTCGACGGGGAAGACCTCGCCTATGTGATCTACACCTCCGGCAGCACGGGCCGGCCCAAGGGCGTGATGGTCCCGCACCGGGCCCTGGCCAACTTCCTGACGTCGATGATGCGCCGGCCCGGGCTCGGCGCGAACGACGTGCTGCTCGCGGTGACGACCATCAGCTTCGACATCGCCGGCCTGGAGCTGTGGCTGCCGCTGGTTCAAGGCGCGCGCTGTCACGTGGCCGACGCCGCCACGGTGCGCGACGCCAGCCAGCTGATGCGCTGCATTCAACAGGTGAGGCCGACGGTGATGCAGGCGACGCCGGCCCTGTGGACGATGCTGTTCCTGGCCGGCTGGCGCAATGCCGAAGGCGTGCGCGCCCTGTGCGGCGGGGAGGCGATGCCGGCATCGCTGAAGCAGCGCTTCGTCGAGACGAATACGCAGGCCTGGAACATGTACGGCCCCACCGAGACGACCATCTGGTCGACGGTCGCGCAGGTCCACGCGGACCGGCCGGTGTGCCTCGGCGAGCCGATCGGCGAGACCGTGCTGCACGTGCTGGACGACCAGCTCCGTCCGGTGGCCGAGGGCGGCGAGGGCGAGCTGTGCATTGCCGGTGCGGGCGTGGCGCGGGGCTACTGGAACCGCCCGGAGCTCACCGCGCAGAAGTTCATCGAGCACCCGTTGGTGCCGGGCGGCCGCCTGTACCGCACCGGCGACCTCGTGCGCCTGGGCCCGGGCGGTTCGCTGGAGTACCTCGGCCGCATGGATTTCCAGGTCAAGATCCGCGGCCACCGCGTCGAGCTGGGCGAGGTGGAACACCCGCTACTGCAACGCGCGGAGGTGCAGGAATGCGTGGCCGTGGCGCGCGGCGCCGACGGCGAGCGGCAGCTGGTGGCGTACTGCGTGCCGCGTGCAGGGGCGGTGCCGGCCTTCCAGCCGGCGGCGCTGAGGGCCTGGCTGCGCGAACGCCTGCCGCACTACATGGTCCCTGACCTCGTCGTCGCGATCGACCGCATCCCGCTGACGGCCAACGGCAAGGTGGACCGGCAGGCGCTGATGCAACGGCCGGTGGCGCTGGGCGCCGCACCGATGGCCACACCGCCGGCCGGCCGGCAGGCGCTCGAGGCGCGTCTGCTCGAGCTGTGGTGCGAGGTGCTGCACGTCGACGGTGTCGAGCTCGACGACCCCTTCTTCGACGCCGGCGGCAACTCGATGAACGCCGTCGTGCTGGCCGATCGCATCACGGCTGCCTTCGGCGTGCCCTTCACCGCGGGCGAGCTGTTCAAGCACCCCACGGTGAGCGCCCTCGCTGCCTGGCTGCAGCAGGCGCTGCCGGCCTATGCCGGCCTGCTTGCAGCCGTGTGCGCTGCTGCGCCCGCAGCCGGGCCTGCCCACGACGAGGACAGCGTCGCCGTCATCGGCATCTCGTGCCAGTTCCCGGGGGCGCCGGACCTGCGGGCCTTCTGGCGCAGCCTCTGCGAGGGCCGGCAGGCCACGAGGTTCCTCGACGAGGCGCAGTTGCGCGAGGCGCAGGTGCCCGAGCGCCTCATCGGCCGCCCCGGCTATGTGCCGATGCAGCTGGGCCTGGCCGACAAGGACTGCTTCGACGCCGAGTTCTTCAAGCTCTCGCCGAACCACGTCGAGATGATGGACCCGCAGTTCCGGCAGGTGCTGCAGCAGGCGTGGAAGGCGGTGGAAGACGCCGGCCTCGACCATCGCGACATTCCGCGCACGGCGGTGTACGTGTCGGTGGGCAACCACGGCTACCGCACCGAAGGCGACGCCTCGCCGGTCATCGAGGACTCGCAGCAGTACCTGGCCTGGGTGCTGAACCAGAGCGGCAGCGTGGCCGCGATGATTTCCTACCAGCTGGGCCTGGAAGGCCCGAGCCTTTCGGTCCATTCCAACTGCTCATCCTCGCTGAGCGCGCTGGACCTCGCCTTCAAGTCCGTGCGCTCCGGCGCGACCGACTTCGCGCTGGTGGCGGCCGCCTCGGCACGCAGCGCGGAGCGCTTCGGCTACGTGCACCAGCCGGGGTTGAACTTCTCCAGCGACGGCCGGGTGAAGACCTTCGATGTTGCTGCCGACGGCATGGTGGGCGGGGAGGGCGTGGCGGCGCTGCTGCTGTGCCGCACCGGCGAAGCGATGCGCCGGCGCTCCCACGTCTACGGCCTGCTGCGCGGCATCGCCAGCACCAGCGATGGCGGCCAGTCGCCGGGCTTTTTCAGCCCGAGCATGCAAGGGCAGGGCCGGGCCATTCGCCAGGTGTTGCAGGAGACGGGAATCGATCCGTCGACCATCGGCTACGTGGAGGCGCACGGCACGGGCACCAAGCTGGGCGACCCGGTGGAGGTCGGCGCACTGACCGAGGCCTATCGCGAGCACACCGTCGCGCAGCAGTTCTGCGGCATCGGATCGGTCAAGCCCAACATCGGCCACCTCGACACCGCGGCCGGCCTGGCCGGATGCATCAAGGTGCTGCTGAGCCTTCACCATCGCCAGCTGCCGCCGTCGATCAACTTCAGCCAGCCCAACCCCCGCCTCGCGTTGCAGGAGTCGCCGTTCTATGTGACCACGACGCTGGCGCCCTGGACCGCCGGCGACACGCCACGGCGCGCCGCCCTGAACTCGATCGGCATCGGCGGCAGCAACACGCACGCTATCTTCGAGGAATTCGTGGCATCGGCGGCGGCCAACCCGGTACCGCGCCGAACGCACCTGGTGCCGCTGTCGGCACGACGCCGGCCCAACCTGCTGCAGTACGCGGGCGACCTGCTGGAGCGGCTCGCGCCGGCCGACGGCGCTGCCGATGCGCCGCGCATCGAGGACATTGCCTTCACCTTGCAGCGGGGCCGGGTTGCGATGCCGTCACGCGTGGCCTTCGTGGTCGACGACGTGGCGCAGCTGGCGCTGGAGCTGGCCGCTTTCGTCGACGGCCGGGCGTCTGAGCACCGCTTCGAGGGTGAAGCGTTGTCGCGGGCGGGCAGCGCCGGTCAGGAGGGCGACGTGCCGGCCGCCGCGGACCTCTTGCAGTTGGCCCAGGGTTGGGTCGCCGGCGAGCCGCTCAGCTGGCCGGCCTTGCACGACACCACGGCTCGGCGGGTCAGCCTGCCGACCTATCCTTTCAGCCGCACCCGTCATCCCTGGGCCGGGCACCCTCGGCCGGAGGCCACCGGTGCCGCGGCACCGGTCGCGGGCGGCCATCCCTTGATGCAGGGGACGTGCGTGGGCGATGCGCCCTGGCGGTTCCATGCCCGCTTGTCCGGCGAGGAATTCGTCGTCCGGGACCACGTGGTGCTTGGACGCCGCCTGCTGCCGGCAGTCGGTGCGCTGGAGATGGCCTTCGAGGCGCTGCGGCGCTCGATGCCGCAGCCGGCCGGCCCCGGCCACCGACTGGTGCTCAAGCACCTGAGCTGGCTTCGTCCGGTGGCCTTCGACGGTGCCGAGGGCCTGGCGTTGGAACTGTCGGTGCAATGGGAAGCTGCGTCGGGCCACGCACCTGCGTCGGCGACGTTCGAGTTGCGCGGGCAGGGTGCACAGCCGGTCGTTCACATGCAGGGGCGCGCGCAGTTGCACCCCGCCACGTCGGCCCCGCGGGTGGACCTGGCGGCACTGCGCTCGCGCATGTCGCCGCAAGCCGTCGACGGCCAGGCCTGCTATGCCCACATCCGCCGTGTCGGCATCGACTACGGCACCGGCTTCCGGGTGATCGACAAGCTCCACCGCAGCGGACCGTCTGCGCCGCGCGAAGTACTCGCCGAGCTGCGGCTGCCCCAGGCGCTGGCGGCGACGATGGACGAGTACACGCTGCATCCCAGCTTGATGGATGCGGCCATCCACGCGTCGGTGGGCCTGGAAGACGCGCTGCTGGCCGCCGTGGCTGGTGATGCCGTGCCGGTGGAACCGGCCGGCGCGGCAGCGCGCACTGCGGTGCCGTTCGCGCTGGACAGCTTCGAGTACTTCGCGCCTTTCCAGCCCCGCATGCAGGCCTGGGTGCGCAGCGACGCGATGCATCCCGACGAGCAGGATGCCCGCGTGCTCGACATCGACCTGCTGGACATGCAGGGGCGCACTTGTGCGCGGCTGCGCGGCCTGGCCTTCCGTCCGCTGGGCGCGCCCGCGGATGGCGTGGCGCCGCGGGCCTCGGTGTTCAACGCTTTGCAGCCGGCATGGCTACCGCTCCCGGCATCCCCCGCCGGCGCGCTGGCGGTGGACCACGATTCGGCCACCGCCTGGCTCGACCTCCCGCCCGCCTGGGCCGGCGAGCTGCGCGCCCACCCGGCCGCGAGCGTGGCGCTGCCTGCCAACATCAGCGAAGACGAGATCCGCGACCACTTGGCACGACTGCCGGCGATCGACCACCTGGTGTGGTTCGCGCCGCCGGCCGGCCTGGGGGTGGCCGGCGACCTGCAGGCCATGCGGGCTGCGCAGGCGCATGGCCTGCGCCGGCTTTTCCGCATCGTCAAGGCGGTGCTGGCCCTGGGCCATGGCAAGCGTGGGCTCACGTGGACGGTCATCACCTTCGGCACCCAGGCGGTGAACCAGCGCGACGCGGTGGATCCCACCCATGCCGGCGTGCACGGCCTCATGGGCAGCCTGGCCAAGGAGTACGGCCAGTGGCGCATCCGGCTGCTGGACCTGCCGGCGGACGCATCGCCGTCGCTCGCTCTGCCGGCCCTGCCGGATCGGCAGTCCCCGGTGGCGTCCGGCGAGACGCTGGCATTGCGCGATGGCCGCTGGCACCGGCAGCGCCTGCTGCCCGTGCAGGCGCTGCCAGAGGCCGCGGCGCTGCCGCAGTGCGGCAGCGTCCAGGTGGTGGTCGGCGGAGCCGGAGGCATCGGCGAGGTGTGGAGCCGGTTCATGGTGGAACGCCACCAGGCAGGCATCGTGTGGATCGGCCGGCGTGCTGCGGACGAGGCGATCGTTGCGAAGCTGCAGTCGCTGGCCGAGTTGGCACGCCGGCACGGTGCGCCCGAGCCGATGTACGTGCCGGCCGATGCGGCGGACCTGGCCTCGCTGCGCGAAGCACATCGCACGATTCGGCAGCGCCATGCGCGGGTCGACGGCGTGGTGCATTCGGCCATCGTGCTGGCCGACCGCAGCGTGGCCCACATGGACGAGCAGCGCCTGCAACTCGCCCTGGCCCCGAAGGTCGATGCCAGCATCCACCTCGCCGAAGTGTTCGCGGAGGAGCCGTTGCAGCAGGTGCTGTTCTTCTCCTCGCTCGAAGGCTTTGCGCGCTCGCCGGGCCAGGCCAACTACGCCGCCGGCTGCACCTTCAAGGATGCGTTCGCCCAGGCGCTGGCGCGGGTGCGCGGCGCCCGGGCCGCCGCCGCCGGGTTGCCGGCGCCGGCCGTCAAGACGGTCCACTGGGGCTACTGGGGCACCGCCGGCGTGGTCAGCGATGCCGCCTACCGGCAGCGCATGGCGTCGGCCGGCATCGATTCGCTCGATCCACGGCAGGCGATGGAGCAGCTCGAGCGCTTCGTCGCCAGCGGCTTCGGCCAGCTGGCATTCGTGCAGACCTTCGGCCATGAGCCGCTGCAGGCCTGGTGCGGCGACGAGCAGGTTCTCGTCGCACCGGCCGCGGGGCCGTCCGTGCTGCAGGCATGCCGGGCGGCGACCCCGCCCCGCCACGAGGCGGTGGCGCAACTGCTGCCCGCGCTGCCCCAGCCGCGGATGCTGGATCTGTCGCGCCGACTCCTGGCGGCGACCCTGCGGGACATCGCGGGCGACGGACGCTCGCTGCGCGTGCAGGGCGGCCTCCTGCCGAAGTACCAGCGGTGGTTCGACGAAAGCCGTGCCGAGTTGCAGCGCAGCGGCCTCATGCTCGGCGACGGCACTGGGTCGCCCGAGGCGTTCGCGCTGCGGACGGACGACCTCTGGACGCAATGGCACGCGGCGCGGCCGCAGTGGGTGCAACAGGAATTCCAGCGCGGCCAGGTCGACTTGCTGGAGCGCTGCCTCGCAGCGATGCCCGAGGTGCTGGCAGGTCGGCGCCCGGCCACCGACGTGCTGTTCCCCGGCGGTTCGACGTCCGCGGTGGAAGCAATGTACCGCCACCACCCGGTGGTGGACCACTTCAACCTGCAACTCGGCGACCTGGCGGCGCAGGCCGTCGCTGCCTGGCGGCAGCACGATCCGGCGCGCCGCGTGCGCATCCTGGAGGTGGGTGCGGGCACCGGCGCCTCCACGCGGCGCGTGCTGCAGGCGCTGAGGCCGCTGGCCGGCGCCATCGAGGAGTACTGCTTCACCGATGTCTCCAAGGCCTTCCTCTTCGCCGCGCAGGAGCGGCTGGCCGCGGAGCATCCCTTCCTGCGCACCCGGCTGTTCGACGTGTCGCGGCCGGGGCAGCCGCAGGGCGTGGCGCCTTGCAGCTACGACATCGTGATCGCGACCAACGTGCTGCACGCCACGCCGGACGTCGCGCGCACGCTGCGCCACGTGAAGGCGACGATGCGGCGACAAGGCCTGCTGCTGCTCAACGAGATGAGCAGCAATGCGCTGTTGTCTCACCTGACCTTCGGGCTGCTCGACGGCTGGTGGGCCTGCGACGACACCGCGCTGCGGTTGCCCGGAGGTCCGCTGCTGGCACCCGCGCGCTGGATCGACCTGCTGGCCGACGCGGGCCTCGCGCCAGGCTGGCTGCCCCATCCGGAAGCCCATGCCCTGGGCCAGCAGGTCATCGTCGCGGAAAGCGATGGCATCGTCCGCCTGCCGCACGAGGGCATGCCGGCCGCAATGGCGCCCGCCGCGATGGCGCCGGCCGCTGAGGCCGGCACCGACGATGCCGCGCTGTTGCGCACCCGCACCCAGGCCCACCTGGGCGACATCGTGGCGCGCGCCCTCAAGCTCGAGCAGGTCGACCCGCAGCGCGACCTGGCCGAGTACGGGCTCGACTCCATCCTGGTCGCGAACCTGAACAACGCCCTGGCGCAGGACTTCGACGATCTGCCGAGCACGCTGTTCTTCGAGATGAAAACGATCGATGCCCTGGTGGACTACTTCGTCGTCTGCAAGCGGCCGGCGCTGATGGAACGGTTCGGCCTGCACGAGCGTGGCGAAGCCGCTGCCGGGCAGGTCGCCGGGGCCCCGCTGCAGGACGCCCTCCATGCGCGCCTGAGGCGCGTGGTCTGCGAGGTGCTGAAGATGTCCGAGGCCGAGCTAGCGCCGGAGCGCAACCTGTTCGACTGCGGTCTGGACTCCATCCTGGTCACGCAACTCAACAACCGCCTCGCGGGACCCTTCGAAGGGCTGGGCAGCACCTTGTTCTTCGACTGCCCGACGATCGCGGCCGCCACCGAGCACCTGCTGCAGCACCGTGCGGCCGAGGTGGTGGCCTGGGTGGGCGCCACGGTGCCCGCAACGGCGGCTGCGTCCCCCGCGACCCTGCAACGGGCCGCCGCGGCGGCCGCCGGCGTCTGCGCGGCAGCGCAGCCGGCGAGGCCTGCCGCATCGGTGCGCTCGCGCGACGTCGCGATCGTCGGCCTGGCCGGGCACTTCCCCGGTGCGCAGGACGTGCAGCAGTTCTGGTCGCAGGTGCGCGATGGCGTGGACTGCGTCAGCGCCTATCCCGCTGATCGCTGGTGGTGCCCGCCGCGCGCCGGCGAGCAGCGCTGGGGCGGTTTCCTGCGGGACGTGGCGTGCTTCGATGCCGCCTTCTTCGGCATCGACGACACGCTGGCCGCCTTGCTGGACCCGCAGGAGCGGCTGTTCATCGAGACCACCTACCACGCGATCGAGGACGCCGGCTACACGCCCGCCACGCTGGCCGACAGCCGGCGCGTGGGCGTGTTCGTCGGCGTGATGAACGCCACCTACAGCCAGCGCGTTGCCTATTCCTCCATCGCCAACCGCACCTCCTACCTGTTCGATTTCCAGGGGACGAGCCTGGCGGTCGACAGCGCCTGCTCCTCGTCGCTGACGGCCATCCACCTGGCGCTCGAGAGCCTTTACAGCGGCGACAACGACTGCGCGATTGCCGGAGGTGTGAACCTGATCCTGGACCTCGACCACTTCGACCTGCTGTCGGAGATGAAGCTGCTGTCAGCCGGCCGCGAGTGCCGCGCCTTCGGCGAGCGGGCCGACGGCTTCGTCGCCGCCGAAGGGGTCGGCTCGGTCGTGCTGCGGCCGCTGGACGACGCACTGGCCCGCGGCGACCAGATCCATGGCGTCATCAAGGCCAGCGCCGTCAACGCCGGCGGACGCAGCAACCGCTATGGCGTGCCGAACCTGCATGCGCAGCGCGCGCTGGTGGAGCGGGCGCTGGACAAGGCCGGCATCGACCCGGCCACCATCGGCTACGTCGAGGCGCATGGCACGGCCACGCTGCTCGGCGACTCGATCGAGGTGTCGGCGCTCGGCCGGGCCTACGACCGCGCCGGCCGGCGGCCCCGCGGGTCCTGCCCAATCGGGTCGGTGAAGTCCAACATCGGGCACTGCGAGAGCGCCTCCGGGATGGCGGGCCTCATCAAGGTGCTCATGCAGATGAAGCACGGGCAGATCGCCCCCTCGCTGCATGCCGAGGAACTGAACAGCGGCATCGTCTTCGGGCAGACGCCGTTCTTCGTGAACCGCTCGCTCGCGCCATGGCCGGCGCAGGACGCGCAAGGCCGCGCGGTGCCGCGGCGCGCGGCGGTCTCCTGCTTCGGCGCCGGCGGTGCCAACGCCCACCTGCTCGTCGAGCAGCACGTCGCACCCGCCACCGGCCATGCCGAGGACCCGGCCGATGGCGCGTGGCATGCGGTGCCGCTGTCGGCTCGTCATCCCGAGCGGCTGCGCGAACTCGCGCGGCGCCTGCTCGCCTTGCTGCGCCAAGGCGGCCCGGTGCCCGCGCTGCGCGACGTGGCGTACACCTTGCAAGTGGGCCGCGAAGCCCTGCCGGTGCGTGCCGGCTGGCTGGTGCGCTCCATCGACGATCTGTGCGTCAAGCTCGCGGCCTTCATCGACGGCGACGCATCGGCGCCGGCCAGCGACCTGCGGCAGCTGTCGCGCTCCAGCGAGACGGAGCGCCGCTGGCATGCCGAGCAGGCCGCCTGCATCGAGCGGCACGACATGCCGGGCCTGCTCGCGCTGTGGCTCCAGGGCGCCGAGGCGTCCTGGCAGGCCATGGTGCTGGGCCCTCGGCCGCGCCGCGTCAGCCTGCCGGGCTATCCGTTCGAGAAGACGGTGCATTGGCACCAGCCGCCGCAAGGCGGCCCCGCCCGGACAGGCGCCGGTTCGCGCGCAGCAGCCGAGGGCCGGCAGCCGTCCCGCAGCTCGGCGCCGGCGGCTCCGCTGGAGCGCGTGCGCGCCTGGCTGGCGGGTGAACTCGGCCGCGGCCTGGGCATCGAGGCCGGGGAGATCGATGCCGGGCGCGACTTCGTGCAGTCGGGCCTGTCGTCGCAGGCGCTCGTGCAGCTGGCCCGAGAGATTCGCCGGAAGCTGGAGCCGGACTTCGATGCGGCAACGCTGTTCGAGCACGCCACGCTGGACCGCCTGGCCTCGCATCTGGTGAACGAGCGCGGCGTGGACGCCGCCTCCCTCGACGTGGACGACACCTCGCCGGAGGCAGGCGTCGCCCCGGAGGTTGCGGGTCGCCATCCGCTGTCGCAAGGGCAGCAGGGCTTGTGGATGCTGCAGAAAACACATCCGGCCACCACCGCCTACCACGTGCCCTTGTGCCTGAGGGCTCGGGATCTGGACACCGGCCTGTTCGCCGAGGCCTTCGCGTTCGCGCTGCGCCAGCATCCGGCGCTCGACGTGGTGGTCGCCATCGCGGAAGGCCGGTTGGTGCAGCAGGCCTGCGGGCAGGCCGCGGGAGTGCCGGAGCACGATGCCCGTGCGCTGGACGAGCCGCAGGTGCTGGAACGTATCCGGCGGGACGTGCTTCGTCCGTTCGACCTGGAGCGCGGCCCCCTGTGCCGCGCCGCGGTCTATCGCCTGGGTGACGGCAGCGCGCTGGTGCTGATCGAGGCCCACCACGTCGTCATCGACGGCGCGTCGCTCGCGGTGCTGGTTGGCACCCTGGAGCAGGCGTATGACGCCCTGGCCGCCAGACGGCAGCCGCAGGCGCGGCCGGAAGCCGCGAGCCACGCGGACTTCGTCGCCGAGGAGGCGCGGCTGTTGGCGTCCGGGGAAGGGCAGCGCCGGCTCGCGCACTGGCGCCGCCGCCTCGAAGGGGCCATGCCGCTGGCGCTGCACACCGATCACCCGCGGCGCGCCGCGCACGCGGTGCATGGCCGCAGCCGTGCCACCGCGCTGCCGGTGGCGCTGGGCGAGGCGCTGCGGCGCTTCTGCGAGGCGCAGGCGCTCTATCCGTCGACGGTGTTCCTGGCGCTGTTCCAGGTGCTGCTTCGCCACTACACGCAGCAGGAGGACGTGGTGGTCGGCATGCCGGCCAGCGGCCGGCCCGGCCCGCGCTTCGAACGCACCGTGGGCTACTTCGTGAACATGGTGCCGGTGCGCAGCCAGGTGGCCGCGGAGCTTGGCGTGCAGGACTTCTGCCGCGCGTTGCAGCGCCAGCTGGCGCAGGACCTGGCCTGCGCCTATCCGCTGCCGGCGCTGGTGCGCGAGCTCGGCCTGGCACAGGCCGACGGCAGCGCCCCGCTGTTCAACGTGGCCTTCATGGTGCAGGACTGGCACGAGGACCGCTCCTCGGCGGCCGCTCGATTCGAGCACCTGCCGGGCGTGCAGCAGCAGGGCGAATACGACCTGGTGCTGGAGGTGGTGCTGCCGGCCCAGGCCTCGCAGCCCATCGTGCTGAACTGGAAGTACGACCCTGGACTGTTCGAGGACGAGACGCTCGCGCGCCTGCACCGGCATTTCGCCGTGCTGCTGGAGATGGTCATGCAGCGGCCGGACACGCCGGTCGCCGCTTGCGAACTGGTGTGCGCCGAGGAACGCCTGGGACTGGTCCGCGACCGGAATCGCACCGAGGTCGCCTACCCCGCCCACATGACGACGGCTTCCCTGTTCGCGGCCCAGGCGCAGCGCACGCCGCAGGCGCCGGCGATCGTCTTCGGGGAACAGGCGCTGCGCTACGGCGAGCTGCACGCACGAGTCGAGCGGCTGGCGGCGGGGCTGCGCCGGCGCGGCGTCGGGCCTGGTCGCCTGGTGGCCGTGTGCATGGAGCGCTGCACCGACCTCGTGGCAGCCCTGCTCGGCGTGCTCCAAGCCGGCGGCGCCTACATTCCGCTGGACCCGGGCTACCCGCGCGAGCGGCTGGTCGACATCCTCGGCGACGCGCGACCGCAGGTGGTGCTGACGCAGCAGGCGCTGCAGGCGTCGGTGCGCGGCATGTGCCGGGACGCGATGGACGGCCGTGACGACGTGGTCGTGGCGATGGATGGCGAGTGGATCGAGCCTGCGTCGCAGGCAGGCACGGACGCCCGACTGGCGGCCACGCCCGACGATCTGGCCTATGTGATCTACACCTCCGGCAGCACCGGGCGCCCCAAGGGCGTGATGGTGTCGCACCGGGCGCTGACCAACTTCCTCTGCTCGATGGCCCGCGAGCCGGGCCTGGCGGCCACGGACCGCTTGCTGGCGGTGACAACCCACAGCTTCGACATCGCGGCGCTGGAGCTGTTCCTGCCGCTGGTCGCCGGCGCGGTGTGCCACATCGCCGACGCCGCGACGGTGAAGGACGCACAGCGTCTGAAGTCGCTGGTGGAGGCGGTGCGGCCGACCGTCATGCAGGCCACGCCGTCGGCCTGGAGCATGCTGTTGCATGCCGGCTGGCGCGATGGGCAGGGCCTGCGCATCCTCTGCGGCGGCGAGGCCATGAGCGAGCCGCTGAAGGACCGGCTGCTCGCCACCGGGGCCGAGGTGTGGAACATGTTCGGGCCCACCGAGACCACGGTGTGGTCGCTGGTGGAGCGCGTGCAACCCGGCAAGCCGGTGAGCATCGGCACGCCGATCGCGAACACCCGCGTCTACGTCGTCGACCCGCAGGGCCGCCTCAGCCCCAGCGGCGTGCCGGGCGAACTGTGCATCGCTGGCGACGGCCTGGCGCGCGGCTACCTGAATCGGCCGGAACTGAGCGCCGAGAAGTTCTGCGCGGATCCTTTCGTGCCCGGTGCGTCGATGTACCGCACCGGCGACCTCGTGCGCTGGGCGCCCGACGGTTCGCTGCAATACCTGGGGCGCATGGACAGCCAGGTGAAGGTGCGGGGCTTCCGCATCGAGCTGGCCGAGATCGAGACGCTGCTGCTGGCCCACCCTGCCGTGCGCGACGGCGCGGTGGTGGCCAGGGCACAGGGAGAGAACAAGCTGCTGGTGGCTTACTACACCCCCGAGGGCGATGGCGCGGACGGCGCGCAGGCCCTGCAGCAGCACCTGGCGGGCCGGCTGCCCGACTACATGGTGCCTGCCTTCTTCATCCAGTTGGAGGCGCTGCCGTGCACGCCCAACGGAAAGGTCGACCGCAAGTCCTTGTCGGAGCGGCCGCTGCGCCTGCACGGCGACGCCGACGCGCCGGCTTCCACGCCGGCACCGATGGCGCCGGCCGCAGCGGTGGCCCTCGACGAGGTGCTTGGGCTCTGGCGCGAGGTGCTGATGGTGGAGGACATCCGTGCGTCCGACGGCTTCTTCGATGCCGGCGGCAGTTCGGTGCTCGCCGCCGTGCTGGCGGAGCGGATCGCGCAGCGCTTCGGCGTGGTCTTCACCGCGACCGACGTTTTTCGCCATCCCACCGCGGCCCAGGTGCACGCGCGGCTGAACGCCTTGCGCGCCGTGCCGGCAGCGGCCTGCCGGACGGCGCCGGCCGCGCGGGCCAGCGTGCCCTTTGCGCAGGAGCTGCAAAGCACGCAGGGCGCACCGGGGATGCAAGACGCGCAGGGTGCGCGGGCCCCGGCGCACGCCTCGGGCGCCGCAGCCGATGCATCCGCGACCGGCCTGCAAGGGGCCGTCGCGATCGTCGGCCTGTCGTGCGAGGTGCCGGGGGCGCGCAACCATCGGGCGTTCTGGCGCAACCTGCTCGCCGGCCACGAGAGCGTGACGCTCTACACCGCGGACGAATTGCACGAACGCGGGGTCGCGCCCTGGCTGGCGGCGCATCCGCGCTTCGTGCCGGTGCAATCGACGATGGCCGGCAAGGCCTTCTTCGATGCCGAGTTCTTCGGCATCTCGGCGCGCGATGCCGAGCTCATGGACCCGCAGGCCCGGCTGCTGCTGCAGAACGCGTGGAAGGCCGTGGAAGACGCGGGCTACCTGGCCGAGGACATCGCCGACGCGGCGGTGTACCTGTCGGCGTCCAACTCGCACTACCTCGCGCCGCTGGTCCACGACCTGCAGCACAAGGATTCCGAGACGCTGGTGCGCTTCATGCTGTCGCAGCCGGGCACCTTTGCGGCCATGGTCTCGCACCATTTGCGCCTCAAGGGCCCGAGCCTCTTCGTGCACAGCAACTGCTCGTCCTCGCTGGCCGCGCTGGCGCTGGGCTGCCAGGCCATCGCGTCGGGCCAGGTGCGGCATGCGCTGGTCGGCGGGGCCAGCATCTACGCCCACGACAGCATCGGCTACCTGCACGAGGAGGGCATGAACCTTTCGGCCGACGGCCACTGCCGTGCATTCGACGCGCAGGCCAGCGGCATGGTGGGGGGCGAGGGCGTGGCCGTCGTGCTGCTGAAGGACGCCGCCGCGGCGCTGGCCGACGGCGACGCCATCTACGCCATCGTCCGCGGCGCCGCGATCAACAACGATGGCGGTGACAAGGCAGGGTTCTATGCCCCCAGCGTGGCCGGCCAGACGGCGGTGATCCGCTCGGCGCTGGCCCGCGCCGGCGTGGACGCGTCCACCGTGCAGTATGTCGAGGCCCATGGCACCGGCACGCGGCTGGGCGACCCCATCGAGGTCAGTGCGCTGGCCGAGGCCTATCGCGATGCGCGGGCCGTGGGGCTGGGTTCGGTCAAGAGCAACCTCGGCCACCTGGACGCGGCGGCCGGCCTGGCCGGCCTGGTCAAGTGCGCCTTGGCCTTGCGCGAAGGGCAGGTCCCGCCGTCGATCCATTTCCGCACGCCCAACCCGCAGGCGCGCTTCGAGGCCACGCCGTTCCAGGTGCTGGACCGGGTGACGCCTCTGCGCAGCGATGGCGGCCCGGCGCGGGCCGCGGTGAGTTCCTTCGGCATCGGCGGCACCAACGTGCATGCCGTGCTGGAGGCTGCCCCCGCTGTGGGCGGCGGCGCGCAGGCTGGCGGTGCCCGGCTGGTGCCGCTGTCGGCCCGCAAGCCGGCCAACCTGCGGTGCATGGCCCGCGAGCTGGCCGATGAGCTGCAGCGTGGCATGGACAGCGGCACGGCGCCTCGTTTGGCGGACGTGGCCTTCACCTTGCAGGTGGGCCGCCTCGCACAGCCGGTGCGTGCGGCCTTCGTGGTGCACGAGCTGCCCGAGCTGGTCGCGGCGCTGCGTGGACTGGCCGGCGGGCATGACGCCATGGCGCCGCCGCAGTCGCTGGCCGAGGCCGGCCTGCTCGACGACGAGGACCGGCAGCAACTGGTTCAGCGCTGGATATCCGCAGGCCGGCTCGACAAGCTGGCGCGCTTCTGGCAAGCCGGCGGCACCGTGCACTGGGCCCGCCTCCATGGGCCGCATGATCGCCCGCGCCGTGTGAACCTGCCGGCCTACGCCTTCAGCGAGGACGCCCACTGGATCGCCCGCGAGGTGCAGCCTGTGTCGGCCGCCCAGGACACCATGGTGAAGCCCTCGGAGGCAACCCTGTTCGAGGAGCGCTGGGTGGAGGCACCCTTGCCCGAGGGCGTGCAGGTGGCCGCCGCACAGGGCCGCCGCGAGCGCATCGTCTGCCTGTTCGACGACGCGACCGGGCGGCAGCACCTGCGCCAGGCGTTGCAGGCCTTGAATCCGCAGGCCGAACTGCTCTTCCTCGCGCAGGATCCGTCAGCGGGCGCCGAGGCGGGATGCCTCGCCGTCGAAGGCGGCGAGCACGGGCTGGACACGGCGCTGCAGACCGTCGCCCGCGACGGTGCGCAGGTCGATGCCGTCTATTGGCTGGGTCCCGTCCAGGATGCCGGCTGCCTGCACGACCTGGCGTTCCCGGGCGTGCTGTTGCGCGCATTGCAGCGCGCCGGGCTCTCGGCCGGCCAGGTGCTGCTGGCCGGCAGCTTCACCGATGCGGTCGAGCAGGCGCTGCTGGATGCGCTGGTCGGCTATGAGCGCTCCGTCGCCCGGGCGTGGCCCGGGAGTGTCGTGCGGGTGCTCATGCACGCCGGCACAGCCACGCCCGAGCAATGGGTTCATCTCCTGCACCGCGAGCTACACCATGGAGGGCACGCCAGCGTGATGGTGCGTGACGGGCGCCGCCTGGCCTGCCGGGTGAGGCCGATGGACGGCGCCGCGCCGGGCACCGGCTTCGCGTTCAAGCGGGGCGGCACCTACGTGGTCACCGGCGCCTTCCGCGGCCTCGGCCGCCGGGTGGCCGAGCACCTGGCGCGCCGCTACCAGGCAAAGCTGGTTCTGCTGGGCCGGTCGGTGCCGGGCGAGAAAGAGCTCGCCTGGATCGCCGGGTTGGCCGACGCGGGCTGCGAGGTGCAGCACGCCTCGGTGGACGTGGCGGACCTGCAGGCCTTGCAGGCGGTGCATGCCGCGCTGCCGCCGGCCTGGCGACAGGTCGACGGAGTGCTCCACGTCGCCGGCGTGGACCAGCCGGCCTCACTGCTGGAGCAGGATGCCGCGGCGTTCGAGCGCGTGCTGCGCCCCAAGGTGCCGGGCACGCTGGCCCTCGAGCGCGTGTTCGGCGCGCAAGGGCAGGCCCTCATGTGCGCCTTCTCGTCGTCGGCTGCCGTGCAGGGCGACTTCGGCGGCTGCGACTACGCCGTCGCCAACCGCTTCCAGTGGGCCTATGCCAGGGCCCTGCGCGAATGGCAGGGAGAGGGCAGCCGCATGGTGGCCATCGGCTGGCCGCTGTGGGAGGAGGGCGGCATGGGCGCGGCCACGCGCCAGCGCCTGCAGCCACAGGCGCTGCAGGCCTACCTGGCCGCGAGCGGCCAGGCCCCCTTGCCGACCCGCACCGCGCTCGCGCTGCTGGAGCGCCTGCTGGGCGAGGGCCATGTGCAGCCGCTGGTGATCAACGCCGACCCGGTGCGTGCCGGCGCGCTGCTGAAATCCACTGGCGGGATGGCACCTGCCGTGGCCGGACCAGCCGTGGCGGCGCCCGTCGGCGATCCCCTGCAGCAAGCCCTCGCGGCCGAACTGCATTCGCTCGCGCAGCAGCTGCTGAAGCAGCCGGAACAGGCGCTGGACGAAGACCGTCCGTTCGTCGACCTGGGCTTCGATTCGATCCGCCTGATGCAGCTGGCCACCCGGATGTCCGAACGCCTGGGCGTGAAGCTGCTGCCGGCGCTGTTCTACGACCACCCCACCATCGGCCAGATCGCTGGCCACGTGGCCGCGGTCCACGCCGAGGCGCTGGCCGCCCGGTGGCCGGCGGCGGCATTGCGCGCGCCGCAGGAGCCGGCTTCGGCGCCCGCCGGGGCGGGGCAGGACGGCACGGCGCCGCCCGCGCCGGCCTCATCGCCTTCCAAGGAGCACGCGACGGCCCTGCATGAGCCGATCGCCATCATCGGCATGAGCGGCCTGTTCCCGCAGGCGGATTCGGTGCCGGCGTTCTGGCAGATGGTTGCCGGGCAGCAGCACGCGGTGGGGCCGGTGCCCGCGGCCCGCTGGGGCTGGCATGCGGCCGACAGCACGTCGGAGCTGCGGTGCCGGTGGATGGGCTGCCTCGATGCGGTCGACGCCTTCGACGCGCAGTTCTTCGAGATCGCGCCGAAGGAGGCCCGCGTCATGGACCCGCGCCAGCGCCTGCTGCTGCAGGAGGCCTGGAAGGCGCTGGACGATGCGGCCCTCGGGCCGCAGCTGCTCGGCGAGCGGCGCGTCGGCGTCTTCGTCGGCGTGGAGCAGGGCGACTACCAGTACCTGGTGCAGGACGGCGGCAACGTCACCTCCAACCATGACGGGGTGCTGGCGGCCCGGCTGTCTTACTTCCTCGACTTCAAGGGGCCGGTGATGGCCCTCAACACCGCGTGCTCCTCGGGCCTGGTGGCCTTGCACCAGGCGTGCATGAGCCTGCGCCAGGGCGAGTGCGACATCGCCGTCGTCGCCGCAGCCAACCTGCTGTGCACGCCCGGCGCCTTCGTGGCCATGGATCGGGCCGGCATGCTGTCACCCAGCGGCCGCTGCCGCACCTTCGACCGCCACGCCGACGGCATGGTGCCCGGGGAGGCCGTGGTGGCGCTGGTGCTCGAGCCGCTGGCCCGGGCCCAGGCCGAAGGCGACCCGGTGCACAGCGTGGTCGTCGCCAGCGCCATCAACTGCGACGGCCGCACCAACGGCATCACCGCGCCCGCCGGCCCGGCGCAGCAAGCGCTGCTGGAGGACATCTACGTGCGGCAGGGCGTGGACCCTGCCGGTATCGGCCTCGTGGTGGCCCACGGCACCGGCACCCGGCTGGGCGACCCGGTGGAGGTGCAGGCGCTGAACGCGGTGTTCGGTCCGCGCATGCCGCCCGGCGCCCGCTGCGCGCTGGCATCGACCAAGACGCACGTCGGCCACACCTTCGCCGCCTCCGGGCTGGTGAGCCTGGCCGCGCTGTCGCAGGCGCTTGCGCACGGCGTGTTGCCCGCCAGCCTGCATTGCGAGGAGGAGAGCGACTACATCGAGTGGCGCGACAGTCCGTTCTACGTGAACAAGAAGGCCGGCCCCTGGCCGACGGCTGCGGGCCGGCGCCGCATGGGCGGTGTCAGCGCCTTCGGCATGAGCGGCACCAACGCGCACGTGGTGCTGGCCGAAGCGCCGGCACCTGCGGCCCTGGCCGCTGCGGCAGCGTTGCCGGCGTACCTGCTGCCGGTGTCGGCCAAGACCGAGGCCGCCCTCGAACGCGCGCTGGCACGGCTGGCCGGCTGGCTGCAGGAGACGGCGCTGCGCGACGAGGACCTGGCGCGTTTGAGCCATACCTTGTGGCATGGGCGCCATCACTTCCGCCATCGCAGCGCGATCATCGCCTCCAGCGTGCCGCAAGCGCTGCAGCGCTGGTCGGACCTGCGCGCGGGCCAGGACGATGCCGGGTGCTTCCGGGCCTCGGTGGACCGGTCCTTCAAGCCGAGCGCGGCGTCGCACGAAGCCGTCGATGCCCTGCTGGCGCAGGCCGGCGCCGGTTCCCTGCCGCGGCCCGCCCACGAGGCGGCCCTGGCGGAGCTGGCGCGCTGGTACGTGCAAGGCCATCCCATCGATGCGGCGCGGCTCCATCCTGGCCGTCCGCTGCGCTTGCGCCTGCCGGCGTATCCGTTCGCGGCGGACCGGCACTGGGTCGACGACCGCTTGCAGGCGACCCGGGACGCAGCAGCCCCGGCCACCGCTGCCGATGCGGCGCTCGGCCACAGCCAGCCCGCTGCCGTGCAGGCCGACAGCCGGGTCGCGTCGAAGCAGCCGTTGCAGCGGCGGCCCACGCCGCACGCAGATGAATCGGCGCCCATGCCGCAGGCCGGCAAGCCCGCGCGCCAGCCGTTGACCCTTGCCGACCCTGCGACCAGCGACTGGCCTGCGCCCTCGGGCGCGGCTGCGCCGGGGGCCAAGCCCACAGGCATCGGCCTTTCACCGCTGCCCGAGGCGCCAACCCTCACGGGCGGTGCGCTGCGCCCGCACGATGTGCTGGAGGACCTGAAGTCGGCGGCCGACATCGGCTTCGGCGGCATGGTCGCCACGCTCAACCGCACCGGCGTGATGGTGGAGTGCCTCATCCCGTATTCGTCGGACTTCGCCGACTACGCCGGGCACGGCGACGCCGAGGTGCTGGACCTCGGATGCGCCTACGGCGTCGCGACCATCGCGGCGCTGGAGTGCGGCGCCCGGGTGATGGCGGTGGACATGGCGCAGGCCCACCTCGACATCCTGGCGCAGCGCGTCAGCGACGAGGCGCGGTGTCGCCTGTCGCTGATGCAGGGCGTGCTGCCCGACATCGACTTCGAGCCGGGGCGCTTCGCGGCGATCCACGCCAGCCGCGTCCTGCACTTCCTGCGCCCGCAGGATGTGCAGCTGACGCTGCGCAAGATGTTCAGCTGGCTCAAGCCGGGCGGGCGCATCTTCCTCAGCTCGGACTCGCCGTACTTCGGCTACTGGGCGGCCAAGGCGACGGAGTACGAGCAGCGCAAGCGCCAGGGCGATCCCTGGCCCGGGTTCATCGACGACGTCCAGGCGCATTTCCCGCCCGCCGACGTGATGGGCGGGCCGAACCAGATCAACGCCCTCGACCCGGATGTCTTCACGCGCGAGTGCGAAGCGGCCGGCTTCGTCGTCGAGCGTGCCGACTTCTTCGGCGCGGTGGGCGTCGATCGCCAGGCCCACCTGGCGCCCGGGCCCGACATGGAGCATGCCGGCGTGATCGCCGTCAAGCCGGCGGGCCGCCGGGAGCCGCCTGCCGGCCCGCGGTTCGCCACGTCGCGCGACGGCAATGCGGTGCGCCTGGAGGTGCGCGGCAGCGGCGAGACCGCCCTGGTCTTCATCCACGGCCTCGGCTGCGACGGCAGCTACTGGGACGCGCAGGTGCAGCATTTCGCCAGCCGCCACACGGTGCTGTGCCTGGACCTCGCCGGCCACGGCGGCTCCGGCCGCGAGCGCGCGCGCTGGACGGTCCAGGCCTTCGCCGACGACGTCGCCGCGGCGATCGAGCACGCCGGATTGAAAGAGGTGATCGTCGTCGGCCATTCGCTGGGCGGCCCGGTGATGCTGGAGCTGCCGGCGCGGGTGGGCGCCCGGGTGCGTGGCCTGGTGGGCGTCGACACGCTGCACAACCTCGAGCCCCGGCCGATGGACCCGGCGCGGCTGGACGCCTGGCTCCAGGCCTACCTCGCGCATCCGCTCGACCTGCGCGAGATGTTTGCCGCGGGCGTCGACCCGGCCCTGGTCGAGCGGGTACGGCGCACGCGCGCCGCCACAGGCGCCGAGGTCATCCATTCGGCGATGCGCGAAATGATCCTCTACATGCAGGCGCTGCCGCCGCGGCTGCCGGGGTCGCTGACCTTGATCAACTCGTCCGGCTGGATGCCCACGAGTTTGGACACTGCCCGCCGGCGCGGCGTGACGGTGGAGCTGCTTGACGGCGTGGGCCATTTCCCGATGCTGGAGGCGCCGCAGGCGCTCAATGCCCTCATCGAGAAAGCCATCCGGCCGTTCCTGAAAGACGAATCAAAAAACGGGGAGATGCTATGTCCAGCCTGATTGCCAACGACAACCAACCGATCCACAAGTACTTGCGCGAGACCCTCGCACAGGTGCTCGACAGCGACCTCGCGCGCGCCGGAGATGACCTTCCGCTGGTGGAGTTGGGGCTCGATTCCGTGCCCTGCGCGGCCTGGGTCCGCCTGATCGCACAGCAGTACGGCGTGGCGCTCAGCGTGGCCGAGGTGTGCGAATGCGGCACCTTGCGCGCGGTGGGCCAGCGCGTCAACGCGGCGCTGGCCTCGCGAGCGACGGCGGGGGAAGGGCGTGCGGCCGACGAGGTGCTGGCCTGCGTGCGGCACAGCCTCGCCGTCGAACTCGACCGGCCGGAAGCCGACCTGGAAGACGACACGCCGTTCCTCGAACTGGGGCTGGATTCGATCACCGGCGTCACCTGGACGCGCAAGCTCAACACGCACTTCAAGCTCTCGCTGTCGGTGGCCAAGGTGTACAGCCACCCGACGCTGAGGGCGCTGGCTGCCCACATCGCGGTATCGACCGCGAAGCTCATCCCGGGGGTCGCCGGGCAGGAGCCGAATGGCAAGGCGCCGGTTCATGCGGGGAAGGCCGAGGCGGCGCCCGCACCTGCACCCGCGCAGCCCGGGGACGCCGTGCCGGGCGATGCGGTGGCACCGGTGGCTGCCGTGTTGCGCCGCCTGTTGGCGCAGGAGCTGGATGCCGACGAGCGCGGCATCGACGATGCCATGCCGTTCCTGGAGCTGGGTCTGGACTCGATCACTGGCGTCACCTGGATGCGCAAGATCAACACCCGCTTCGGCCTGGCGTTGTCGGTCGCCAAGGTCTACAGCCATTCGACCATCGCCGGGCTGGCGGCGTTCATCGTGCAGCAGGGCGTGAGTGCCGGCCCGCCGGAGGCGACGCAGCGGCCTGCCGCCGCACCAGGCGCGCGGGCTGCACCCGCATCCCCGGCATCGCAAGCCGGGCCGCCTGCGCTGCAAGCGGCACCAGGGCCGGCCTTGTTCGCGCAGGCGCCGCCCGTGCCGGCCGGCATCGCGGTGATCGGCATGTCAGGCCAGTTCCCGATGGCCGACGACCTGGAAGCGTTCTGGCAGAACATCCTCCAGCGCAAGGACTGCGTCAGCGAGGTGCCGGCATCGCGCTGGCGCATCGACCGGCATTTCCAGTCCGGCGCGCCGCGGCCCGGCAAGTCGTACAGCAAGTGGATGGGCGTGCTCGATCGCGCGGCCGAGTTCGACCCGCTGTTCTTCAACATCTCGCCGGCCGAGGCGCAGTTCATGGACCCGCAGCAGCGCCTGGTGCTGCAGCAGAGTTGGCATTGCATCGAGGATGCCGGCGGCGACCCCGATCGCCTGGCCGGCACCGCCTGCGGCGTCTTCCTCGGCTGCTCGTCCAACGGCTACGGTGAGCAGGTCGACGAGCGCGACTGGAACGCGCACCAGAACCTGGGCAGCAACAGTGCCATCCTGGCCAGCCGCATCGCCTACTTCCTGAACCTGCGCGGGCCCTGCCTGTCGATCGACACCTCGTGCTCGTCCTCGCTGGTGGCCATCGCCAGCGCCTGCGACAGCCTCTTGCTGGGCGAGAGCGAGGTCGCGCTGGCCGGCGGCGTGTGGGTGATCCCCGGACCGGGCGTGCACGTTGCGATGAGCCAGCTCAACGCACTGTCGCCCGATGGTCGCTGTCGCGCCTTCGACGACCGCGCCAACGGCTTCGTACCGGCCGAGGGTGTGGGCTTCCTGATGCTGAAGCGGCTGTCCGATGCGCAACGCGACGGCGACCGCATCCATGCAGTCATCGCCGGCTGGGGCGTCAACCAGGACGGCAAGTCCAACGGCATTACCGCGCCGAACGGCGACGCCCAGGCGGCGCTGCAGGAGCGGGTGTACCGGCGTTTCGGCATCGACCTCGCGGACATCGACCTGGTGGAGGCGCACGGCACCGGCACCTCGCTGGGCGACCCGGTGGAGGTGGATGCACTCACCGCGAGCTTCCGGCGTTTCACGCCGCGGGTGGGCGACTGCGCGCTCGGCTCGGTCAAGAGCAACATCGGGCACACCGCCAGCGCCGCCGGCGTGGCCAGCGCGCTGAAGGTGATCCTCGCGCTGAAGCACCGGGTCCTGCCGCCCACCGCGCTGTTCGAGCGGATGAACCCGCACATCGACCTGTCTTCGACGCCGTTCCGGGTGCAGGCCGGGCCGGCGCCCTGGGCCGGCCGGGGCCGGCCCCGCATGGGGGTGGTCAACTCCTTCGGCTACAGCGGCACCAATGCGCACCTGGTGATCGCCGAGGCGCCGCTGCAGCCGCCGATGCAGGCCCCGCAGGGCGAGTGTCTGGTGGTGTTGTCGGCGCGCACTGCCGCGCAGTTGAAGGAGCAGGCGCAGCGCTTGTCGGCGCACCTCGAACGCCATGCGGACGTCGCCCTCGGCGACCTGGCCCACACCCTGTTGCACGGACGCAAGCACTGGCGCCATCGCCTGGCGGTCGTCGCGGGCGACCTGGCGCAGCTGCAGCGTTCGCTGCGCGCGTGGCTGGACCAGGGCAGCGACCCGGCCGTGTGCCAGGGCGAGGCCCAGCCGGGCCAAAGCGGCGCTGCCGTCGAGACGCCGGGGCTGTCCGAGGCCGCGCAGCAGTACGTGCGCGGCGCTTCCCTGCGTTGGGAGGCGCTGTTCCCCCACGGCCGGCAGCGGCTGCTGAGCCTGCCGGGCTATCCGTTCTCGCGCGAGCGGCATTGGCTGCCCTTGCATCCGCTGCTGCACCGCGACGAATCCACTGCGTCGCAGGCGCGGTTCAGCGCAACCTTCGATGGCACGGAAAGCTTCCTGGACCACCATCGCGTGCAGGGCGAGAAGGTGCTGCCCGGCGCCGCCTATCTCGAGATGGCGCGCGAGGCGGTGGCCCGTGTTCACGGTGAGGAAGCGGTGGCCCGCATGCAGCTGCAGGACCTGGTCTGGCTGCGGCCAGCCACCTGCCGTGCGGGCCTGGAGCTGGCGGCCACACTGACGCCCCAGGCCGAGGGGCTGCTGGGCTTCGAGGTCACGGCCCAGGGCGGGGAGGGGCAGCCCTTGCTGCTGTGCCAGGCCCGCGTCCGGCTCGACGCCGGGGTGATGCCCCGGCCGGTCGACCTGCAGGCATTGCGCGAGCGCTGCCGCGAGCCGCTGATGCCAGCCGAGGATTTCTATGCGCTGTACGCCGCGGCCGGCATGGCGTACGGCCCGGCGCACCGCAGCGTCGTGCGCCTGCTCCAGGGCCGCGGGGCGCAGGGCCAGCCCGAGGTGCTGGCGGAGATTGCGCTGCCGGCGACTGTGCAGGGGCATCGCCACGGCCTTCATCCCAGCCTCGTCGACGGCGCACTGCAGGCCACCGTGTGCCTGGGATGGACCGCGCAGTCGCCGGCGGCATCGCAGCCGGCGCTGCCCTTCGCCCTCGGCGGGCTGCAAGTGCTCGGTGCGACGCCGTCACGCGTGTACGCCTGGATCCGGCCTTCGACGGCCGGTCGTGTCTCCGGGGCGGTGCACAAGCTCGACATCAGCCTGTGCGATGAGCAGGGCCGGCTGTGCGCCGAACTGAGCGGCCTCAGCGTGCGCGCCCTCGCGCGTGGCGAGCAGCCTGCGACCGGGCCCACGCCGGTGTCGCGGGCCGCCGTGCCTGTGGCCGCTGCGCCGCAAGTGGCCACGGCTTCGGGGGCACCGCGCCCGGCGCAAGTCGGCGACCGCGCCTTGCACTACTTCCGGCAGCAATTGGCGGTGGCGCTGAAGCTGTCGGTCGGCGAACTCGACGTCGATGCGCCGATGGAGCGCTACGGCATGGATTCCATCATGGCGATGGAACTCACCCGGCACCTGGAGGAGAGCTTCGGCCCGCTGCCCAAGACCCTGTTCTTCGAGGTGCAGACCCCGCGTGCCCTGGCCGAGTATTTCGTCGCCGAGCATCCGCAAGTCCTGCAGCAACTGCTCGGCGAGGGCGTGCCGGTGGAGCCGCCGGCGCTGCCCGCTGGGCCTGTGGAATGGCCCGACACCTCGGTGCCGGCGCCGCAGGCCGCATGGACGAGTCCGGCGCCTGCTGGCCATGCCGACATTGCCGTGGTCGGCATCGGCGGGCGCTATCCGCAGGCGCCCACGCTGCAGCAGTTCTGGGAGAACCTGCGCTCGGGACGCGATTGCATCACCGAGGTGCCGGCCGAGCGCTGGGACCACGGCCTGTACTTCGACCCCGACAAGGGCGCTGCCGGCAAGAGCTATTGCAAGTGGGGCGGCTTCATCGAGGGCGTGGACGAGTTCGATCCCTTGTTCTTCAACATCTCCCCGCGCGAGGCCGAGTATCTCGACCCGCAGGAGCGCCTGTTCCTGCAATGCGTGCACGAGACGCTGGAGGACGCGGGCTACACCGGCGAGTCGCTCGGACGCCAGAGCCGGCAGGCCGGCGCGTCGCAGCTGCACCGGGTGGGCGTGTTCGTCGGCGTGATGTACGAGGAGTACCAGCTCTACGGCGCACAGGCCCAGGCGCGCGGCCAGGCGGTGGCGCTGGCCGGCAGCCCCTCGTCGATCGCGAATCGCATCTCCTACTTCTTCAACTTCCACGGCCCTTCGATGGCGGTGGACACGATGTGCTCGTCGTCGCTCACGTCCATCCACCTGGCCTGCATGGCGATCCGCAGCGGCCAGTGCGACGCGGCGATCGCCGGCGGCGTGAACGTCACCGTGCATCCCAACAAGTACCTGATGCTGAGCCAGGGGCGCTTCGCCTCCAGCCTCGGGCGCTGCGGCAGCTTCGGCGCCGGCGGCAACGGATACGTGCCCGGCGAGGGCGTGGGCGCGCTGCTGCTCAAGCCCCGGGAGCGTGCACTGGCCGACGGCGACCACATCCTTGGCGTGATCCGCGGCAGCGCGCTCAACCATGGCGGCAAGACCAACGGCGTGTCCGTGCCCAGCCTCGTGGCACAGGGCCAGGTGATCGCGGCCGCGCTGCGCGAGGCGGGCGTGTCGCCTGCGGAACTGAGCTACATCGAAGCGCACGGCACCGGCACCTCGCTGGGCGATCCGATCGAGATCGCCGGCCTGATGAAGGTTTTCCAGCCCGCGGGCGCCGGCCAGCCGGCGCAACGCTGCGCCATCGGCTCGGTGAAGTCCAGCATCGGCCACTGCGAAAGCGCCGCCGGCGTCGCGGGGGTGACGAAGGTGCTGCTGCAAATGCAGCACCGCCAGCTCGTGCCCAGCCTGCATTCGCAGACCCTGAACCCCCACATCGACTTCGACCGCACGCCGTTCGCCGTGCAGCAGCAGTTGCAGCCCTGGGAGCCGCCGGTGCGCATCGGTGAGGACGGCCAGCCCGTGGCGTGCCGCCGCATCGCCGGCGTGTCCAGCTTCGGAGCGGGCGGCTCGAACGCCCACGTCATCATCGAAGAGCATGTGGAGGATCCGTCGGAGGCCTGGCGCCGTGCGCGCTGGCAGGGCCGGCCGGCGGCCATCGTGCTGTCGGCACAGGACGCGCGGGCCCTGGTCGAGCGTGCCCGGCGCCTGCTGGCGCGGCTTCCGGATCTGCCCGGGGACGCGCTGCACGACCTGGCCTTCACCTTGCAGGTGGGCCGCGACGCGATGAAGGAACGGCTCGCGTTCGTGGTCGGATCGCTGCAGGAACTCGCCGCCCGCCTGCAGGCCTTCGTCGACGAGCCCCAGCGGATCCAGGGCATCGCCGCCGCCTGGCGCGGCACGGCCGAGGCCGGCCACGAGGCGTGGTCGGCCTTTGCCGGCGACGAGGAACTGCAGGAAGCGGTGCACAAGTGGCTGCAGCGCGGCAAGTACGAGAAGCTGCTGAACCTGTGGGTGCAGGGCCTGCGCGTCGACTGGCTGCAGCTCTACGGCCCGGACGCGGGCATGCGGCGGCTGAGCCTGCCCGGCTATCCGTTCGCGAAGGAGCGTTGCTGGTTCGAGGCCGCAACGGCCGGCGCTCCGTCGACGGCCGCCGCGGCCGTGCTGCACCCGCTGCTGCATCGCAACGACTCCACCGCCTTCGAGTTGCGGTTCAGCAGCACCTTCGATGGCTCGGAGCCGTTCCTGCGCGATCACGTGGTCAACGGGCAGCGCGTGCTGCCCGGCGTCGCGCACCTCGAGATGGGGCGCGAGGCGATGGCGCGCTGCCTGGATGCCGGCGAGCGGTCGCGCGTGACGCTGTCCGGCGTGACCTGGCTGCGGCCTGCGATCGTCACGCAAGGTGCGCTGGCGCTGCGCGTGAAGGTACAGGCGCAGAGCGCCTCGCAGGCGAGCTACCAGGTGCTGGCGATCGGCGCCGATGGCGTGGAGACCCTGTGCAGCCAGGGCCAAGGCGTGCTGGCGTCTGCCGACGAGCCGGCGCCGGGGGTGGACCTGGTCGCAGTGCGAGCGGAGTGTGCCGATGCGGTGCATCCGGCGGACGCGGTGTACGCGCTCTATGCCGGCCTGGGCCTGGCCTACGGGCCGGCGCAGCGTGCTATCCGGCAACTGGCAGTCGGCAAGGACGGCCGCGGCCGTCCGCAGGCCCTGGCAGTGCTGGCATTGCCGAGCACCTGGAAGTCGGACGACGGCTTCGGCCTGCACCCCAGCCTGCTGGACGGCGCCTTGCAAGCCACGATCGGGTTGGTGCTCGGCGAGGCGACCGGAAAACCGGCAGCCTTGCCGTTCGCGATCGACCACCTGGCGATCCATGCGCCGCTGCCCCACAGCTGCCTGGCCTGGGTGCGCCTTGATGCCGATGCGGTCGTGGAGGGGACCGGCGGCAAGGTCGACATCACGCTGTGTGATGAGGCCGGCCGCGCCTGCCTCGACGTGAAGGGCTTGGTGTCGCGCCCGGTGCGCGAGTCGGCCGCGGCCGGCCGGCCCGGCGACGACGAAGGCCTGATGCTGATGCGACCGGTGTGGGAGGCGCGGCCTCTCGATCCGGCCTCGCCGGCGGGCGGGGCGCCGCGTTTCGGCGCCCGCCATGTGATGGTCGTGGGCCGGCTGGCGCAGGCCTGGCAGGCCGGCTGGCGGTCCGCCCTGGGCGACGGCATCGGCTGCGACCTGGTGGACACCAGCGCGCTGGACCTGCCTGAGGCCTACCAGCAGGCTGCCGTCGCCGCCTTCGAGCGCGTGAAGGTTTTGTTGCAAGGCCGGCCGCGGCAGGAGGTGCTGCTGCAACTGGCGGTGGTGGGCGGGGCGACGCAGGAGGACGCCTGCTTCGGCGGCCTCGCGGCCTTGCTGCGCAGCGCCGCGAAGGAGAACCCCAAGCTGGTGGTGCAAAGCCTGTTGTGCATGGACACCCCCGACCCGGGCGCGCTGGTGCAGCGCCTGGCCGATGAGGCGCAGCAGGCCGACGAGGCCGAGTTGCGCATCGACGGCGGCGTGCGCGAAGTGCGGCGCCTGGCGTCGATGGATCATCTCCTCCAGGCTCCGCCCACCCTGCCGTGGCGCGAGGGCGGTGTCTACCTCGTCACCGGCGGCACGGGCGGGCTGGGCCTGGCGGTTGCCGAGTCCATCGCCCGGTCGACTGCGGGGGTCACGCTGGTGCTGACCGCGCGATCCGCACCGGACGACGCGCGGCGTGACGCACTCGACGCGCTGCGCCAGCTCGGCGCCAAGGTGGAGTTCCTGCCGCTGGACGTCTGCGACGGCGAGGCGGTGCACGGCCTGGTGCACCAGGTGCAGCAGCGCCATGGCGCGCTGGCCGGCGTGGTCCATGCCGCCGGTGTGCTGAGGGACAACTTCGTCATCCGCAAGTCCGCCGCCGAGTTGCAGCAGGTGCTGGCCCCCAAGGTGCAGGGCCTGGTGCACCTCGACCGGGCCACGGCCGGACAGCCGCTGGATTTCCTGGTGTGCTTCTCGTCGATGACGGGCCTGTTCGGCAACGCAGGCCAGGCCGACTACTCGGCCGCCAATGCCTTCATGGACGCGTACGCCGCGCAGCGCAACCGCCTCGCCGCCCAGGGCCTGCGTCAGGGTGTGTGTCTGTCGGTGAACTGGCCGCTGTGGGCCGAGGGCGGCATGCGTGTCGACGAGACGACGCTGGCGCGCATCCGCGAGACGGGCCTGGTGCCGCTGCAACGCGAGGACGGGCTGCGTGCGCTGGCAGCCGGGTTGCAGGCCTTGAGCACGCAGCCCGAGGCCGGCCAGCTGCTGGTGGTGCCCGGCCGGCGCAGCGTGCTGTCGCAGCTGCTGGCGCCCTGGATGGCGGCGGCGGGGCAGCACGAGGCCGCCCTCCCGTCGCAGCGGAAGGTGCCCGTGCAGGCGCCGGCGGAAGTGCCGATGCCCCCGCAGTCGTCGAACGACACCGGCGACGCAGCGCTGCTGGACCGCGCGGTGCGCTTCTTCCGGCAGGCGCTGTCGCAGGCGCTGAAGCTCGACGTCGCGCGCATCGACCCCGACACGCCGCTGGAGCGCTACGGCATGGACTCGGTGATCGCGATGAACATCACCGGCGAACTGGAAAAGACCTTGGGGCCGATGTCGAAGACGCTGTTCTTCGAAGTGCAGACGCTGCGAGCACTGGCCGAGCAACTGCTCGGCACGCATCGCGAGGCGCTGGCGGGCTTGCTGGGCCAGCCTGCGGTGGCCGCTGCGGCACCGGCGGCCGTGCCCCCCGAGCCGGTTGTTCGCTCGCTCCTGCGCGCCTCGCCGCAGCCGAATGCCCAGTTGCCGGCCGCCGCCGCGCCCGGCGCGCAGCATGCCGACATCGCCGTCGTCGGCGTGGCGGGCCGCTACCCACACTCGGCGACGCTGGAGCGCTTCTGGCACAACCTTCGCGACGGCGTGGACTGCATCGACGAGGTGCCTGCCGAGCGCTGGGACCATCGCCAGTTCCTGGACGACGACCGCGACGCACCCGGCAAGACCTATGGCCGCTGGGGCGGCTTCCTGGAGGGTGTGGACCAGTTCGATCCGCTGTTCTTCCAGGTGTCGCCGCGCGAGGCCGAGGCCATGGATCCGCAGCAGCGCCTGTTCCTCGAGACCGTGTGGGAACTGTTCGAAGGCTGCGGCGTGACGCAGGCGCGGCTGGAGAAGCAGTACGCGCGGCGGGTCGGCGTGTACGTCGGTGCCATGTACCAGATGTACCGGGCCGGCGAGAGCGACGTCGTGCGCCATGCGCTGACGTCGGCGGCCTCGTTCAACCTGATCGCCAACCGGGTGTCGTACTTCTTCGGCCTGGAAGGGGCCAGCGTCGCGCTCGACACCATGTGCTCGTCGTCGACGCAGGCGATCCACCAGGCCTGTGTGGATCTGGCGCGGGGCGACTGCCTGCTGGCCGTGGCCGGCGGCGTGAACCTCACGCTGCATCCCGACAAGTACCTGGCGCTCGGCATGGGGCAGTTGCTCGGCAGCAGCCGGCAGTCGCGCAGCTTCCTCGACGGCGATGGCTACCTGCCGTCCGAGGGCGTGGGTGCCGTGCTGCTGAAGCCGCTGGCCGCCGCCTTGCGCGACGGCGATCCGGTTCTCGGCGTGATCAAGGGCAGCGCCTCGCTGCATGGCGGCCGCGCCAACCGCTTCATGAACCCCAGCTTCAAGACGCAGGTGCAGGTGATCGAGCGCTGCCTGGAGCGCGCCGGCGCCGCACCGCAGACCATCGGCTACATCGAGGCAGCGGCCAATGGCTCGGCGCTGGGCGACTCGATCGAGCTGCGTGCGATGGCGCAGGTGTTCGGCGCGTCGGCCGAGCCGGTCCTGCTGGGCTCGGTGAAGTCGAACGTCGGCCATCCGGAGTCGGCCTCGGGCATCGCCCAGCTCACCAAGGTGCTGTTGCAGCTGAAGCACGGGCAGGTCGCGCCGCTGCTGCTCGACGGGCCTCGCAACCCGAACCTGGATCTTGCGCAGACGCCGCTGCGGCTGTGCGAACGCCTCACCGAATGGCGCCCGCGCCAGGTGGACACCGGGCACGGCCTGCGGGAGGTGCCGCAGCGCGCGCTGATCAACTCGGTGGGCGCGGGCGGCAGCCACGTCTGCCTGGTGGTGGAGGCACCGCCTGCGTTGCCGACCCCGGTGCCGCAGGCCGCCGCGCCCGCGCAGCCGCAGCTCATCGTGCTGTCCGCCAAAACAGCGACGGCGCTGAGGGCGGTCGCGCAGCGCCTGCTGGCACACCTGCAGGCCGCAGAGGCGCCCGCGCTGGCGGACGTGGCCTGCACGTTGCAGGTCGGCCGCGAGGCACTGGCCTGCAGGCTGGCCTTCGTCGCCGCCTCGGTGCCGCAGTTGTGCGAACGGCTGCAGGCTTGGCTGGCGGCCGGCGAGGGTCGGGGCGAGCCCGTGTCGGGCACCTTCCATGCAGGCCACGCCGAGGAAGACCGGCCTTTGCTCGACGAGCTGTTGTCGGGCCCGCACGCCGCGCAGTATGTGGCTGCGCTGGTCCGCGACGCGGACCTCGCGCGCCTGGGCGCCTTCTGGGCCAAGGGCGGCGCAGTGCCGTGGGACGAGTTGCTGCGCACGGGCCGGCCCGTGCTGCAGGCGCTGCCCACGTACCCGTTCGAACGTCGGCGATGCTGGCTCGATTCGTCGCTGCCGTCCGTCGGCGACGTGGCGGACTTGGCGGACGCGACGTCCGCGGGTGAAGCCGCTGCATCGCAGTCGGCCGATGGGCCCGATTCGCAGGCCGCGGGCCCTGGTGCCGCCGCTGCGGAGATCGAGCGCTTCATGGCCGAGTTCATCGCCTCCACCCTGGGCGTGCCCGCGCCGCAGGTGCCGGTGGACCGCGACCTGCAACACCTGGGCGTCGATTCCATCGTGTGGGCGCGCCTGCAGCGTGCGGTGCACAAGCGCTTCGGGATGCGGCTCAGTGCGCGGGACATCACCGAGGCCAACGCCATCGCGCCGCTGTCGCGACGGCTGGTGCAGCGGCACGTCACGGAGCCGGACGCGCCCGGGGCGCAGGTGCCCGCATCGCCGCCTCCGCCGCCCGCGCCCGAGGCCGCCACGCTGCAGCCCGGCGACATGGACGCCCTCAAGCGAATGGCCCTGGAGCGGTTCAAGCTGGGACAGCTGGACCTCGAGGCCGTGAAGAACCTGATGAACGAAGGAATGGTTGCATGAACAAAAACGAGAACGAGATCCTGGCCGGCTTCAAGCAAGGCCGCTACAGCGCGGAGAAGGTGCTGGAGTTCTACCGGACGCGCGCGGCGGCCGAGCCGCAGCGCCTGCCACTGTCGGAAGGCCAGAAGGGCCTGTGGCTGCTGCACCAGCTGGACCCGCAGTCCGACATCTACAACGTACCGGTGTGCCTGCGCGTGAAAGGCCCGCTGCGGGCCGACGTGTTGCGCCGCGCGGTCGAGCATGTGCTCGCCATGCACCCGCAGCTCACGAGCCGGGTGCAGGAGCACGACGGCGAGCCTTGGCTGGTGCAGCGCGGCGGGCAGGCCGAGTTCGTCCACCAGCCGCTGGAACTGCCGTCCGGGCAGCTGCCGGCCTTCCTGAAGGCCGAGGCCCGGCGGCCCTTCGACCTGGGCGCCGTGCTGCACCGGGTGCGGCTGTTCGCCGTCGCGCCCGACGAGCACGTGCTGCTGCTCGTGTTCCACCACCTGGTGTTCGATGGCGCTTCCGCGCCGGTCCTGCTGCGCGACCTGATGGCCAGCCACGAGGCCCTGGCCGAGGGCCGGCCCTTGCCCTCGGTGGTGGACAGGGCCAACGACTTTCCGGCCTGGGAGTCGGATTTCCTCGCGAGCGAGGAAGGCGAGCGCTGCCGCGGGCATTGGCGCCGCGTGCTGGGCGGCGCGCAGGCGCTACCGGTGCTCACGCTGGACATCGAGCGTGCCGCCCCCGGGGCCCGGCCGCAAGGCGCCACCTGGTGCAGCCTGCTCGACGGCGACGCGAAGGCCGCGGCCGGCCGGTTCTGCCAGGCCCAGGGCGTGCAGCCGGCGGTGTTTTTCCTGGCGGTCTATCAACTGCTGCTGCAACGCTACTCGGGCCTGTCGGACATCATCGTCGGCGTGCCCTCGATGGGCCGGCCGGACCTCGACTGGGCCGACTCCGTCGGCTACTTCGTCAACATGATGCCGGTGCGCCAGGTCGTCGATGGGCAGAAGGACTTCGCGTCCCACCTGCGCGAGCTGAAGCTCGCGATGGCCGATGCGATGGACCATGCGGCCTATCCCTTCCCGTGCATGGTGAAGGACCTGAACCTGCCGTCAGGCAGCAGCAGTGCGTCGCCGGTGTTCCAGGTGGCCTACACCTTCCAGAACAAAAACATGATGTACCTCGCGGCCGACGGCCAGGCGAGGCCCGCGCTCGGCCAGGCGGTGGAGTTCATCGACGAGGTGTCTCAGGAGGGCGAGTTCAAGCTGTTGCTCGAGGTCTGCGAGCACCCCGACCGCTTCCAGCTGTGCTTCAAGTACGACGCGCAGCGCTTCTCCGCGGACGACATCGAGCGGCTGGCCGGCCACTACCGTGTGCTGATGGAAGGGCTGCTGGCGGCGCCGGCCAGGCCGGTCGGCTCGCAGGCCATGGTGTCCGAGGCGCAACGGCGCGAGCTGCTGGCGCTGTCTGCCGGCCCGGTGCGCGCCTACAGCGGGCACGCCTGCCTGCACCAGCTGTTCGAGCGCATGGTGCAGCGCCATGGCGAGCGCCCGGCGCTGGTCGACGGTGAGGGCCGGCTGAGCTATGCCGAACTGAACCAGCGCGCCAACCAGCTGGCCCACCGCCTGCGCCGCCACGGCGTGGGGCCGGACACCGTGGTGGGTCTCTTCATGGAGCGCTCGCTGGAGATGGTGGTGGGCTTGCTGGGCATCGTGAAGGCCGGGGGTGCCTACCTGCCGCTGGAGCCTGGGTATCCGGAGGCGCGCATCGCCTACATGCTGCAAAACTCGGGCGCCCGGCTCGTGCTGTGCCAGCCGAAGGCCGCGGCCGGCCGCTGGGCCGATGCGGTGCAGCGGCTGGACGTGGACCTGGGCGCCCAGGGCGCGCCGGCGTCGGACTTCTTCGCCACCGAGCCGGACGCCGACATCGCGCCGCGCGACATCGGCCTGGATTCGCGCCACCTGGCCTACGTGATCTACACCTCCGGCTCCACCGGGCAGCCCAAGGGCGTGATGATCGAGCACCGCGCGGCGGTGAACCGCATCGAGTGGATGCAGGACGAGTACCGCCTGGACGGCTCCGACGTCGTGCTGCAGAAGACGCCGTTCAGCTTCGACGTCTCGGTGTGGGAGTTCTTCTGGCCGCTGCTGGCCGGCGCCCGGCTGGTGATGGCGCCGCCGGGCGTGCACCGCGATCCCGGCCGCCTGCTCGCCCTGATCCGCGAGGCGGGTGTCACCACGCTGCACTTCGTGCCGCCGATGCTCGAGTTGGCGGTCGCCGAGCCCGGCTGGTCGGCCTGCACGACGCTGCGGCGCATTTTCTGCAGTGGCGAGGCGCTGCCGCCGGAGCTGCCGCAGCGGCACCACGCGCTGAACCCGGCACCGCTGTACAACCTGTACGGCCCCACCGAAGCGGCGATCGACGTGAGCCACTGGCCCTGCCCGCGGGACCATGCGGGCGGCGTGGTGCCGATCGGCAAGCCCATCCAGAACATCCAGCTCTACGTGCTCGACGACCAGCGGCAGTTGCAGCCGCCCGGATGCGCCGGCCAGCTCTACATTGCCGGCGACGGCCTGGCGCGCGGCTACCTGAACCGGCCGGAACTCAGCGCGCTGCATTTCATCGACAACCCGTTCGGCGGTGCACGGTCGCGCATGTACGGCACCGGCGACCTGGTGAGGTGGCTGCCGGACGGCCAGCTCGAGTTCCTCGGCCGCATCGACGGCCAGGTGAAGATCCGCGGCCATCGCGTTGAACTCGGCGAGATCGAGGCCGCGCTGGCCCAGCACCCCGACGTGCGCGCCTGCGTCGTGCTGGCGCGCCGCGATGCCGGTGGCCAGCAGCTGGCCGCCTACGTGGTGCTGGCCGAGGGGGCGCAGCCGCAGGGCTGCCAGGCACGGCTGGCGCAGCACCTCTCGGGCCTGCTGCCCGACACCATGGTGCCCAGCGCCTTCGTCGTGCTGCCGGCCTTGCCGCTCACCTCGAACGGCAAGATCGACCGCGCGGCCTTGCCCGCGCCGGACCTGCAGGCGCTCGCGCGCAGCGAGCACGTGGCGCCGCGCAGCGACACCGAACGCCGGCTGCAGCAGGCCTGGGCCGCGCTGCTCGGACTGGACGCGCAGCAGATCGGCATCGGCGACAACTTCTTCGCGCTGGGAGGGCACTCCCTGCTCGTGCCCCGGCTGGCCGCGCGGCTGGCGCAACAGGGGCTGGCCTGCGAGTTGCGCGCGCTGTTCGACGCCCCGACGCTGGCCGACATGGCCGCCGCCATCGAGCGCGGCGGCGCGCAGCAGGCGCAGGCCGTGCCGCCGAGCGCGATCCCCGCGGACTGCGAACGCATCACCCCGGCCATGCTGCCGCTGCTGGCGCTGTCGCAGGAGGAGATCGACCGCATCGTGGCCGCCATTCCCGGCCGCGCCCCCAACGTGCAGGACATCTACCCGCTGGCTGCCTTGCAGGAGGGCATGCTCTTCCACCACCTGAAGGACCACAGCCGAGACCCCTACGTGCTCAGCGGACTGTTCTCCTTCGCGGACCGTGCGTGCCTGGAGCGCTTTGCCCAGGCGCTGCAGTCTGTGATCGACCGGCACGAGGTGCTGCGCACCGCGGTGGTCAGTGCCGGCCTCGCGCAGCCGGTGCAGGTGGTGTGCCGGCAGGCGCGGCTGAAGGTCGATGCCTTGGCCGTCGCGCCCGGCGAGCGTGCCGAGGACGCGGCACGGGCGCGGCTGGCGGGCTCGCAGGCGATGCCGCTGGAGCAGGCCCCGCTGATGCGCCTGAAGGTGGCCGAGGACCGCGACAGCGGCACCTGCTACGCCATCTTCAACATGCACCACCTGATCGACGACGCGACCTCGCTGGGCCTGCTGTTCCACGAACTGGTGGCACACCTGGCGGGCCGGCAGGGCGGGCTGCCGCCGTCCGCGCCGTACCGCGAGTTCATTGCGCGCGCGCAGTCGCAGCAGGAGGATCCGCGTGCCTTCTTCCGCACAGCGCTGGGCGACGTCGAGGAGCCGACCATCGCCTTCAACCTGCACGACGTGCATGGCGACGGCCGGCGCGTGCTGGACCTGCGCCGCGAGGTGGACGGTGCCCTGGGCCGGCAGATCCGTGCTTCGGCTCGCCGCCTGCAGGTCAGCCCGGCAGCGCTGTTCCATGCAGGATGGGCCCTGGTGGCGGCCGCCTGCAGCCAGCGCGACGACGTGGTGTTCGGCACGGTGCTGTCCGGGCGGCTGCAGGGCACGCCGGGCATCGAGCGGATGCTGGGCAACTTCATCAACACCCTGCCGGTGCGCGTCCGGCTGAAAGGCTGCAGCGTTCGCGAGCTGGTGATGGACACCGCGCGCTCGCTGCGCGAACTGATCCGCTTCGAGCAGGCGCCGCTGTCGCTGGCACAGGATTGCAGCGGCGTGGCCCATGGCGTGCCGCTGTTCAACACCATCCTGAACTACCGCCATCTCGAACGCCATGAGCGCATCGACGAGGCGGACCTGGCCGCCTTCGGCATCCGCTCGCTGACCGGCATCCTCGAGCGCAGCAACTATCCGCTGGCGGTGTCGGTGGACGACCTGGGCGATGCCTTCTCGATCGATGCACAGGTCGAGCAGTCGCAGGATGCGGGGCTGGTGATCGACTACGTGCTGCATGCGATGGCCGGCCTGGTGGCCGCGCTGGAAGACGAGCAGGCCAGCGCCCGGCCGGCCACGGAAATCGAGGTATTGCCGCCGGCGCTGCGCGAGCAGGTGCTGCTCGGCTGGAACCGGGCGAGCGACCATGCCGGCCCCCATGGCCTGCACGAGTTGTTCGAGCGCCGGGTCGCGCGCGACCCGCAGGCGGTGGCGGTGGTGTGCGAATCGCGGCAGCTGAGCTATGGCGAACTCAACGCGCAGGCCAACCGCCTGGCGCGCTACCTCGCCTCGGTGGGCGTGGGGCCGGAGTCCCGCGTGGGGCTTTGCGCGCCGCGCAGCGAGCGGCTGCTGGTGGGCCTGCTGGCCATCCTCAAGGCAGGCGGCGCGTATGTGCCGATGGATCCGGACTATCCCGTCGAGCGGCTGAACCACCTGCTGGAAGACAGCGCTCCGCTGCTGATGCTCACCGACGGGCCGCTGGCCGAAGGGCTGGACGCGGGCGAAGTGCCGTGCCTGGACCTCTCGGCCGATGCGAGTCGCTGGGCCGGCCTGCCGGCCGGCAACCTCTCGTCCATGGAAACGGGCCTGAAGCCGCACCACCTGGCCTACATCGTCTACACCTCCGGCTCCACCGGAAAGCCCAAGGGCGTGATGGTGGAGCACTGCAACGTGACGCGGCTGTTCTCCGCCACCGACGCCTGGTTCCATCTCGGCCCGCAGGACGTGTGGACGCTGTTCCACTCGGTCGCCTTCGACTTCTCGGTCTGGGAGATCTGGGGCGCCTGGCTGCACGGCGGCCGGCTGGTCGTGGTGCCGCAGGCGGTGGCGCGCAACCCGCGCGCGTTCTTCGACCTGCTGTGCCGCGAGGGCGTGACGGTGCTGAACCAGACGCCCAGTGCGTTCCGCCAACTCTCGGCGGTGCAGCACGAGCAGGGGCCCGCGCATCGCCTGCGCGTGGTGGTGTTCGGCGGCGAGGCGCTGGAGCTGGCCAGCCTCAAGCCCTGGGTCGAGCGCGAGGCCAATCGCGCGACGCAGCTGGTCAACATGTACGGCATCACCGAGACGACGGTGCACGTGACCTACCGCCCGATCACGCTGGAGGACATCGAGCGCGGAGGCCCCAGCCCGATCGGCCGCCGCATCCCCGACCTGCGCCTGTACCTGCTCGATGCCCAGCGGCAACCGGTGCCGCTGGGCGCGGTCGGCGAACTCTACGTGGGCGGTGCGGGTGTCGCCCGCGGCTACCTGAACCGGCCGGAGCTGAGCGCGCAGCGCTTCCTGGCGGACCCGTTCTGCGGCGTGCCGGGCGAGCGGATGTACCGCTCCGGCGACCTGGGGCGCCAGCTCGCAGACGGCGCCATCGAGTACCTGGGGCGCAACGACCAGCAGGTGAAGATCCGCGGCTTCCGCATCGAGTTGGGCGAGATCGAGGCGCGCCTGGCCGAGCATCCGGCGCTGGACGATGCGCGCGTGGTTGCGCGCGACCATGGCGAGCAGGACAAGCGGCTCGTCGCGTACCTCGTGCCCGGCATGGAGCAGGCCGGCACCGTGCGGCGGCTGGCGCGGCTGCGGCGCACCGAGCCGCAGGCGATGGCACGGCTGTACCACCTGCCCGGCGGGCTGCCGGTGTTCCACCAGAACAAGAGCGAGACGGACTTCGTCTACGACGAGATCTTCACGCACCTGGACTACCTGAAGCACGGCGTGACGCTTCCCGACGGTGCCTGCGTGTTCGACGCCGGCGCCAACATCGGCCTGTTCTCCCTGTTCGTGCACCAGCGCTGCCACGATGCCACCATCCATGCCTTCGAGCCGATTCCCCCGGTGTTCGACACCTTGCGCCTGAACAGCGAACTGCACGGCTGGAAGGGCCGGCTGCACGCCTGCGGCCTGGCCGCGCAGGCGGGCGAGGAGGTCTTCACCTTCTATCGCCACAACACGGTGATTTCCAGCAGCATGACCACCGCGCAGCAGGCGCACGAGGTGGTGAAGTCCTTCCTGATGAACCGGCAGGCCGCCGGCGGTGGAGAGGGCAGCGCAACCGCGCCTGCGGCAGTCAGCGAGACCGACGTCGAGCGGCTGGTCGATGCCCGGCTGGACAGCGAGCAGTTCCGCTGCGCGCTGCGTCCGCTGTCCGATGTCATCGCCGAGAGCGGCGTCACGCGGATCGACCTGCTGAAGGTCGACGTGGAGAACGCCGAGCTTCAGGTGCTGCAGGGCATCCGCGAGCACGACTGGCCCAAGATCCGGCAGCTGGTCGTCGAAGTGCACGACGTGGATGGACGGCTCGCGCTCATCGAGGGCATGCTGGCCTCGCGCGGCTTCCGCGTGTGCCATGGGCAGGACAACCGGCTGCTGCGCGACACGCGGCTGTACAACCTCTATGCGGTGCGCGAGCCGGCCGGGGCGGCAGCGCCCGTTGTCGTTGCGCAGTCCTCGGCGGCGTGGCTGTCGGAGGCAGCGCTGCTGGAGGACGTGCAGGCTCGCCTGCGGGCGGGCCTGCCGGCCCACATGGTGCCGGGGGCCTATGTGCTGCTGGACGAACTACCGCTGACCGGCAACGGCAAGCTCGACCTGCGTGCGCTGCCGGCGCCCGGGACGCAGGCCGGGTGCGCGCCGGATCGCCGCGCACCCGCCACCGAGCTGGAGCGCATGCTGCAGGAGATCTGGTCCGATCTGCTGGAGCTGGAGCCGTCCCGCCTCAGCGCGGACAGCAACTTCTTCGCCTGCGGCGGCCACTCCTTGCTCGTCACCCGGTTGGTGAACCGCATCGCGCAGCGCACCGGCGTCGATCTGCCGATCCAGTGCGCGTTCGAGCTGCCCACGCTCGAACAGATGGCCACCGAGTTGGAGCGCCTGTCGCAATCGGTGCCGGCGGCCATCGCCGACAACGTCGACGCCGTCCTCGCCAGCCTGGCGCTGGTCGAGAACATGTCCGAGGACGAACTGGACTCTTTGCGGATCTGACCCGGGGAAGAACATGAACATGAACATGACACAACAAGACATCCAGGCGGTGCTGGCACGCATCCGGTCGCTGCCGCCCAAACAACAACAGGCGCTGGTTCGCATGCTCAAGCAGCAGGGCGTCGACATTTCCTCGGCGCAGGCGATAGGCCGGCGGCCGGCATCGCAGGAACCGGCGCCGCTGTCGTTCGCGCAGCAACGGCTGTGGTTCCTGGCGCAGTTGGAAGGCCACAGCGCCCACTACAACATCCCGATGGCGCTGAGGCTGGCCGGCCGGCTCGACCGGCCGGCGCTGGTGCACGCGTTGTCGGCCATCGTCGAGCGCCACGAAGCGCTGCGCCCCCGCTTCGTGGAGGTGGACGGCGTGCCGTACCAGCGCACCGAGCCGGCGGTGAACTTCGCCGTGCAGGAGGAAACCCTGCCCGAAGGCACCGACCTGCGTGCCCTCTGCGAGGACGAGGCCTTGCGGCCCTTCGACCTCGGCGCCGGCAGCCTGGTGCGCATGCGCCTCGTCGCCTGCGGGCCCGAGGAGCACGTGCTGCTGGTGACGATGCACCACAGCGTGTCCGACGGCTGGTCGCTGGGCGTGTTCTTCCGTGAGCTGGTGAGCCTGTACGGTGCCTTCTCGCGCGGCGAGCCTTCGCCGCTGCAGCCCTTGCCGATCCAGTACGCCGACTATGCGCACTGGCAGCGCGAGTGGTTGTCCGGGCAGGTGCAGGAGCGACAGATCGAATACTGGAAGCAGAAGCTCGCCGGCGTCGACCCGCAGCTGATGCTGCCCACCGACCGGCCGCGCCCGCCGGTGAAGACCTACACCGGCGCCCATGAACCGCTGCAGTGCAGCGCTGCGCTGCTGGAGGGCCTGAAGGCGCTGGGCCGCGCGCACGAGAGCACGCTGTACATGACGCTGCTGTCGGTGTGGGCCGTGCTGCTGCACCGCTACAGCCGCCAGACCGACATCGCGATCGGCACGCCGCTGGCCAACCGCAACCGGCCCGAGGTGGAGAACCTCATCGGCTTCTTCGTGAACACGCAGGTGATGCGCGCCGACCTGGACGGCCAGCCGAGCTTCGCGCAGCTGCTGGCCCGCATGAAGCGCACGGCGCTGGAAGCCTACGGCCACCAGGACGTTCCCTTCGAGGCGGTGGTCGATGCCTTGCAGCTGGAGCGCAGCCTCAGCCATTCGCCGGTGTTCCATGTGATGTTCGCGCTGCAGGAGGCGCAGGCCGAGCGCAGCCATCGGCTGGCCGACCTCGAGGTGTCCTTCGTCGACTTCGACTACAAGATCACCAAGTTCGACCTCACGCTGGATTTGCGCGAAACGCCCGACGGACTCGCCGGCAGCATCGAATACAACTGCGACCTGTTCGACCGCGCCACTGTCCAGCGCATGATCCGCCACTACGTTGCGCTGCTGGAGGCGGTGGTGGCCGAGCCGCAGGCGCCGGTCTCGCGGCTGGTCTGGCTGGGCCCGCAGGAGCGCGAGCAGGTGGTGCGCACCTGGAACCCCTGCGCGGACCATGCGCCGGCGCAAGGCATGCACGAACTCTTCGAGGCGCAGGTCGCGCGCACGCCGGATGCCGTGGCGGTGAGTTGCGACGGCGCGCAGCTGAGCTATGCCGAGCTGAACCGACGCGCCAATCGCGTGGCCCATGCGTTGCGCGGGCTCGGCGTGAAGCCCGACACGCTGGTGGCGCTGTGCGTGGAGCGCTCGCTCGAGATGGTGGTGGGCCTGCTGGGCATCGTGAAGGCGGGCGGCGCCTACGTGCCGGTCGATCCGGCTTATCCGGCGCAGCGCATCCGCTACATCCTGGAGGACTCGGGCGCCGGCCTGCTGCTCACGCAGGCCGCGCTGGCGCCCCGGTTGCCCCTGGCCACGCAGCGCGTGGTGCTGCTGGACGGGACGGGGCAGGGCGGCGAGGACCTGCTGGCCGGCCAGCCGGAGACCGACATCCCGGTGGCCGAGAGCGGCCTGCGGCCCTCGAACCTGCTCTACGTCATCTACACGTCCGGCTCCACCGGCCACCCCAAGGGCGTGCTGGTGCAGCACGACAACGTGGCGCGCCTGTTCCATGCCACCGAGGCGACGTTCCGCTTCGGCGCCTCGGACACCTGGACGCTGTTCCACTCCTTCTCGTTCGACTTCTCGGTGTGGGAGCTGTGGGGCGCGCTGCTGCATGGCGGCCGGCTGGTGGTGGTGCCCAAGACGGTGGCGCAGTCGCCGTCGGAGTTCTACCGCCTGCTGGTCGACGAGAGTGTCACGGTGCTGAACCAGACGCCCTCGGCCTTCGAGCAACTGGTGGCCGTCGACCAGGCCGAGCGGGGCCGGCTGAGCCTGCGCACCGTGGTGTTCGGCGGCGAGGCGCTCAACCCGGCCATCCTTGCGCCGTGGTTCGAGCGCCATGGCGAGTCGATCGACATGGTGAACATGTCCGGCATCACCGAGACCACGGTGCACGTGACCTGCAAGCTGCTGTCGGCCGGCGACGCGGCCGGCCAGCGCAGCATCGTCGGCCGCAAGCTGCCCGACCTGCGCCTGTACGTGCTGGCCGAGCACATGGAGCCGCTGCCCGTGGGCGTGACGGGCGAGATGTACGTGGGCGGCGCCGGCGTCGCCCGCGGCTACCTGAACCGCCCCGAGCTGACGGCGCAGCGCTTCGTTGACGACCCCTTCGCCGCGCAGCCGGGCGAGCGGCTGTACCGCACCGGCGACCTGGCGCGTTGGCTGCCCGACGGCAACCTGGAGTTCATCGGCCGCGCGGACCACCAGGTGAAGATCCGCGGTTTCCGCATCGAGACCGGCGAGATCGAGTCCCAGCTGGCACAGAGCCCGCAGGTGCAGTCCTGCGTCGTGCTGGTGCGCGAGGACCGTCCCGGGCAGAAGCAGCTGGTGGCCTACGTCGTGCCCAGGGAGCCGCTGCAGGACGACCTGCACCAGGCGCTCGGCCGCCACCTGCGCGAGCGGCTGCCCGACTACATGGTGCCGACCGCTTTCGTCGTGATGCAGGCCTTCCCGCTCACGTCCAACGGCAAGCTGGACCGCAGCGCCCTGCCGGCGCCCGACAAGACCGCGTACGCGGCCGACGAGTACGTGACTCCGGCCACCGAGGCCGAGCGGGTGCTGGCCACGTTGTGGGCCGAGCTGCTCGGCTTCGAGCCGGGCCGCATCAGCGCGCGCGACAACTTCTTCGCACTCGGCGGCCATTCGCTGCTGATCACCGTGCTGGTCGCACGCCTGAAGGAGAAGGGCTACGACGCCACGGTGCGCAGCGTCTTCGGCAGCGACACGCTGGCGGATCTGGCGTCGCAGATCGAACAGGGCGCTTCGAGCGAGGCCTACGTGGTGCCGCCCCACCGCGTGCCCGCCGGCTGCGAGCGGCTCACGCCCGACATGCTGACGCTCGTCACGCTCGACCAGCGCGAGCTGGATGCCGTGGCGGGCACCGTGCCGGACGGCGCCGCCAACGTGCAGGACATCTATCCGCTGGTGCCCTCGCAGCAGGGCATCCTGTTCCACCACCTCATCGATCCGGACAACGACCCCTACATCATCCCGGTGCTGCTGGCCGCAGACGGCCCCGTTGCCTGCGACGCGTTCGTGAACGCGCTGCGACGGCTGCTGGCGCGCCATGACGTGATGCGCACCGCCGTCGTCACCAGCGGCCTGCTCGAGCCGGTGCAGGTGGTGTACCGGCAGGCCGAGCTGCCGATCGAGCATCTGGTGCTCGAGCCGGGCCGGGACGCGATGGCCCAGGCGCAGGCGCTGCTGGAGCGCCCGCGCAGGATGCCGCTCGACCGGGCGCCGCTGCTCCAGCTGACGATCGCGGCCGATCCCGCCTCGCAGCGGCGCTTCATCCTGCTGAACGTGCACCACCTCATCGAAGACGCCAGCTCGCTGCGCCTGATCTTTGCCGAGCTGCGCGCCTCGATGGCGGGGCGGCTCGAGCAGATCGGGCCCGTGCCGGTGCCGTACCGGGACTTCGTGGCCCACACGCTGCACCAGGTGCGCACCAACGACGCCGAAGGCTTCTTCCGCCGCCGGCTCGCCGAGGTGTCGGAGCCGACGATTCCGTTCCGCCTGGCCAACGTGCACGGCGACGGCCGCACCATCCGCGACCTGCGGCGCTCGCTGCCGGCGGCGCTGGATGCGTCGATCCGCCGGCAGGCGCAGCGGCTGCGCATCAGCCCGGCCAGCCTCTTCCATGCCGCCTGGTCGCTGGTGGTGGCCGGCGCGAGCGGGCGCGACGATGTGGTGTTCGGCACCGTGCTGTCGGGCCGGCTGCAGGGCGTGCCCGGCGTGGAGCGCATGCTGGGCAACTTCATCAACACCCTGCCGCTGCGCGTCGTGCTGAAGGACCGGAGCGCCCTGCAGCTGGTGCTCGACACCGACGCCGCGCTGAAGGAACTGATCGAGTACGAGCAGAGCTCGCTGATCATGGCCCAGCGCTGCAGCGGCCTCGGCAGCGACGTGCCGCTGTTCACCTCGATGATCAACGTGCGCCACTTCGAGGGCGGCGAGGGCGAGCCGCTGCAGGAGAGCGGGGTGCGGGTGCTCGGTTCGGTGGACCGCACCAACTACCCGCTGGGCGTGTCGGTCGACGACCTGGGCACGGCGTTCTCGGTGAACGTGCAGGTCGACGAAGCCGTCTCCACCGAGACGGTGACGGGCAGCTTCCAGGCCGCGCTGCAAGGCCTGGCCGATGCCCTGCAGGAAGGGCGCGCCGAAGCCCTGCCGGCCTTGTCGATCGACGTCGTGCCGGCGGACGAGCGCCGGCGCCAGCTGGTCGACTGGAACCGCACCGACACGCCGTATCCCGCAGACCAGGTGCTGCCCGGGCTGTTCGATGAGCAGGTGCTGCGGTCGCCCGACGCGATCGCGCTGGTCTTCGGCACCCAGCAGCTGAGCTACGCGCAACTCAATGCGCGGGCCAACAAGGTCGCGCACTTCCTGCACGAGGCCGGCGTGCGGCCGGACACCGTGGTGGGCCTGTGCATGGAACGCTCGGTGGACATGGTGGCGGGGCTGCTCGGCATCCTCAAGGCTGGCGGCGCCTACTTGCCGATCGACCCGGCCTACCCGCGCGAGCGCATCGCCGGCATGCTGCAGGATTCAGGCATCTCGCTGCTGCTCAGCCAGACACGGGTGGCGCTGACGCTGCCGGACTTCGACGGCGAGGTGATCCACCTCGACGCGGGCGTGCGCGCCAGCGACGGCGCCAAGGTGTTGGTGAACCAGCCCGGTCACGACCTGCCGCGCGAACACGTCGGGCTGCAGCCGCACCACCTGGCCTACGTGATCTTCACTTCCGGCTCCACCGGCCGGCCCAAGGGCGTGATGGTGGAGCAGCGCGGCGTGGTGCGGCTGGTGCGCAACCCGGACTACTGCCCGTCCGGCGCGCACACGGTCATGCTGCAGCATTCGTCGATCTCGTTCGACGTCGGCTCGCAGGAAGTGCTGGGGCCGCTGCTCAACGGCGGGCGCCTGGTGCTGCACCAAGGCGAGACCAAGGACATCGTGCAGCTGCTCGACCACGTCGAGCGCCACGAGGTGAACATGATGTGCCTGTCGGCCGCCTTCCTGCCGGCCTTCGTGCAGGAGGCGGCCCATCGCCGGCTGCCGCTGCAATGCCTGTGCGTGGGGGGCGAGGCCTTCTCCGCGCGCGACGTGCTGGCCCTGTACGAGCGCCATCCGGGCCTGTCGGTGGTCAATGGCTACGGGCCGACCGAGAACAGCATCGCCTCCACCTGCCACGTGATCCCGCAGGACATCGCGCCGGATGCGCCGATCCCCATCGGCCGCCCGATCGCCCAGTCGACCGCCTATGTGGTGAACCGCCGGATGCGCCTGCTGCCCTGCGGCGCGGTGGGCGAGCTGTGCGTGGGCGGCGTGGGCGTGGCGCGGGGCTATCTCGGGCATCCCGAGTTGACCCGCGAGCGCTTCGTGCCCTCGCCCTTCGAGGGCAGCGAGGGCCAGCGCCTGTACCGGACCGGCGACATCGTGCGCTGGCGGCCCGATGGCCTGCTGGAGTTCGTGGGCCGCGTGGACGACCAGGTCAAGGTGCGCGGCTTCCGCATCGAGCTGGGCGAGATCGAGAGCGCGCTGCAGGCCCACCCGGACCTCAGGAGCGCCGTGGTCGCCACCGAGGCCGCGCAGGGCTCCGACAGCAAGCGCCTGGTGGCCTACATCTGCCCGAACGAGGACTACCTCGAGCGCGCCGCGCAGACGCTGCGGCCCGACAGCCTGGAGCGCTGGAACGAGCTGTTCGAGGACGAGTACGCCCGCGGCCGGCACGACGATGCCGCGCCGGGCGACCTGAACCTGGTGGGCTGGAACAGCAGCTACACCGGCGAGGCGATCCCCCAGGCGCAGATGGAGGAATGGGTCGACGGCGCGGTGCAGCGCATCCGGGCGCTGCGGCCGCGCCGCGTGCTGGAGATCGGTTGCGGCTCCGGCCTGCTGCTGCTGCGCTACGCCGGCGAGTGCGAATCGGTGCATGCGAGCGACATCTCCGCCGCGGCCCTGGCCGGCGTGCAGCGCGAGCTGAGCCGCCGGCGGTGGGATCACGTCAGCCTGTCGCAAGGCGACGCGCTGGACTTCTCGGCGCTCGCGGGCCGCACCTTCGACACGGTGGTCATCAACTCGGTCGTGCAGTACTACCCGAGCCGGGCCTACCTGGAGCAGGCGCTGCAGGGGCTGTGGCCCTATATCGAGGAAGGTGGCCGCATCTTCATTGGCGACGTGCGCAACGCCGACCTGATGTCGGCCCACTTGTGCGCGGTGGAGCGCAGTCGCATGGTGGGCGGGGTGCCCGCCGCCACGCTGGCCGGCCGCCTGTACCGCCGCCGCATGCAGGAGGGCGAGCTGCTCGTCAGCCCGAGCTTCTTCATGCACCTGGCGCGGCGGCTTGCCGGCGCCGGCCGCACGGACATCCTGCTCAAGCGTGGCCTCGGCGACAACGAGATGCTGAGCTACCGCTATGACGTGGTGCTCGCCAAGGGCGCGGCGCAGCCGGCCCCGGCACTGGCCTGGTTGCCGGCGTCTTCGCCCGACGACGTGCGCCAGCTGCTGGAGCGCGGCGCCCCCGAGCGCTTTGGCGTGCATGGGCTGCGCAACCCCCGCATCCGCGAGGACGTGGCGGCCGCCGACGTGCCGGGCCGCGCACCGGCGGGCCAACGGGTCGATCCGCTGGGGCCCAGCCGCTGGTCCGAACAGGCCAGGCAGGAGGTCGAGGCCTTCGACGCGCTGATCGAGCATGCCGCGGCCCGAGGCTACCGCTGCGAAGCCACCTGGTCGCAGGACGTTCCCGATGGCGTGGACCTGCTCTTCGGCCGCAGCGAGCTGCCCGCCGTGCAGGCGCGCAGCCCCTATGCCCAGACCTACTGGACCAACCACCCGCAGATCGCCCGGCTGGGCCAGGAGTTGTCGCGTGGCGTGAAGCAGCACCTGTCGCGCACGCTGGCCGAATACATGGTGCCCAACATCTTCGTGGTGCTGGAGGCACTGCCGCTGACGCCCAACGGCAAGGTCGACAAGCGCGCCTTGCCGGCGCCTGAGGAGGAGGACGTGCAGAAGGAGGCCTATGCCGCACCGCGCAACGGCGAGGAACAGGCGCTGTGCCGCATGCTGCAGGAGATCCTCGGCCTGCAGCGCGTGGGCATCCGCGACGACTTCTTCGAACTCGGCGGCCACTCGCTGCTGGCCACGCGGCTGACCGCCCGGGTCCGGCAGGAGCTGGGCAAGGATTTGCCGCTCAAGGCCGTCTTCGACGGCCGCACGGTGGAGCGCATCGCGGCCCTGGTGCAGCAAGAGAAGGCCGAGGCGCAGACGGTGCTGCCGCGCCGCGTGGCCGCGGACTCGGGGGCGCTCGCCCCGATCTCCTTCTACCAGGAAGAGGATCTGTGGTTCCTGCGTCGGCGCCCGCACCTGGCGCTGGGCCACGACAACGTGCAGCTGGTGTTCCGCCTCATCGGCGAGCTGGACCTCGACGCTTATGCGCGCAGCTGCCAGTTGCTGGTCGAGCGTCATGGCGTGCTGCGCACGAGCTTCGTCGAGAAGGACGGCGTGGCGTGGCAGAAAGTGAATCCGGCCGAGGGCTTTCAGGCGGGCATCGAGAGGATGCCCGACGAGAATGCGCTGGAGGAGTTCCTCAAGGCCGAGAAGGCGCGGCCATTCGAGCCGGCCGGGCCCTTCACCGTGCGCATCCACCTGTTGGTGTTCTCGGATCTGGAGCGCGTGGTGGTCGTGACGCGGCCTTGGGGCATCTTCGATGGCTACTCGACGCCCGTCGTGCTTTTTCCCGACCTGTCCGCGATCTACGCGGCCATCAGTCTCGGGCGGGTGCCGCAGCTGCCGCCGCCGCCCCTGCAGTACGTGGACTTCGCGCACTGGCAACGCGAAACCTTCACGCCCGAGGTGCTGCAGCCCAAGATCGACTACTGGACGCAGCGGCTGGCTGGCGCGCCGCGCGACCTGCGGTTGAAGACCGACTACCGCCGGCCGTTGGTGCTCTCCGGCAAGGGCGCGGCGGTGCATTTCCTGGTCCCGCCCAAGTTCATCAAGAAGCTCAAGGACTTCGGCCGGCAGCATGACTTCTCGCTGTACGTGGTGATGCTGTCGGCCTACGCCATCTTGCTGGCCGACTACACCGACGAGACCGACATGCTGATCGGCTCGCCGATCAGCAACCGGTCGCGGCCGGAGCTCGAGCAGATGATGGGCCATTTCGTCAACGTGCTGGTCATGCGCGCCGACGTATCGCAAGGGCAGCGCTACATCGACGTGCTGTCGCGCATGAAGGTGACGGCGCAGGAAGGGCTCAACCACGCCGACGTGCCGCTGCGCTGCGTGGTGCAGAGCCTGTCGCTGCCCACGCTGCCGGGCCAGGCCTCGTTGTTCCACGTGATGTTCAACCTGGTGACGCTGCCGGAGGACTTCTCCAACCGCTACAACAACCAGGCCATCGTGCACTACCGGCCGGAGTCCGAGACGGCCAAGCTGGACCTCAACATGGCCATGCAGGACACCAACATGGGCCTGGCCGCCTCCATCGAGTACAGCATCGACCTGTTCGCCAGGACGACCATCGAAAAAATGGCGGCCCGCTACCGACAGGTGCTGGCCGACATGGTCGCCAACCCGCTGGCCCTGCTGTCCGAGCGCTCGGACCTTGCCGTCGCCCTGGAGGAGGGCGATGAAAAGCCGGCGGCCTGAGAGGCCATTGCAACGACACAACACCCGGAAAGACACGACTTATTATATGCAACAGGAAGACATCACGAAACTGCTGGCCGCCGCCATCCTGGAGCTGCGGCCCTCGCTGGAGGGACGGCCCCTTGGCCCCAGCGATTCGCTGGAGGCGCTCGGCCTGGACTAGATGGAGCGCGCCGACATCGTCATGCTCGTGCTCGAGCACATGAACCTTCGGATCCCGCTGGTCCAGACCTTCGGCCCCCGCAACATCGGCGAACTCGCGAGGCTGCTGAGTGAGAAATCCGCCGCCTGAATTGCTGGTGACCGGGATGGGCGTGGCCACGGCCGTAGGCGTGGGCCTGCCCGCCTTCGAGCAGGCGCTGTTCGAGGGCGCGCATCGCTTTGCCGTGATGCGGCGCCCGGGTCGCCAGCGCGACACCGCCTTCATCGGCGCCGAGATCGCTTCGGTCCCGAGCAGCGGCCGGCTGCCTGCCCATGTGCTGCGCACCGCCTCGCTGAGCTCTCGGGTGGCGCTGGCCACGCTGGAGCAGGCGTGGCAGGAGGCTGCGCTGGACGACACGGACCCGCAACGCGTGGGCCTGGTCGTGGGCGGCAGCAACCTGCAGCAGCGCGAACTCGTCCTGCTGCAAGAGCGCCACCGCGACGCGCCCGGCTTCATGCCGCCCAGCTATGCGATGACCTTCCTGGACAGCGACGTCTGCGGCCTGTGCACACAGGCCTTCGGCATCCGCGGCTTTGCGCATGCCTGCGGCGGCGCTTCCGCGGCGGGACAGCTGGCGATCATCGAGGCCGCGGAGGCGGTGACTGCCGGCCGGGTGGATGCGTGCGTCGCCCTCGGCCCGATGATGGACCTGTCGTATTGGGAATGCTTGGCCCTGCAGTCCAGCGGCGCGATGGTGTGCGACGGCGCGCAGGACCCTGGCGGCGCCTACCGACCCTTCGACCGCCGGCATGCCGGCTTCGTCTACGGCGAGGCCTGCGCAGCCCTGGTCGTCGAGCGCGCCGGGGCGCGGCGGCTGCCGGCGGCCGCTCATGGGCGCATCGCCGGCTGGGCCGTGCAAATGGACGCCAACCGCAATCCCAATCCTTCGGTGGAAGGCGAGGCCCAGGCCGTTGCCGCCGCGCTGGCCCATGCGGGCTGGCAGCCGAAGGACGTGGACTACGTGAACCCGCACGGCACCGGCTCGCCGCTGGGCGACACCACCGAGCTGAAGGCGCTGCGCGCCTGCGGTCTCGCGCACGCGGCGATCAACGCCACCAAGTCCATCACCGGCCACGGCCTCGCGGCCGCGGGCGCGGTGGAGGCGGTGGCGACGCTGGTGCAGATGAAGCGGGGGTGGCTCCATCCCACCCGCAACCTCCGCGAGCCGCTGGATCCGGACTTCGGATGGGTGGCCGACACGTCCCGCGAGATGCACATCGGACGCAGTCTCAGCCTCAGCATGGGCTTCGGCGGCATGAACACTGCCCTGTGCCTGACCCAATGAATCCAACAAGGAGAACCCCCATGCCCCCCGTCGGTATCGAGGCAATGAACGTGTTCGGCGGCTGCGCAGTCGCGGACGTGATGGAACTGGCCCGCCACAGGCAGCTGGAACCGTCCAGGTTCGAGAACCTGCTGATGAAGGAGAAGACGGTCGCATTTCCGTTCGAGGACCCGGTGACCTTCGCGGTCAACGCCGCCAAGCCGATCGTCGACGCGCTCTCGCCGCAGGAGCGCGACCGCATCGAACTGCTGATCACCTGCACCGAATCGGCCTTCGACTTCTCCAAGTCGCTCAGCACTTACCTGCACGACCAGCTGGGGCTGAACCGCAACTGCCGCATGTTCGAGTTGAAGCAGGCCTGCTATGCGGGCACCGCGGGCCTGCAGATGGCGGCGAACTTCATCCTCGCCGGCACCTCGCCCGGCGCCAAGGCGCTGGTGGTGGCCACCGACATCTCTCGCTTCGTCATCGAGGAGGGTGGCGACCGGTTGTCCGCCGACTGGTCGTACGCCGAGCCCAGCGGCGGGGCCGGCGCGGTGGCCATGCTGGTCAGTGACCAGCCCACGGTGTTCCAGCTCGACGTGGGCGCCAGCGGCTACCACGGCTACGAGGTGATGGACACCTGCCGGCCGGGGGCGGACACCGAGGCCGGCGATGCCGACCTGTCGTTGCTGTCCTACCTCGACTGCCATGAGCAGTCCTTCGCCGAGTACTGCCGCCGTGTCGAGGGCGTGAACTATCGCAAGACCTTCCAGTACCTCGCGTTCCACACGCCCTTCGGCGGCATGGTGCGAGGCGCGCACCGCTCGATGATGCGCAAGGCCGGCAACGCCACGCCGGGCGAGATCGCCGACGACTTCGAGGTGCGCGTGCGGCCGGGGCTCGCCTACTGCCAGCGGGTGGGCAACATCATGGGAGCGACCGTGTTCCTCTCGCTGGCCAGCACGGTGTGCAACGGCGACTTCAACCGCCCGGCGCGCATCGGCTGCTTCTCGTACGGGTCAGGCTGCTGCGCGGAGTTCTACAGCGGCGTGGTCACAGCCGAGGGCGCCGCACGCCTGAAGGCGATGGACATTGCCGGCCACCTGGACCGCCGCTACCGCCTGCCGATGGACGAGTACGAGCGCCTGCTCGACGACAGCAGCCTGGTGCGTTTGGGCACCCGCAACCAGTCCTTCGACCTGGCGGCGGCGAGCCGCATCGTGCAGGCCGCTGGTGGCACGCCGAGGCTGGTGCTGAAGGCCATCCGGGAGTTCCACCGGGAGTACGAGTGGGTGCAGTGAACTACCGGACGCTGAAGCTGCGGCGCCAGGGGCCGGCGTGGCATGTGCAGCTGAACCGGCCGGAGGCCGGCAACACGATCGACGCCCGCATGGTGGGCGAGCTGGAGGACGTGCTGGGCACCCTCGTCCCCGGCTCGGGCGCTTCCATCCTGGTGCTCGAAGGCCAGCCGGAGGTGTTCAGCCTGGGCGCGGACTTCGGGGAAATCGGCGCGGCCGCGGCCGACGGGCAGGGCATGGCCTTCGATCCGCAGCAACTGTTCGGCGTGCTCGAGCGCCTGGCCTTCGGCGACGTGATCTCGGTGGCCCACGTGCGCGGCAAGGCCCATGCCGGTGGCGTGGGCCTCGCGGCGGCTTGCGACGTCGTGCTCGCCGACGCGAGTGCGGTGTTCAGCCTGTCCGAGCTGCTGTTCGGGCTGGCGCCGGCGGTGATCTTTCCGTTCCTCCTGCGGCGCCTGGGCTTCCAGCGCGCGCACTACCTTGCCAGCACGACGCAGCCGGTGGGCGCGCGGCAAGCCTGTGAATGGGGTCTGGTGGACGCCTTCGAGGAACGAAGCGATCTGCTGCTGGCCCGGCACCTGTCGCGCATGCGCCGCATGCCGGCCGCCGCGGTCGCGCGCTACAAGGCCTACGTGCGCGAGCTTGCCGCGCTGCCGGCCGGTACGCGCGAGGCCGCCTTGCGGCTGAGCAAGGCCATGTTCGCCGACCCGCAAAGCATGGCCGCGATCCGGCGCTATGCGGAGCAAGGGCTGTTTCCGTGGGAAACGGCCTGAGAGGCTGAGAGTATTTCGATCATGCCCGCTCATCACGCCAGAAGGCGCCCGCTCGTCGTTGCAAATGCCCGCCATAGCCCGAGCTATGGCTGTGCTTTGCGCCTGGATCGGCCACCTTCTGGCGCGCTGCTCGGGCACGCTCGAAAAACTCTCAGCCTCTGAATCCAGACATCTCTAGAAGGGAAGAAGAATGAAGACCAAGACCGTATGCATGTTCCCGGGCCAAGGCTCGCAATTCGGGGGCATGGGCGAAGCACTGTTCGAGCGCTACCCCGACCTGGCGGCGCAGGCCGACGCCTGCCTGGGCTACTCGCTGCGCGAGCTGTGCGTGCGCGATCCGGACCACGTGCTCAGCCACACGCAGTACACCCAGCCCGCGCTGTACGTCGTGGGCGCGCTGGCTTACCTGGACTGGCGGGCCCAGGGCCATCCGGCGCCCGACTACGTGGCCGGTCACAGCCTGGGCGAGTACTGTGCGCTGTTCGCCGCGGGTGCGTTCGACTTCATCACCGGGCTGAAGCTGGTGAGCAGGCGCGGCGAGCTGATGAGCCGCGCGCCCAAGGGCGCGATGGCGGCCATCCTCAACATCGACCCGCCGAGCGTCGAGCGCGTGCTGGCTTCGCTGCCATTCAGGAACATCGACCTGGCCAACATCAATTCGCGCAAGCAGTGCATCATCTCCGGCCTGTACGAGGAGATCCACGCGCCCCAGCTGCAACAGGCCTTCGCCGAGGCGGGCGCAAGCGTCCTGCCGCTGAACGTGAGCGCCGCATTCCACTCCCGCTGCATGAAGGACGTGGAGGGCGAGTTCGGCCGCTTCCTCTCGCAGTTCAACTTCGGCGAGCTGAAGATCCCGGTGGTGGCCAACTACACGGCACGCCCGTATCCGTCCACCGGCTATTTGGACCTGCTGCGCTTGCAGATCTCCCATTCGGTGCGCTGGTACGAATCGGCCTCCTGGCTGCTGGCGCAAGGCTGCACCCACTTTCAAGAGCTGGGTGCCGGCGAGGTGCTTGCCAGGCTGCAGGTCAAGATCGCGGCCGATCCGCTGGTGCTGCCGCTCGACGAGGCGCCAGCCGCGGCCGCGCCATCCACGGCGCCGCGCCCCGGCGCGAATCCGGACCTGCAACCGGGCATGCGCCCCGCGCCGCGCCGCCGGGCGAGGCTGGTGTTCATGTACGCGGGGCAGGGCAGCCAGTACTACCGCATGGGCCAGCAGCTGTACGACACCCACGAGGTGTTCCGCGGCGCCATGGACCGCTGCGCGCAGGAGTACCGCGAGCTCACCGGGCAGTCGCTGCTGGACCTGCTCTACCACGGCCCGGGCAAGGGCACGCCCTTCGTCGAGTTGCAAGGCTCGCATGGGGCGCTGTTCAGCATCGGCCATTCGCTCACCGAAACCCTGCGGGCCGAAGGCTTCGAGCCGGACGCAGTGCTGGGGCACAGCCTGGGCGAGTACGTGGCGTGCGCCGTCGCGGGCGCCCTGGATTGGCGTCAGGCGCTGCGCCTGGTCCTGCGCCAGTCGACCCTGTTCGGGCCGCTGGTGGGGCAGGGAGGGCTGCTCAGCGTGCTGGCCGAACCGCGCTTGTTCGAGCAGCGTCCGGCACTGTTCGGCGACCTCGCGCTCGCCGGCGTGAACTACCAGGGCAACTTCCTGCTCAGCGGCCGGCATGCGGCGCTGGAGCTGGCGCAGGCCCGGCTGGAGGATGAAGGCATCGTCTGCATCCGGCTGCCGGTGCCGGCGGCCTTCCATTCGCCGGAACTCGATCCGTTCGAGCAAGCCTTCGTGAGCGCGGTGCGGGAGATGCCCATCCACCGGCCGCGGCTGCCGATGTATTCGGCTGCCACCGCGGCGGTGCTCGGCTCCGAGTGGCTCGAAGACCATGCCGCTCATTTCTGGCGCGTCGTGCGCGAGCCGATCCGCTTCGACCGGCTGATCGACTGCGCGTTCGAGGAGGCGGGCGACGTCTATTTCGTGGACCTCAGTGCAAGCGGCTCCTTCGCCAACTTCATGAAGTATGGCTTCCCGGGCCGCCAGCCTTGCCGCAGCGCGATCAACCAGTTCGGCAATGACAAGGCCTCCCTGTCCGCGCTGCTCGCCGATCTGCGTGCGCTCGGCTGAGAGGCTGAGAGTATTTCGATCATGCCCGCTCATCACGCCAGAAGGCGCCCGCTCGTCGTTGCAAATGCTCGCCATAGCCCGAGCTATGGCTGCGCTTTGCGCCTGGATCGGCCACCTTCTGGCGCGCTGCTCGGGCACGCTCGAAAAACTCTCAGCCTCTGAGTGATGGCCATGGAACTGACGATCACCGGCACATGGGGCAGCGACCCGCGCTGTGGCGAGGTGGCGTTGTCGCTGCGGGATTCGCTGGGACGTCTCTCGGCGCAGGCCTCGATGCTGCAACCGACCGGGGAGGGCGTGCCGGCACTGACGGTGGACGACGCGTGCGTGGGCGATTTCGAGAAGCACTGGGCCCGCCACGGCGACGCCCGGCTGCGTGTGCGCATCGAGTCCGACGATCCAGCTTTCCTCGCGCTGGACTGGGAACGCTGGCCGCTGCCTGGCACGAGCGTTGCGCTGGGTGAACGGGCGGCGGTGCTGACCCGCGCCATGCCGCGGTGCAAGCGCGATGCGGAACTGGAGCTCGGGCTGTCCGTCGCGCGGCCCTTGCAGGTGCGGCATCTGGTGAGCCGGCCGGACCTCCCGCTAGCCTACGAGCGCGAAACCCACCTGTTCCGCGAACTTGCGGGCCTGGCGGCGCTTGGCCCTGGCGTGCAGGTGCAGCCGCTGCTCGAGCGGGACTGGCAGGCGATTCGCTCCCGGCTGTGCACCGGCGGCATCCAGCAGGTGCAGGTGCTGCGGTACGACGGCCCCGTGCGCGTGGACGGCGGGGGTGCCATGGTGGCGTGCGATTCCGGGCCTGCAGGGCAGGCGGAATGGCTGGGCGCCCGCGCATTCGGCGCCATGGCACGCACGGCTGGTGCGGCGCTGGTGATGGTCTCCACGCCGCTGTGCTTCGACGGCGCCGGCCGGGTGGATGCGCCATCGGCGCTCGCGCTGCTGGCCTGCGCGCTGCTGGACGAGGGCGTGCCGGCGGTGGTGGTGCTCCGGACGGAATGCCCGCCGTGGGTGGGCGGCCCGGCGCTTGCCGAGGTGCTTGCACAGGCGTGCGGCGGCCTGGCCGTGCAGGACGCTGTCGCGCAGGCGGCGGCGCGCTGGACTGTCTCCCAGGAGGTCGCGGCGCGCCCGTTGCTTTATGCGAACCAGGATGTCTGTCTCTTCGAGGGCGCCCTGCCGCGTGCCACCGGTGAGCCGGGGCCGCAGGCGCCTGCCGTGCCGCACCAGCATCTTCACGGCTTCTTGCCGGGGCTGCTGGCTCCGCAGCTGCCGGCAGGCACCGATGGCGGCTTCGTGGCGGCGCTGTCCTTGCTGCACGGGGGAAAGCGCCTTCGCATCGAGGGCCTGCCCGGTCAAGGAAAGACCTATCTCGCGCACCTGCTCGCCACCCAGCTTTGCAGCGGCTGCGACCGGGCCTTCTACTTCGACTTCACGGACGGTTTTTTCACGGCCGCCGAGATGGCGCAGATGATCGCCCCCGTGCTCGGCGTCCGTGCCGAGGACGTGCCACACACGCTGGAGGCATCGCGCCATGTGCTGGTGCTCGACAGTTACCTGGCTCGCTCTGCCGGCGGCGTGGAGCCATCAGCGCAGGACGTGCAGGAGCTGGAGTGTTTCCTCGAGGGGCTGGGGTCTTCCAATGTCCTGATCTTCACCGGGGAGGCAGCCCGCCGCAGCGGCCTGCGAGATGTACAGATTTTCAGGTTGCCGCGGCTCTCCAGCGAAGCGCTAACCTACCTGACCACGCAGCCTTCGGGCCCGGCCAATGGCCGGGCGAACGACCCGGCGTATCGTGCATTGATGGCGCAGGCGGATGGAAACCCATGGCTGGCGCAGCGCATCGCTGCGCAATGGGGCCATGTGGCGGCCGATCGCCTGCAGGCGGACATGCAGGCGCTGTCTTCCGATGCGCAGCAGGATCCGGTCATGGTCTGGTACGCGCAGCAGTGGCAGCGGCTGCCGCCGTCGTGGCGGCGTTGGGCCCTCGTTGCGATGGAGCACCCTGGCTTGTTCCTGGAGGTCTTCGGTGCGTCGCTGGACGCCGGCGGGCCAGGGCTCGCCGCCTCGGCTTGGCTGGCGGTCGACGGCGATGCGAGGCAGCCCTTGGCCGCCGGGCTGGAACTGCTCGAGCGTGCGGGCTTCGTTGAGCGCCGTGCCTGGGGCCATGTGTTCGAGCGTCGGAGCCTGCGCTTCCTGGCCGGGGTGCGCGATGCAGACCGTCCGCCGTCCGATGCCGATGTCTCGCTCAGCGCATTCGCGTGCGAATCGTTCGTGCTCGTGATGGGGCATTTGCAGCGGCAGGACCATCCGGCCGTGAGCAGCAACGTGCTGGGCAGTCGCCATCACCTGGCCCGGCACATGGAGCGCCTGTGGACGGCCCAACGTTGGAGCAACCTGGACGAAACCTTGCGGCAAGTCGAGGCCTTCTTCACACCACGAGGCCTGGGCCCGGAGCTCTCGCAGTGGGCCAGGGCGCTGCTCACCCGGCTTCCCGCACCGGCGCGCCCGGTCGCCGAGGACGAGAGCCTTGCCGCTTGCTGGCTGCGCCTGTGCGGCTTGGCGCTGCGCGGCACGCAGAAGGAGGGGTTGGGCTGCCTGGCGCAGGCGCGAGCGGCGTTCGACGGCTGGCTGCGACGCCAGGACCCCGCGGAGGCCGGCCGGCGGCCTGCGCTGTACTCGGCCAGCGTCGATTTCCTGCAGCGTTGCGCAAAAGTGGAAGAGTCGCGGGGGGACATCCTGCATCTGGCAGACCACGCGCTGAAGGCGTTCCGCGTGCACGAAGTGTGGCCGCTGGTTGCGCGGCAGCTGCTGCTGTCGGCTTCCTGCCTGTTCGAGCAGGGCGAGCGGACGGCGGCATTGGCACGGCATGCCGAACTGCTGGACCTGCTGCAGCGCGAAGGGGCGTTGCCTGCGGCACAACGGGGGCAAGTGCGGATGCAACTGCTGGTGCAGCGGCTGCAGCAGGGCGTGGCTGATGGAACGCAGCCCTTGCTGGACCACTGCCGCCGCGAGGCCGGCTCGCAGCCGGCGCCGCTGCTGGAGTTTTTGCAGGCCGATCTCTGGCGGCTCTGCGGCGAACGCGACCGCGCGCGGGCGGGCTACCAGTCGCTGGCCGGGCGCATGCCGACGGCCGAGCTGGAGGCCCAACGGCAATCGAGACTGGAGGCGCTCAACGGCGACGCATTGCAGGAGCCGGCGTCCGTATGACACGTGTGATGGCGGTCTCCGACCTGCATGCGGACTTCGAAGAGAACGCCGGGTGGGCGACTTTGCTGTCGCTGTGGGACCACCGGTCCGACGTGCTAATCGTTGCGGGGGACGTGTCGGACCGGCTGCCGGTGGTGCAAAGGACGCTGGAGGCGCTGGCGCGTCGATTCGACGCCGTGCTCTTCGTGCCGGGCAACCACGAGCTCTGGGTGGTCCGCGAGGAGTCGGGCTCCGGCGATTCCCTGCAGAAGTTCGAGCGCGTGCTGCACGCGGCCGGACAGAGCGGGGTCTTGACCGGCTCGCTGCGGAGGCCGGGGCTGCGCGTCGTTCCCTTGCAGTCGTGGTACGACCATTCCTTTGGCGAGCCGGGTGCCGAACTCCGGCGGGTGTGGGCGGACTTCGTGGCCTGCCGCTGGCCCGACGGCTGGCAGGCGCCTGAAGTGGCCCGGGAGATGTTCGCACGCAACCCGCCTGAACCGCCTCGCGCCGAGGGTGAAACGTTGATCAGCTTCTCGCACTTCATGCCACGCATCGACCTGATGCCGGCCGGTGTGCCGGCGCGAGTACGCATGCTGTTTCCGGTGCTCGGCACGAGCCGCCTTGACACGGAGATCCGCCGTTTGAAGGCGTCGGTGCACGTCTATGGCCACAGCCATCTCAACCGCGACGTGCAGGTCGCGGGATTGAGGTACGTCAACAACGCCTACGGCTATCCCCACGAGACAGCGATTGCCGCGAAGCGGCTGCTGACCGTGTGGGAATGCTGAGGGAGGCTGTCAGCGCACGGCGCTGATGCGCTCGAATCGAATCAGCTTCGGGGTGCTGGCTTCGTACTTCCGAGCTGCGTACATTGACAGGCCACAGCCCTGCAGGAGACTCGAATGAACGAAGTTGTTGTCGTCATCGGACCAGGATCGATCGGTCAGGCGATCGCCAGGCGCGTGAGTGCGGGCAAGCATGTGCTGCTCGCAGACCTGCGCGAAGAAAATGCCCACGCCGCAGGGAAGGTCCTCAGCGAAGCCGGATACGAGGTAAGCACGGCGATTGTCGACGTTTCGTCGCGTGAGTCCGTGCATGCACTGGTCGATCATCCGGCGATATCCCGCCCCGCGCGGGCCGGTGAGTTCGTCCTTGGCAAGTGGAGTGATGATGATGCCCGGGCTGATCGCACTAATCAGCCGATTTTGAGGGTCGGATTTTGTGCCGTTGGAGGCCTTCAAAAGGCCTGTTTTTCGAAATTCACGGCACGTTTTCGTCACAGTCACGGAGGCGGTTTTGGGTGCTCAAGGTTGCCTCGCGGGAACAGACTCGCTGCGGACTTATCGGCAAGAACATCTCGGCCGGCCGCTAAGCAGACATTCGTCGAATGTTTGCAATCGACGAATGTTTGGAACATACTAGAACCGCACCAACCCAACCACTCCCTCCTCATGCGCTCCGATGTCACGCACACGCAAATAGTACTGCAGCTGGTGCGCAAGAACGGCTGGCTGCGCGCGAGCGATCTGGCCGATGCGGGTGTGCCGCGCGTGGTCCTGACACGCATGGCGGCAAGGGGCCAACTGGAGCGAGCAGCGCGCGGGCTGTACCGTCTTCCAGACAGCGGTAGCCAAGGGGTTCTACGCCCAAACCGCCGGAAATTCCGACGCCACGGGTAAAACAAAATTTCCAGGCGCCAACCCCTTCAGCGAGTCGGCTCAGCGAACACCGCCG
>JAJKJU010000177.1 GCA_021153565.1 Rhizobacter sp.
CGCGAGCCGCTGCTGCGCCGAGGTTCGCGCCTCAAACGCCCCCATCAGCGCGAGCTGCTGCTGCACGAAGCCCCACTGCGCGCGCGTCAGGCTTCGGCCCGCGTTGACCTTCGCCGCCCCGCCGCGCGGCACGCCCACCGCCGACCAGGGGTTGCCCATCAGGTAGTTCTGGTCGAACTGGAGTCCATCACAGCAGCGTGACGCCATCGCTCCGGTTGCCAACAAGATCGGCGCTTTCCTCGCTGATCCGCGACTGCTGCGCCTCTTCACCACGGCCCCCACACCGCTCTCCATGCGGCAGGTGATGGATGAAGGACGAGTGCTCATCGTGAACCTCGCGAAGGGCACGCTCGGCGAGGACAGCATGAAGCTCCTGGGCGCGCTCCTTGTCACCACGGTTGCGCTTGCCGCCATGAGTCGCGCGGATATGCCGGAGGAAAAGCGGCGACCGTTCTTCCTCGCCATTGACGAGTTCCAGAACTGCACTACGCGCGCCACCATCGCCATGGTTGCGGAACTCCGCAAGTACAAGGTGGGGCTCACCTTGGCCCATCAGCATGGAGAGCAACTCACCTCGGAACTACGGCAATCGGTTGTTGCAAACGCGGGGACGCGCATCGCCTTTCGCGTGGGGCCGCTGGACGCAGCGCTTCTTGCACGGGAGTGGGACAACGACTTCACCCCGAGCGACCTCATGAGCTTGCCAAATCACCACATTCTGTTGTCCTTGATGATCGATGGGGCACCAAGTCGGCCGTTCTCGGCGGTCACATTGCGGGCTCCGCAACTGCCCGCATTCCCCTAAACGAAGGGATGGGTTTCGATCAGGATCGTCCGTAGTATGGGTCCGCACACCGATGCTCAACGGGAGAAGAACGATGGCTCTTTCCGACCTCTACGCACCATTGCATGATTGGACAGAATGCATGCATGAAGTCCGAGAAGCGTTCTCCGGCAACGTGACGCAATGGATTCGCGCCTGGGGACAGATCGGCATCATTAACGTCAACTACGCCGGATCAACCGATCCGCAAGCCGAACACCGCATCAGCGGCCGGTATAGCTACGGGCGACAGTTGGGGCGCATCACAGAGGTGTTGAGGCCCTTTGTTGAAGAACACAGAATTGACTTCAAGGATGAAGTGAGCAAAAAGGCGCTCAAAGATTTCACCGATATGGCAGACGACATTGCAGAGCTGAAGCAGGCCAGTGTGGACGAGATTTTTGTCCGCGTGCGGCAATGGAAGAAATCTCCCGGCTTTGATCGGAAGCTCAACGACTTGCTGAAGCTGCTCGATGATTTGAAGAAGTAGCTGTCCCATCTGGCTGATTACGCCGACTCCGTAGCGGCCTGTTGACCCCTTCGGTGCAACGCCTTTGAAGCCCACCGCACCCCGGAATCAACGTCCCCACATCCCCACCACATCCCCTTGTCCAACCGGTTTGCGTGTAAGCACTGCTGCGGTAGAAGGTCATTCGAATTCGTTCTCCGTTCACTGCGCGCTCCAGCCAATAACAAGAGCCGGAAACAAATTACTACGCCAACCGCAGATTGCCTTGCCCACTGCCTTTTCCGACCTGCTTCAAACGCAGCAACACAGCCTCATCAAAAGCTCCACCCTGCTCTAGTATCGACAAGATGGTTTCCTGCCGACGAAGTTCCTGCTGCATCAGTGGGTGAGCAAGGATTTTTGACTCAAGGCTTGGATCATCAGGCAACAACTTTTCGACTTCTTGAACGTAGTGATCAATGGAGTCGGTCGCATAGGTCGCAGTCTGGACAATTCTCTCCACTTCCGGCGAAGCGGTGTGGTCCAGTAATGCGCACACGGCAAAGCATGCGTCCTGTGCGGCAGTCACGAAGAGGGAGTCAAAATCGGCTGAACCGGGGGCTGCACGTTCACATCGTTCAATTAATTGCGGAACAACGTCCCCCATCGGTGATGGTGCTTCCACCGACGCCCAGGCTGCATCAAGTGCATTCTGGAGCGACAAGGAGTCCCCCCAACCCGCTTCGCTCTCAAACTGTCGGTAATTTGGAAGAAGGGCCTCGCAAACACACGCCCCGAATACCAATTGCTTTCGGGCGTCGAGCGTAGCAAGACGCGCAGAGCTATGGGGCCTCACCAAGGATTTCGATGAGGTCGTCGGTGAGGTCATCAATCGTCAACTCCAGATTGAGCCTTGATAGTTGCTGCGCAGTGACAGTCAAGGACGTAAACACTTCATTCATCGTCTCAACGTTAATCTGTCGCTCGTAATAGCGCTCTGCCCAACGATGGTAGATGGGTGCACCTTCCGCCAAGAATCGAAGATTGGCATAAGTGGGCAAATCATCGGGCGTCGCCACCCATTCTTTGCCGCCGGCTTCTTGCCAAAAGAAAAATGTGGCATTCGTCAGGCTGAAGGCCGGCTCGTTCTTGAAGGACAGAAACGCGTCAGGAACGACATCAATTAACGCAGCAGCGTTGTCTTCGGCATCGCTATCGAACACCTTTCCGACCGCTCCGCCTTCGGAGAAGAGCAAGAAATACTCGCTTCCAGCCCCATCCCTCATTGAGGCCATCATTTCACTGCCCGACTCTTCCCATTTGCAATTGAACGAGAAATAACGATGCTCCCATTCCGGCATGATGCTGGCATCCAGCAGCGCCAGCCCTCTCGCCCTCTTCTTGACGATGTCAAGCGTGGGGAGATCGCGAATGTTCTTGATGTCAGCGCTCATGGAAATTCATTCAATGGTGTCGGATTTCAAACGGCCGCCTTCTGGCCGAGCGCACGAATCTCGTCTTGCCCGAGCAGGTCGGCCAGCAAGGTCTTGATTTCCGCGTTGCGGTAGGTGCTGAGCTGGCGCTTGCCCTGCGCCGAGAACACCGACGTGAAGAACGTGTCCGCGCTGCCGCAGATGCTCTCGACGCAGCGCGTGTACGTCTCCACCTTGCCGTCCGAAACGGTCCCGTCATCGAGCCGCACCGGCGACCAACAACCGCCGTCGTCGAGCACATGCAGATAGGCCTCGGTGCGGCGGCGGCCGTTGAGCCGGATCACCAGCTGCGACCGATAGCTGCGCCCCTCGTGGGCCCAGGTCAGGTCCTTCACGTTCTCCGGCAAGTAGACATGGTCGTAGAACGAGAAGCCGCCGGGGCCGGCCACCGCGGCCCTGCTGGGCAGCGTGGCGAACGGCTGCATCGAATCCATGAGGGTGGTCTTTCCGCGCCCGTTGGCCCCGGCGATGGCGACGAGCTGCGCACCGTCGGCCAGGCGTTCGAAGTCGAGCGAGATTTCGTCGAGGCCCAGGCCATCGCGGATGCCGAGGAAGCCCTTGAGGGTGAGTTTGAGAGGTTGCATCGTGAGCGTTCCGGAGTGCTGCTTAATCCAGACTCTCACGAAGGATCGCGCCGTCAAGTGGACGCCACCGCCCTGACCGGGCTGGACCAATGAGACATCGTTGGCATCGCCACCCGATGCAGCGGCTGGCCTGCATTTGCACCGTCCGTGGGCCCGCAGTAGAATAGATGCCGAGTCGGGAGCGCTGTCGATCACGGTGCGTTGGACGATTGTTCCACTCGGCTTACCTATTCTCAACGGGTCGCGGCATCGCGGCCCGTTTTTATTTGCGAGGCAGGCGGTGCATCTCTTGTACCTCGACGAGTCGGGCCACCCGCAAGATCCCGGCACCCAGTTCTTCGTCCTGGCAGGTTTTGCCGTGTTCGAACGATCGACACACTGGCTGGAATCCAGGATCAACCCGATCGCCGCACGGTTCAGTCCGCAGGAGCCCTCTGCCATAGAGTTCCACGGTTCACCGATGTACTCGGCCAAGGACGACTGGGCGGGTATCGCGCCCGCGGATCGTGTTCAGGCCCTGGTCGACGACCTGTCCTTGCTCGGGAATCGACAACTCCAGCTCCGGGTCTTTGCCTCGGTCATCGAGAAGTCCACGATGCCCCAAGATCAGATCCTTGAGCGTTCATTCGAAGCCGTCGCGCACCAGTTCGACCAGTACCTGGCGGACATGTGGACCCGGCGCGGCGACGCTCAGCGCGGACTGGTCGTCTGCGACAAGGCTTCGTACGAGCAGAAGCTGCAAGCGCTTTCGTCCTTGTTCAAGCACCAGGGCCACGCGTTGGGCCGCCTGCGGAACTTCGCGGAGGTTCCACTCTTTTTGGACTCGAAGGCCTCGCGCCTCATCCAGATGGCCGACCTGATCGCGTACTGGATCTTCCGTTACTACCAGTCGAAGGATGACCGTGGCTTCCGGTTGATCGAGCCATCCATTCTTCGCCGTGTGAACCAACGGGTCGGCTTGGTAGCCACCGTGACGCCAGCCACCGAAGTAGCGCTGTCCACCATCCCGCCGCACAAGTACCCCTTCCCCGGTCCGACCGACGCACCAGCGAGTGGATCGGCAGCCGACGGCGGGGCCTGATCCGCTCGGTAGCGTGCTCTCGGGTGCCTGGCTCGCTGCCAGCACCTTGCATACCTGCGAGCCTCGATAAACTGCCAGCGGGCGCGTTGCGTCTGGCACCGGCCACCCCGCCATGAGGGTTCCGTCGGCCCACCAAGAAGAAATCAGGGGGCAAGATGAAACTCACCCAGTTGCGCATCAGCAACTTTCAGTCCTTTGGGCAACAGCCCACGGGCATCGACTTCGAGGCCACGACGTTCTTGCTCGGCCCCAATGGCGCCGGAAAGACGGCCGTGTTGCAAGCGCTGGCCCGTCTGTTCGGATTTGACCCTTCGCTGCGCCGCGTGCGGCGCACGGATTTCCACATCGCCCCGGAAGATCTGACCAAAGGGAACGTCGAGCCACTGACGCTGTGGATCGAAGCTGAGTTCGAGTTTCCTGAGCTGAAGAAGGCGAAGGGCAGGCACGCCACCATCCCCGGCCACTTCGCGCACATGCAACTGGCGTCGGCCGACGGCATTCCCCGTGTGCGTTTCCGGCTGACAGCCCAACTCGATGAAGACGACGACATCGAAGAGACGATGCACTACGTCGTGCAGACCGACGAGGACGATGAGCCGGTGAAGACGATCATCGTGTCCAAACACGATCGCAACGCCATCCAGGTGCACTACCTCCCGGCGCGCAGGGACCCCACGGATCACATTTCCTACGCCGCCAACTCGTTGCTGGGCCGGGCCTTGCGCGCGGCCGATTGGCAGTCCGAACGCGCTGAAATCGCCGGGCTGACCCAGGACATCGGCGCGGCGCTCGCCGGCAACGCCGCCGTCGAAGGCCTGGGCGAGCAGTTGACGGCCCATTGGGCGGCGCTGCACAAGGGCGCCTACTACGCGAACCCCAGCGTCTCGTTCGAGCGCAACGAGATCGACAACCTGCTGCGACATCTGACCATCGGCTTCACCCCAGGACACGACGATCAGATCGTCGACTTCTCGCGGCTGAGCGACGGTCAGCAGTCCCTGCTCTACATCTCGCTGGTGCTCTCAGTTCAGGCCATCGGGCGCCAGGTGCTGGCAGGCGAACTGGACGCATTCGACGTCGACAAGCTGCGACCAGCGGTCTTCACGCTCGTCGCGACAGAGGAACCCGAGAACAGCCTGTCGCCGCACTACCTGGGCCGCGTCATCAAGGCATTGACCACCTTCGCCGGGCACCACGATGCGCAGGCGATCGTCGCCACGCATGCGCCATCCCTGCTCAAACGAGTGCCACCGGAGAACATCCGCTACCTGCGACTCGACACGAACCGCGAGACGACCGTCAAGTCCATCGTCCTGCCCGATGCCGCCGACGACGCCCACAAGTTCGTGCGCGAGGCGGTGCAGGCCTTCCCCGAGCTGTATTTCTCCCGGCTCGTCGTCCTGGGCGAAGGTGACAGCGAAGAGATCGTGTTGCCGCGCCTGATGCAGGCCAAGGGCCTGGCGGAGGATGACATGTCCATCGTTGTCGCGCCGCTGGGCGGCCGGCACGTCAACCACTTCTGGCGGCTGCTGAACCGTAGAACGAGGCAAAAGTGTCACTATCCCCTGAGTCGGGCCTCCCTCGTAAGGCGCTCTCCAGAGTGACACTTTTCCCCTCACCCTAAGCGAGGCAAATTTGTCAACAAACAATAGACCGAGGGAAGTCTGTCAATTCGCAGCTTTCATCCTCCAGATCGCACGTAACGTGTTGATCCATGGCGGTTTCTCCTCCACGATTTTCGACCCCGATCGACGGGCCGCGTCCTCGCGGCATGCGGCTTTTGACGGCGTTCAGCCCCAAGCTCGAGCGAACCATCTGCGCGTTCGACTACATCGGCTTAGCGCAGTGGGCCCGGCTTGAAGCCGATCCGGACGTCACCTCGTTTTGCGAACGCCCTGCCCGCTTCGACGCCGCCGACACCGGACACCTGATTGACTTCTGGGTGCAGCGCCACGACCGCGAAGAGATGCTTGTCATCGATCGTGCCGGTGGTGCCGACGCGATGCCGAAGACAGCCTCAGGCGTCCGCCTACGGATTGTTCCTCCCGCAGAGTTGGTCGCAGCCAGGATCTGGGTCGCCAACTGGCTACGCATGATCCCGACGATCAACGCCACGCGCAAGCTCCTCACCAAGACCTTGCTCGACTCCGCGGCAGCTCGACTGCGTGCCCCCATGCCGCTGGCGCACATCGAGCACGAGCTGTCGATCGGCGATCCGGCCGTGGTGCGCGGCGCGCTTTTCGAGTTGCTACGCACAGGTCGCCTGAGTGCGCCGAGCCTGCACACCCAACCTCTGTCGCTGCACACCATCGTGGAGCCCGCCCCATGAGCCGAGCCAGATCGAGCCCACCCCTGGACCTCGGCGCCTGGCCTGGGTTCGATTCGGGCATCCTCACAAAGAAGCAGCGCAAGGTATTCAACGCCCGCCGCACGGCCCTGGAGCTGTACTGCGCGAACACTGCCGTTGCCTCCATCGAAGAGCAGACCGCCGTCAATCGCCGGCAGATCTATCGCCTGCTCACGGCCTGCGCGTCACTGCACCCGGACGGACGCGTCTTCGGTTGGCGCGCACTCGTGCCGTACACCCATGTCGCCACATACCAGCGCACGGCAAAGTCTCAACGCCGCCGTGACGGCTCCGGCGCTGCCGGCGCGTTTGGTCATCTTCTGCAGGCCTATCCGTCTCTGGAACAGTGGATCGCCGAGCAGATACGCGCCAAGCGCGTATCTGTCGATCAGCGCGGCACCGACGACGGCCTGCGCCTTCGCGTGCGCGGCCTAACCAAGCTGCACAAGAGCTTTTTGGACCGCTGCCGTGACCTGTCGCTGTCCACGGCCGACTACCCGTTCAATACGCAACACATGGGCATCCGTGCGCTGGCCACCGCTGTGCGCGCCGAGTGCATGCGAACGTTCGAGCGTGGCGCACACCTCGCCGGTGCCACCCACCTCAAGGGACTGCCAAGCGCTGCCGGCTCCGCACCGGCCGCCCAGCAAACCCTGGATGTCGTTGAGTTCGACGGACACCGCCTCGACGTTCGGCTCAAGGTCGTCGTGCGCGACCCGTTGGGCTTCGAGCAGGAGTTCGAGATCGAGCGAATCTGGTTGCTGGTGATCGTCGATGTCTGGTCCCGCGCCGTGCTGGGCTACCACGTCAGTCTCGGCCACGAGTACTCGCGCTACGACGTGATCCGAGCGATCGAGAACGCGCTGGCACCACATCGCCCGCGGCAGTTCACGCTGCCTGGCATCGGCTATGGCACCCGCGGCGGCTTCCCGTCCGGCAAGTTGGCCGAACTCGGCTACGCAACCTGGCAGTGGTTCAAGCTCGACAACGCAAAGGCCAACCTCGCCGCCGACGTCCAGTACGCACTGGCCGACTTCATCGGC
>JAJKJU010000178.1 GCA_021153565.1 Rhizobacter sp.
AGCCCCTCCATCGTTCTCCAATCAGGGCGCCAGGGATACCGCGCCATGCAAACGGCCCGGTCTGGGCGGTAGGACTACCGCGTCAGCGGTTTAGTGCAGCTCGTGCTATGGCGAGCGTTTGCAACGACGAGCAGGGGGCTTTTGGCGTGATGAGCGGGCATGATCGAAATACTCTCAGCCTCTCAGCCCGGTGCGGGCCAAGCGGACAAGGATGGCAAGCGTTGCACGCAAGGACGGCACTTCAAGTCGCCGCCTGCCAGTCAAGGCTCCAGAGGCCTTTGCGCCAGTTTTGCAGCCACAAAAGCCCAATCAAAGTCTTCGCATCGGTCACACCGCCATGCTGCGCGAGCGCCAGCAACTCATCCAGCGTCGCCGTGTCGACCTCGAGAAACTCGCAGTCATCCAGCACCTGATCGCCCTTGGTCAGGCCGCGTGCAAACCAGATTTCGATGCCTTCGCTCGAATACGCGATGGCGTTGTGCAGGATGCCGGCGCGCGCCCATTCGGCCGCGCAATACCCGGTTTCTTCCGCCAGTTCCCGCATGGCGCAGGACAGCCCCGATTCACCGGGATCGAGCTTGCCCGCCGGAAACTCGAGCATCACGCGCGCCAGCGGGTAGCGGTATTGGTGCTCGACCACGAGGCGGCCGTCGTCGAGCATGGGCACGATCATCACCGCACCGGGATGCACAATGTATTCACGCGTGACCGTAGCACCGTTGGGCAGGCGCACATGGTCGCGGCGAACGTCGAGCAGCTTGCCGAGAAACACCTGCTCGGAGTCGATGGTCTCTTCGCGCAAGTGTGCGTCGTCGGCGGGGGCCGGAACGTTCATGTCCTCAGAGACTCAGAGTTTTTCGAGCGTGCCCGAGCAGCACGTCAAAAGACGCCTGATCTAGGCACAAAGCGCAGCCATAGCCCGGGCTATGGCGAGCATTTGCAACGACGAGCAGGGGGCTTTTGGCGTGATGAGCGGGCATGATCGAAATGCTCTCAGCCTTTCAGGTCGCGAGCGTCTTGACGATCGCGTCCACGCACAAGGACATCAGGCCGCCCGGCATCATGCCGAAGAGCAGTACGGCCGCACCGTTGAGCGACAGTATGGCGCGCACGTCGGTAGTCGCGACAATGGGCGCTGTCTCGATCGGCTCGTCGAAGTACATGATCTTCACGATGCGGATGTAATAGAACGCGCCGACAAGCGACAACAACACCGCCGCCACCGCCAGCCAGATGTAGCCAGTGACAGCCGTGGTCAGCAGAGATTGCAGCACCGCGAGCTTGGCGAAGAAACCCACCGTCGGCGGAACACCGGCCAGCGAGAACATGAAGATTGCCATCACGCCCGCATACCAGGGGCTACGCTTCGCAAGGCCCTTGAAATCGTCAATCTGCTCCGACTCGAAGCCCTGACGCGACAACAGCATGATCACGCCGAAGGTGCCGAGCGTCGTGAGCACATAGGTCACGATGTAGAACATCGATGAGCTATAGGCGTTGCCGGCGGAAAGCGTGTTGTTGCTGACCACGCCAGAACACAGGCCAAGCAGCATGAAGCCCATCTGGCCAATGGTCGAGTAGGCCAGCATGCGCTTGAGATTGGTCTGGGCTATGGCGGCGAGGTTGCCCAAGGCCATCGACCCGACCGAGAGCACGACCAGCATCTGCTGCCAATCCACCGCCAGGCCCAGCATGCCTTCGACAAGCAGGCGAATGCAGATTGCGAAGGCCGCCAACTCGGGGGCGCCGCCGATAAGCAAGGTAATGGCCGTCGGAGCACCTTGATACACGTCGGGCACCCACATGTGAAACGGCACGGTGCCCAGCTTGAAGCCAAGGCCTGCAACGATGAACACCAAGCCGAACACCAGCACCGACTTGTTGATCTGCCCGGTACCAATCGCCTTGAAGACTTCGCCGATTTCCAACGAGCCGGCGGCGCCGTACATCATCGACAGCCCGTAGAGCAGGAAGCCGCTCGCCAACGCGCCCAGCACGAAGTACTTCATCGCCGCTTCGGTGGCGTTGAGGTTGTCGCGCCGCATGGCCGTCAGTGCATAGAGCGACAAGCTCATCAGCTCCAGACCGAGGTAGATGACCAGGAAGTTGTTCGCCGACAGCATCACGCCGATGCCCAGGAGCGAAAACATCGCAAGCGTGAAGAGCTCTCCCTTGAGCATGTCGCGCGATGCAGCGTACGAGCGAGCGTAGGCCAGCGTCATCATGGTCGCGATGCAGGCGAAGAAGCCCAGCACATGGCCCATCGGGTCGGCGACCACCATGCGCTGCATGGCGTAAATGGTGAAGCCGTGGTCGAAATACCAGAGTTGGAAGCCTGCAACGATGGCAAGCGAAAGTTGCGTCAGTCGGTAGGTGACGACCTTGCGCGGGTCGGCGATGAACAAGTCAGCCAGTGCCACCGCGCAGGCGAGCAGCAGCAAGAGAGTGAGCGGCGCGATGGCCGTCGCGTTTGGAGCGACCTTGAGCCAATGATCGAGAGTATTCATGTTGTATGGCCCTCTGATCAGCTTGGAAGCTTCGAAAGCGCCACGTGCTTCAGGAGCTCGGTGACGGAAACGTGCATGGTATCGGTGAAAGGCTTGGGGTACACGCCCATCCAAAGTACAGCGACGGCTAGCAGCGAAAGCATAAGGAACTCGCGCGAGTTGATGTCGCTGAGCGCTCGAACGTTGTCATTGGCGACCGCCCCGAAGTAGACACGCTTGACCATCCACAGCGTATAGGCAGCGCCGAACACCAGCGTGGTCGCGGCCAGTGCGCCCAGCCAGAAGTTGAACTTCACAGTGCCGAGAATGACCATCCATTCGCCAACGAACCCGCTGGTACCCGGCAGGCCGCAGTTAGCCATGCCGAAGAAGACGGCCAGCGCAGCAAACTTGGGCATGGTATTGACCACGCCGCCGTAGGCCGCGATTTCACGCGAATGCACCCGGTCGTAGAGCACGCCGATGCATAGGAACATGGCACCCGAAATAAAGCCGTGCGAGATCATCTGCACGATGCCACCGGAGACACCCAACTCATTGAAGATGAAGAATCCAAGCGTGCAAAAGCCCATGTGCGCGACTGACGAATACGCAATCAGCTTCTTCATGTCGTTCTGCACGAGCGCGACGAGACCGATGTAGAGCACCGCGATCAGCGACAGCGCGACGACGAACCAGGCGTACTCGTGCGACGCATCGGGCGTGATCGGGAGCGAGAAACGCAAAAAGCCGTAGGCGCCAAGCTTGAGCATGATGGCCGCCAGCACCACAGAGCCGCCCGTGGGCGCTTCGACGTGGGCGTCGGGCAACCACGTGTGCACCGGCCACATCGGCACCTTGACTGCGAAAGCCGCAAAGAAGGCGAAGAACAGCAAAGCCTGAGACTTCATGCCCAGCGGCAGTTTTTGCCACTCGAGGATGTCGAAGCTCCCACCTGACTTGTAGTACAGGAAGATCAGCGCGACGAGCATCAGGAGCGAGCCGGCAAGCGTGTACAAGAAGAACTTGAACGCCGCATAGACCCGGTTCGGGCCGCCCCACATGCCGATGATGATGTACATCGGAATCAGCGTCGCTTCGAAGAAGACGTAGAACAGCAAGCCGTCGAGGGCGCTGAAGACGCCAACCATGATCCCGGACAGGATGAGAAACGCGCCCATGTACTGGTGCACACGCTCTTCGATCACCTCCCAGGCGGAAATGACGACGATGACCGTGATGAAGGCCGTCAACAGCACGAACCACACCGAGATGCCGTCCACGCCGAGGTGGTAGCGCACCTTGAATCGGTCGATCCACGCGAGGTTCTCGGTGAACTGCATCGCCGCACTGGCAGCGTCGAAGTTGATGATCAGTGGCAGCGTGACGAGGAAGCTCGCGAGCGCGGCGACCAAGGCAGTCCAGCGCACCACGTTCGCATGCTCGTCGCGACCGACCATCAGCAGGACGACGCCCGCGATGATCGGCAGCCAGATGGCGAGGCTCAACAATCCCATGTTCTTATTCTCCGAGCCTGTTTCAAGTGCCCACGAAGGTAAGCAAGTACGGCCACAACTGCCAGGTCATCAGTCCGATGACGCCAAGGATCATGACGAGGGCATACCAGTAGAGGTAGCCGGTCTGTATGAGGCGCACGAGCGATGCGACGCCACCAACACCGCTCGCCGAGCCGTTGATCACGCCGTCGATCAGGCCGACATCACCGCCCTTCCACAGGCCGTGCCCCATCCCGCGTGCCAGCGGCGCAAGCACGTTCTCGTTGAACCAATCCATGTAGTACTTGTTCTCGAGCACGCGGTAGACGAAGCCGAATCGCGCCTTGATGGCCGCCGGAATCTCCGGCTTGACCATGTAGAAGAGGTAGGCCACGACCACGCCGGCGAGTGCGAGGAAAAACGGCACCGACATCACGCCGTGCACGGCCATTGCCACCGCGCCGTGAAACTCCTTGGCCATCTCTTCCATTGCCGGATGCAGCTCGGAATTGACAAAGATCGAGTCCTTCAAGAAGTCGCTGAAGAGCATCGGGCCGATGGTCATATAGCCGATGACGACGGAGGGAATCGCAAGCAGAATCAAAGGCGCTGTCACCACCCACGGTGACTCGTGCGGATCGTGCTGCTCGTCGCCATGCGGGGCATGGTGCGGGTCTTCGCCTTCAGGCGGGAACGGCTTGTGATGGAAGCGTTCCTTGCCATGGAAGACGAGGAAGTACATCCGAAACGAATAAAAGGCAGTGACGAACACGCCCGCCACGACAGCGAAATACGCGAAGTGAGCACCGGGCAGATGGCTCATGTGCACCGCCTCGATGATGCTGTCCTTCGAGTAAAAGCCCGAAAAGAACGGCGTGCCGATGAGCGCCAGCGATCCTAGAAGCGAGGTGATCCACGTCATCGGCATGTACTTGCGCAGCCCACCCATGTTTCGGATGTCCTGGTCGTGGTGCATGCCGATGATGACTGAGCCCGCGCCGAGGAACAGCAAGGCCTTGAAGAATGCGTGCGTCATCAGGTGGAACACCGCGACCGAGTAGGCCGAGGCGCCGAGCGCAACTGTCATGTAGCCGAGTTGCGACAGCGTCGAATACGCGACCACACGCTTGATGTCGTTCTGGATGATGCCCAGGAAGCCCATGAACAGCGCCGTGATCGCTCCAATGACCATCACGAAGCTCAGCGCCGTGTCCGACAGCTCGAACAGCGGCGACATGCGGGCCACCATGAAGATTCCGGCCGTCACCATGGTCGCCGCGTGAATCAGCGCGGAGATCGGCGTCGGGCCTTCCATCGAGTCGGGCAGCCACACGTGCAGTGGGAACTGCGCGCTCTTGCCCATTGCTCCGATGAACAGACAAATGCAGGTCACGGTGATCAGCATCCAGTTCGTGCCTGGGAAGCTCAGCTTGGCCAACTCGGAGCCTTTGGCGAAAGCCTCGGCGTAGCTCAGCGTACCCGCAAAGGCCACGATCAGGCCGATGCCGAGGATGAAGCCGAAGTCGCCCACCCGGTTCACAAGGAATGCCTTCATGTTGGCGAACACCGCCGTGGGCTTGGTGTACCAGAAGCCGATCAGCAGGTAGGACACGAGGCCCACCGCTTCCCAGCCGAAGAAGAGCTGCAGGAAGTTGTTGCTCATGACGAGCATCAACATCGAGAAGGTGAACAGCGAGATGTACGAGAAGAAGCGCTGGTAGCCCGGGTCTTCTTCCATGTAGCCGATGGTGTAGATGTGCACCATGAGCGACACAAAAGTCACCACGCACATCATCATTGCAGTCAAGCCGTCGATGAGGAAGCCGACTTCCATCTTCAGGTTGCCGAGCGTCATCCATTCATAGACCGTGGCATTGAATCGCGCACCGTCGACTGCGACTGACTTGAGCACCATCGCCGACAGGATGAAGGAAATGAGCACGCCGAGGATGGTGGCCGTGTGGGCGCCACGGCGGCCGATGGCCTTGCCGAAGAAGCCCGCGAGAATGGCGCCGGCCAGGGGCGCCAGGGGCACCCACAGGAGTTGCGTTTGGGAGAGTTGTGCGGACATTGTGTTTGCCTCAGAGGCGGAGAGTATTTCGAGCGTGTCCGAGCAGCACGTCAAAAGGCGCCTGATCCAGGCGCAAAGCGCAGCCATAGCTCGTGCTATGGCGAGCACTTGCAACGACGAGCAGGGGCCTTTTGGCGTGATGAGCGGGCATGATCGACATACTCTCGGCCTCTCAGCCCTTCAACTCGTCGAGTTCGTCGACGTTGATCGACGCGCGATTGCGGAACAGCACCACGAGGATCGCAAGGCCGATGGCCGATTCGGCCGCTGCCACGGTCAGGATGAAGAAGACAAAGACCTGCCCGCCCATCTTGTCCGCACCGATCGGCAGATAGTTTGAGAAGGCGACGAAATTCAGGTTGACCGCGAGCAGCATCAACTCGATGCACATCAGCAGAACGATCAGGTTCTTGCGGTTCAGGAAGATTCCGATCACCGACAGCGCGAAAAGGATCGCGCCCAGCGACAGGTAGTGGCCGAGACCTACGCTCATGCTTTGTCTCCGGTCGCTTGCGACACCGCCGGCAACTCGATGGTCGGCGGCATTTTGATGAGGCGCACGCGGTCGGCCTTCTTGACATTGACCTGGTCCGACGGGTCGATGTACTTCGAGTCTTTGCGGCGACGCAGCGTGAGCGCGATGGCCGCGATGATGGCCACGAGCAGCAGCACAGCCGCGATCTGCAGCGGATACAGGTAGTGGGTATAGAGCTCGATCCCCAGCATCTTGGTGTTGCCGAGTTTGAGTGAAGCCGCATCGGTGGCCGGGACGCTTCGCACGTCGAAGCCGGGCATGAGCACCAGCCCCATTTCGAGCGCAATCACCGCGCCCACCAGCAGCGCCACGGGGAAGTGCTTCCAGAAGCCTTCACGCATGGTGTCGACGTTGATATCCAGCATCATCACGACGAACAGGAAGAGCACCATCACCGCCCCCACGTACACGAGCACGAGCGAGATGGCGAGGAACTCCGCGCGAAGCAGCATCCACACGCATGCCGCCGAGAAAAAGGCGAGCACAAGGTAGAGCGCGGCGTAGACAGGGCTGCGCGCCGTGATCACCCTGAATGAGGCGAACAGCAGCACGGCCGAAAAGACATAGAAGAGCGCGGTGATGGTCTGCATTTTTTGTGAAACGCCGGGGGCCCGCCGACTCCTCCGTCGGGCCTTCACGCGAAGCCGTTCGGCCTCAGCGGTAGCGGGCGTCAGCCTCCTTGTTGGCCGCGATTTCCTTTTCGTAGCGGTCGCCGACGGCGAGCAGCATGTCTTTCGTGAAGTACAAGTCACCGCGCTTTTCGCCGTGGTACTCCAGGATATGCGTCTCGACAATCGAGTCGACCGGGCAGCTCTCCTCGCAGAAGCCGCAGAAGATGCACTTGGTCAGGTCGATGTCGTAGCGCGTCGTGCGTCGCGAACCGTCGTCGCGAATGTCGGATTCGATCGTGATTGCGAGCGCCGGACACACCGCTTCGCACAGCTTGCAAGCGATGCAGCGCTCTTCGCCGTTTTCATAGCGGCGCAGCGCGTGCAGGCCGCGGAATCGCGGCGACAGCGGCGTCTTTTCTTCCGGGAATTGGACGGTGATTTTCTTCTGAAAGAAATGGCGCCCCGTGAGCTTCATTCCCTTGGCGAGCTCGAGCAGAAAGAAGCTCGAGAACAAGTCCTTGATCGGCGTTGCAGCAGCCATGATGTGTCCTACTTCCAGATGTTCCAGGGCGATTGAATCCACAGACCCACCACCACCAGCCACACCAGCGTGACCGGGATGAAGATCTTCCAGCCCAGACGCATGATCTGGTCGTAGCGGAAGCGCGGGAAAGTGGCACGCACCCACAGGAACAGCGTGCAGATGATGAAGACCTTGATGCCGAGCCAGATCCAGCCCGGAATCCAGTTGAAGAGGGCGCTGTCGATCGGAGACAACCATCCTCCGAGGAACATCACCGAGCCGAGCGCCGACACGAGAATGATGTTGGCGTATTCAGCGAGGAAGAACATGGCGAAGGCCATGCCCGAGTACTCGACCATGTGGCCGGCCACGATTTCGGATTCGCCTTCCACCACGTCGAAGGGGTGGCGGTTTGTTTCGGCAATGCCGGCAATCACATAGACCACAAAAATCGGCAACAGCGGCAGCCAGTTCCAGCTCAGAAAGGTGAGACCCATGCCTGCAAAGCGACCCTTGCCCTGGCTCAGCACGATGTCGGTCATGTTCATGCTGCCTGCCACCATGAGCACCACCACGAGCGCAAAGCCCATTGCGATTTCGTAGCTGACCATCTGCGCCGAAGCGCGCAGTGCGCCAAGGAAGGCGTACTTCGAGTTGGACGCCCAGCCGGCAATGATGACGCCGTAGACCTCCATCGAGGTGATCGCCATCACGAACAGGAGACCGGCGTTGATATTGGCCAGGGCCACTTCCGGCCCGAACGGCACGACCGCCCACGCAGCCAGCGCCGGCATGATGGTCATGACAGGACCGAGGAAGAACAGGCCCTTGTTCGCGGCCGTCGGGACGATGATCTCCTTGAAGATCAGCTTCACCGCATCCGCGATCGGCTGCAACAGGCCCATAGGGCCCACGCGGTTGGGGCCCGGGCGGATTTGCGTCCAGCCGATGGCCTTGCGCTCCCACAGCGTCAGGTAGGCGACGCTCAGCAACAGCGGAAGCACGACCGCAACAATCTTGATCAGCGTCCAGACGGTCAGCCAACCGGCGCCGAGCCAGTGGTTGCCGTAGAGGTGGATGGTGTCGAGCATCGGGGTCCTCAGGCTTTCGCGACGCTGATCGGGCCGAACATTGCGCCCAGCGTGGCCGTCTCATGGCGACCTGCGGGAACCCGGATCGCGTTCGAGGCAAGCGTTGTGTCGAGCTGGGCGGGGAGCACGGCTTGCGCATCGCCCTGAATGACGCGAACTTTGGCACCGCTGGCGAGTCCGAGACGCGACCACACAGCTTGCGACAGCCCGACGAGCGCGGGCTTGGCGTCCGCCGTCAGCTGCAAAGAAGTGGCGCGGCGAACGAGTGAATCGGTGCCGTAGATCGCCACGTCGGTGACACGTTCGAGCTCCTCGTTAGACACGGTGATCGTTGCGACGGCGGTGCTCGTGTGGTTGCCAAGGCGCGAAGCAACATCGCCCTTGAGAGCATCGCTACGGACTTCTTCCGAGGTTTCGAACGTAAAGCCTTGCAAGCCCAGCGTATTGCCGAGCACGCGCAAGACCTTCCAGGCAGGTCGTGCATCGCCGAGCGGTTTCACCACGCCATGGAAGCTTTGCGAGCGGCCTTCAGCATTCACAAAGGTGCCCGAGGTTTCGGTGAACGGTGCGATCGGCAGCATGACGTCGGCGCATTCCACGGCAGCGCTGCGGAACGGTGTGAGCGCGACGACCATGTCAGCCTTCTGCATGGCGGCGATAGCAGCCCTCGGATTGGCTGCGTCGAAGGCCGGCTCGATGTTGAGCAGGAGCGCAGCTTTGAGCTTGCCGCCCAGCATATCGGCGGCGTTCAGCCCGCCCTGCCCCGGCACTGCGTTGACAAGCTGCGCACCGACGGTGTTGGCGGCTTCGGTCAGATACCCCACCGTGGCGCCGGTCTGATCTGCGATGAAATTCGCGATCGCCAGGATGCTCGACGCTTGCGGATGCTGTGCAGCCGCATTGCCGAGCAGAATGGCCTTGCGCTCACCGCTCAGCAACGATGCAGCGATGGCGTCTGCTTCCTTGGAAGGATCGCCCTGCACCGGCGCGGCGACACCCTTTGAAGTCGCGACGGACGCGGCCACCGAGGCGAGTGCGCGGACCCAGCCGCTCGGCGCGACACTGATGCCCTGAGCCAGCGGAATCGCCCAGTCGTCCTGCACTGCGTGGATGCTGTGGATCCTGCCGCCCTTCTTCGCCGCCTGACGCAAACGCGCCGCGAACAACGGATGGTCTTTGCGCAGGAACGAGCCGACGACCAGCACGCGTTGGAGATTCGACAGCGATGCGATGGATGTGCCCAACCACCGAACCGCCTCCGACGTCGGGAAGTCGGCATGCCGCGTACGAAAGTCGATGTTCTCGCTGCCAAGGCCACGTACCAGCTTTGCCAGCAGGTGCAACTCTTCGACCGTGCTGTGCGCGGAGCCGATCGCACCGATGCTTTGCGCACCATGGTCAGCCTTGATCTGCGTGAGGCCACGGGCGACGTATTCGAGCGCGGTGGTCCAGTCGACCGCCCTCCACTCGCCGCCTTGCTTGATCATCGGTGCCGTCAGGCGCTCGTCGCTGTTGAGCGCTTCATACGAGAAGCGATCGCGGTCGGCAATCCAGCATTCGTTGACGTCCTCGTTCTCGAGCGGAACGACGCGCATCACCTTGTTGGCCTTGACCTGAACGATCAGGTTCGCGCCGGTGCTGTCATGCGGGCTGACGCTCTTGCGACGCGACAGTTCCCAAGTACGGGCTTGGTAGCGGAAGGGCTTGCTGGTGATCGCGCCGACCGGGCACAGGTCGATCATGTTGCCCGACAGTTCGGAGTCCACTGTGTCGCCAGCGATCGTCGTGATCTCGGAATGTTCGCCGCGATGGATCATGCCGAGTTCCATCACGCCTGCCACTTCCTGGCCGAAGCGGACGCAGCGCGTGCAGTGGATGCAGCGCGTCATTTCTTCCATTGAGAGCAGCGGCCCGACTTCCTTGTGGAAGACCACGCGCTTCTCTTCTTCGTAGCGTGACGATGAACCGCCGTAGCCCACCGCCAGGTCTTGCAACTGGCACTCGCCACCTTGGTCGCAGATGGGGCAGTCGAGCGGGTGATTGATCAGCAGAAATTCCATGACGCTCTGCTGCGCCTTGATGGCCTTGTCGCTCTTGGTGCGAACGATCATGCCTTGCGTCACGGGGGTGGCGCAGGCCGGCATCGGCTTGGGCGCCTTTTCGATGTCCACGAGGCACATGCGGCAGTTGGCCGCGATCGAGAGCTTCTTGTGATAGCAGAAATGAGGAATGTAGGTGCCGGCCTTGTCGGCGGCATGCATCACGACGCTGCCCTCCGGCACGGATACCTTTTTCCGTCGACTTCGATTTCAAGCATGAGCAGACACCACGCAGGTCTTGTGTTCGATGTGATGCACGAACTCATCACGGAAGTGCTTGATCATGGCGCGCACCGGCATCGCAGCCGCGTCGCCCAGTGCACAGATCGTGCGGCCCTGGATGTTGTCGGCCACCGAGTTCAGGAGTTCGATGTCGGCCATCTTTCCATGGCCGTGTTCGATGCGATCCACCATCCGCCACAGCCAGCCCGTGCCTTCTCGGCAGGGCGTGCACTGCCCACAGCTTTCGTGCTGGTAGAAGTAGGACAGCCGCAGCAGACTCTTGACCATGCAGCGCGTATCGTCCATCACGATAACAGCGCCCGAGCCCAGCATGGACCCGGCCTTGGCGATGGCGTCGTAGTCCATCGTCGTGTCCATCATGATGTTCGCAGGCAGAACCGGCGCCGATGATCCGCCGGGGATGACGGCCTTCAGCGTGCGGCCGGGACGAACACCGCCGGCGAGTTCGAGAAGTTTCGAAAACGGCGTGCCCAAGGGCACTTCGAAATTACCGGGGAGTTGCACGTCGCCGACCACCGAGAAGATCTTCGTACCGCCGTTGTTCGGCTTACCGATCTCGAGGTAGGGCTGCCCGCCATTGTTGATGATCCACGGCACCGCGGCAAAGGTCTCGGTGTTGTTGATGGTCGTCGGTTTGCCATAAAGGCCATAGCTCGCGGGGAAAGGCGGCTTGAAGCGAGGCTGGCCCTTCTTGCCTTCCAGCGATTCGAGCAGCGCAGTTTCTTCGCCGCAGATGTAGGCACCGAAACCATGCGACGCATGCAACTGGAAGTTGTAGCCCGAGCCCATGATTCCCACGCCGAGGTAGCCCGCCTGACGCGCTTCTTCCAGCGCCTCTTCGAAGCGATCATACACCTCGAAGATCTCGCCATGGATGTAGTTGTAGCCAACGGCAATGCCCATGGCGTACGCCGCAATCGCCATGCCTTCGATGACGATGTGCGGATTGAACATCAAGATGTCGCGGTCCTTGCAGGTGCCCGGCTCGCCTTCGTCCGAATTGCACACCAAGTACTTCGCACCTGGAAATTGCCGCGGCATGAAGCTCCACTTCAGGCCGGTCGGGAAACCCGCGCCTCCGCGGCCGCGCAGGCCCGAGGTTTTCACTTCCGCCACTACCTGCTCGGGCGTCATGCCCTCGCCGCCGTCCTGGCCGAGTATCTTGCGCAGCGCCTTGTAGCCGCCGCGCGCTTCATAGTCCTTGATCGACCAGTTGCGGCCGTTCAAGTCCGCATAGATCTGAGGGTTGATGTGGCGACCGTGGAAGCACGTCTCGGTGCCCGTCGCTTGGAATTTGGAGAGGTCCAGCATGTCGTTGGTGCTCTTCCGACTACTTCGTGTTCGCGAGCATCGTGAGCAGCTCGTCGAGCCGCTCATTGCTCATGAAGCTGAGCATCTGCCGGTCGTTGACCAGCATCACTGGCGCATCGGCGCAGGCGCCCAGGCATTCGCTCTTTTGCACGGTGAACAGCCCATCGGGGGTGGTGCCGCCCTCTTCTACGCCCAAGCGCGAGCAGATGTGGTCAAGCGCAGCTTCGCCATCCCGCAACTGACAAGGCAGGTTGGTGCAAACGTTCAGCTTGTACTTTCCAAGCGGCTGCTGGTTGTACATGTTGTAGAAGGTCGTCACCTCGTGCACCGCGATCGGCGCCATGCCGAGGTAGTCGGCCACGGCGAGCTCGCTGTCTTGCGAGACGTGGCCGAACTCCTGCTGCACGATCGCCAGGCAGGCCATCACAGCCGACTGCTTCTGATCGGACGGGAACTTCGCGACCTCTCGGGCGAAGCGTTGTTGTATCGCTTCGGAAAGAAGCGACGGGCCTCCCATGGTCTCCTTGCTCCCCTCGGAGGACGGACGACGCGAAGCGGCAGCCTTGGGGTCGTCAGTCGTCATCGGTCAATTTCTCCAAAAACGATGTCCATCGTACCGATGACCGCGACCGCGTCGGCAATCATGTGTCCGCGTGCCATTTCGTCAAGCGCCGCCAAGTGCGGGAAGCCTGGTGCACGGATCTTCAGTCGGTACGGCTTGTTCGCGCCGTCGCTCACGAGGTAGATGCCGAACTCACCCTTCGGATGCTCCACGGCCGCATAGGCCTCACCTTCGGGCACGTGAAAGCCTTCAGTGAAGAGCTTGAAGTGATGGATCAGCTCCTCCATGCTCGACTTCATCTCGACACGAGACGGCGGGGCCACCTTGTGATTGCTGGTGATAACTGGCAAGTTCGGGTTGGCACGCAACCAGTCGACGCACTGCTTGATGATGCGGTTGGACTGGCGCATCTCTTCGATTCGCACGAGATACCGGTCGTAGGTGTCCCCGTTGACCCCGATGGGGATATCGAAATCCATCTTGTCGTACACCTCGTACGGCTGCTTCTTGCGCAAGTCCCAGGCGATGCCCGAGCCGCGCAGCATGGGACCGGTAAAGCCGAGGTTCAGCGCGCGCTCGGGCGACACTACACCGATACCGACTGTGCGCTGCTTCCAGATGCGGTTGTCCGTCAGCAGCGTCTCATACTCGTCCATGTAGCTTGGGAAGCGCTTCACGAAGTCGTCGATGAAGTCGAGCAAAGAACCGCTGCGGTTCTCGTTCATCTTCGCCATTGCCTTCGCATTGCGGATCTTCGAGTACTTGTACTGCGGCATCGAGTCTGGCAGGTCGCGGTACACGCCGCCCGGACGATAGTAGGCCGCGTGCATTCGAGCACCCGACACCGCCTCGTACATGTCGAACAGGTCTTCTCGCTCGCGGAAGCAGTAGATGAAGATGTTCATCGCACCGCAGTCGAGTCCGTGCGCCCCCAGCCATAGCAGATGATTCAGCAGACGCGTGATTTCATCGAACATCACGCGGATGTACTGCGCCCGAATCGGGACATCGACACCAAGCAGCTTTTCGATCGCGAGGCAGTACGCATGCTCGTTAGACATCATCGACACGTAGTCGAGACGATCCATGTACGGCAGCGACTGGATGAAGGTGCGTGTCTCGGCGAGCTTCTCGGTGGCGCGGTGAAGCAAGCCGATGTGCGGGTCGGCGCGCTGGATGACCTCGCCGTCGAGCTCAAGCACGAGCCGGAGCACGCCGTGGGCTGCCGGATGCTGTGGCCCGAAGTTCAGGGTGTAGTTCTTGATCTCAGCCATTACTGGAGACCGCCGTAGTTGTCTTCGCGAACGATTCGCGGGGTAATTTCGCGCGGCTCGATGGTGACCGGCTGGTAAATCACGCGCTTTTGCTCGGGGTCGTAGCGCATCTCGACGTGTCCAGATACCGGGAAGTCCTTGCGGAACGGGTGGCCGATAAAGCCGTAGTCGGTGAGGATGCGACGGAGATCGAGGTGGCCGTCGAAGATGATGCCGTAGAGGTCGAACGCTTCGCGTTCAAACCAGTTGGCGGCGCTCCAGACGTCGTTGAGCGACGCCACGGTGGGCACGTCATCGTCTTGTGCAAATACCTTCAGGCGGACACGCCAGTTTTGCGTGACCGACAGCAGGTGGCTAACGATGCAATAGCGCAGGCCGTCCCAGGGTTGATCCTTGTAGTTGGAATAGTCGACACCGCACAGGTCGATGAGTTGTTCGAACTTCAGCGCCGGGTCGTCACGCAGTGCGAGCGCGGCCTCGGTGTAATCGTCAGCGGACACGGTGATCGTAATCTCGCCGCGGTCGCTCACGAGGTGCTTGAGCTTGCTGCCGAGCACATTTTCGAGCGCCGCCTGAAGAGTTTCGAGTCGGGTCATGGCCGCCCCTCGTTCGATGAATACTTCGAACGGTCTTTCGAGGGGGCGCGATCCGGCCCTTCGATCGAGCCGAGGACATGCTTGGGAGCGGCCCGGCACTCAGCCCGCAACAGACAGTTCGTCGAAGTCTTCATATTCACCGCGCGATCGTGTTTTCGCGGCGAATCTTCGCCTGCAGTTGGATGATTCCGTACAGCAACGCTTCTGCCGTCGGCGGGCAGCCAGGCACGTACACGTCGACCGGCACGATGCGATCGCAGCCGCGCACAACGGAGTAGCTGTAGTGATAGTAGCCGCCGCCGTTAGCGCATGAGCCCATGGACAGTACCCAGCGGGGTTCGGCCATCTGGTCGTACACCTTGCGCAATGCTGGAGCCATCTTGTTGCAAAGCGTACCAGCGACGATCATCAGATCGGACTGACGAGGGCTGGGCCGGAACAGCATGCCGAATCGGTCGATGTCGTATCGGGCGGCGCCCGCGTGCATCATTTCTACCGCGCAACACGCGAGGCCAAATGTCATCGGCCAGAGAGAACCGGTCTTGGACCAGTTGATGACGGTATCCAGACTCGTCGTGACGAATCCTTCTTTGAGAACGCCTTCGATGCCCATTGCTTACTCCCAGTCCAAGGCGCCCTTTTTCCACTCGTAAGCGAAGCCCACGACGAGGATGCCCAGGAAAATCATCATGGCCCAAAAGCCCGTGGCGCCGATTTCACGCAAGGACACCGCCCACGGGAAGAGGAAGGCGATCTCGAGGTCGAAAAGAATGAACAGGATGGCGACAAGGTAGTAGCGCACATCGAACTTCATACGAGCGTCTTCGAAGGCTTCAAAGCCGCACTCGTAGGGGGAATTCTTCGCCGCATCAGGACGGCGAGGGCCGAGCACAAAGCCGAGAACCTGAGGCGCCACCCCGACTGCCACCCCTACCAAAATGAAGAGGATGACGGGCAGGTAGGGTTCCAGATTCATGGTGACTTTGTGAGCTTGGCAATCGAAGGGGGCTGTAAAAGCCCCCTTCTAAAACACTGGTGCCGTCGGCGAGACTCGAACTCGCACAGCTTTCGCCACTACCCCCTCAAGATAGCGTGTCTACCAATTTCACCACGACGGCCACTTGTGTAAAGCGGAGTTCAGTTTGCATGAGGAGTAGCTCTCTGAACAGCCTTGCATTCTAACCCCAAAGAAGGGCGATTCTATGTGAGCAGCGGCGCTGCAGAACGGTTGTCGAACACGTTTCTGGAGCCCGGATGCATGGATATTCGCGCGATGACACATCTCAGAGGCTGGGAGTTTTTCGAGCGTGCCCGAGCAGCGCGTCAAGAGGCACCGGATCTAGGCGCAAAGCGCAGCCATAGCCCGGGCTATGGCGAGCATTTGCAACGACGAGCAGGGAGCTTTTGACGTGATGAGCGGGCATGATCGAAATACTCTCAGCCTCTCAGACTCCATCCTGACTTACGAAATCACTTCGTCGGAATGGCACCCGATGCTGCGGCGCTCGCAGGAGCAGCCGCCGTGGCATTCGTCGTCGGCGCAGGCGCGGCTCCCGTCGGAATCTGTGGCACGCCGCTTGCGGCTGGCGTGGGTGCGGTCACCGGCGCACGGTCGAGCACGCTGCCTGTGGCACCACTCGGCACGGCCCGTGCACGGTCATTCGACAAGTAAGCCAGACCCAAGGTACACACGAAGAACACGGCCGCGCAAACCGCCGTCGATCGAGACAAGAAGTTTGCGCTGCCGGTGGCTCCGAAGAGGCTGCCCGATGCGCCACTGCCGAAGGACGCGCCCATGTCGGCGCCCTTGCCGTGCTGCACCAGCACCAGCCCGATCATCACGAGTGCCGCGAAGATCTGGATCATCACTACAACATTCAGCAACCAGCTCATTTTTTTACTCAGCTCCAGGGAAATTCGTTGGGCATTGGCCTTCAGGCCGCAGCTCGACAGATGGCGGTGAAATCCGCCGCCTTGAGGGACGCGCCCCCGATCAGCCCGCCGTCGATGTCGGGCTGCGAAAACAGAACCGCGGCGTTGTCGGGCCTGACGCTGCCGCCATACAGAATCTGCATCTCGCCGGACTTCGGCGTCGCCGCATGCAGCTGCGTGCGCAGCAGCCCATGCACCGCCTGCGCTTGCTCCGGCGTCGCAGTCTTTCCGGTGCCGATGGCCCATACGGGCTCGTATGCGACCACGATTTGCGAAATGCAGTGCCCAAGCGTGTGGATGACGGCAGACATCTGGCGCTTGACCACCTTGTCGGTCCGGTTCGCCTCACGCTCGTCCAGCGTTTCACCGACGCACACAATTGGAATGAGCTTGTGTGCGAGCGCGATTTTGGCCTTGTCGGCCACCAGTTGATCAGACTCGGCGTGGTAAGCACGGCGCTCGGAGTGGCCGACGATCACGTACTTGCAGCCGAACTCAGCCAGCATCGCGGCGGACACTTCGCCTGTGTAGGCACCCGCCTCGTGCGAGGAGCAATCCTGCCCTCCCCAGCCGATGTGCTTGTCGCCCTGCAATGACAGTGCGACTTCCGAGAGGTACGGGAAAGGGGCGCATACGGCAACATCGGCCACGAATGGCCCCGCCTCTTCGATGCCAGCTAACAATTCCGCGTTGGCACGTCGGTTGCCATTCATCTTCCAATTGCCGACTACCAGTTTGCGTCGCATTCTTGTTGCCTCCCCATTCACCATTGCAAAACCAGCTTGCCGATGTGCTGGTTTGATTCCATCAAGGCGTGGGCCTGCACGACGTGATGGGCCGGAAAGACCTGGTGGATCACCGGCTTGACCTTGCCGGTTTCCAACCGCGGCCAGACGTTCTCGCGCAAAGCCTTCGCGATTGCCGCCTTGAACTGGATGGATCGCGGACGCAGCGTCGAGCCGGTGATGGTCAAGCGTCGACGCAGCACGGCTCCCGCATCGATTTGTGCCTTCACGCCACCCTGGACGGCAATGATGACGAGGCGGCCATCGTCATCCAGACAATCGAGCTCACGCGCGATGTAGTCGCCGGCAACCATGTCGAGAATGACATTGACGCCCCGCCCCTCGGTGATGCGCTTCACCTCGACCACGAAATCGTGGGTCTTGTAGTTGATAGCTTCGTCGGCGCCCAGCGCGGTGCAGGCCGCGGCCTTTTCGTTCGACCCCACAGTGACAATGACCTTTGCGCCGGCCGCTTTCGCCAACTGAATCGCCGTCACACCGATGCCGCTGCTGCCGCCCTGGATCAACAGTGTCTCGGCGGGTTGCAAATGTCCGCGATCGAATACGTTCGACCAGACGGTGAAGAAGGTTTCGGGCAGGCTTGCAGCTTCGACGTCGCTCAGATTAGCGGGCACCGGCAAGACCTGGCCGACTGGAGCCACGCACAGCTCGGCGTATCCACCGCCAGCCACCAGCGCGCAGACGCGGTCGCCTAGCTTGAAGCCAGCCTGCGCCATCGCCGCCTGATCACCAGCAACAATCACCCCCGCGACTTCCAACCCGGGCAAATCCGACGCTCCCGGAGGAACCGGATACATCCCTTTGCGCTGAAGCACGTCCGGCCTGTTGACGCCGGAAGCCGCCACACGGATAAGCACCTCGCCTTGACCCGCGACAGGGTCGGGACGAACGGCGAGTCGCAGGACTTCCGGAGCCCCGTAAGACGTGATCTCGATGGCTTTCATCTTGCGTGAAAGGTGAAACGTGAAAGGCGAACCATGACATAACGGGCAAGACGTGGCGTGCATGGCACGCCTCACCTCTCACCCGTCACATTTCATTGGGTCACTCGTGCGAGGACTGCGGTTCGCGATCGAGCAGCGCCTTCATGGATAGCTTGACGCGCCCCTTTTCGTCGGTCTCGAGCACCTTGACCTTGACGATTTGGCCTTCCTTGAGGAAGTCGGTGACCTTCTCGACGCGCTGGTGCGCGATCTGGCTGATGTGCAGCAGACCGTCCTTGCCCGGCAGCAGGTTCACGAGCGCGCCGAAGTCGAGGATCTTGGTGATCGGGCCTTCGTAGACCTTGCCCACTTCGACTTCCGCCGTAATCTCTTCGATGCGCTTCTTCGCGTACTCCGCCTTGTCGGCATCGGTGGATGCAATGGTGATGGTGCCGTCTTCGCCAATATCGATCGTGGTGCCGGTCTCTTCGGTCAGCGCACGGATGGTCGCGCCGCCCTTGCCGATCACGTCACGGATCTTCTCGGGGTTGATCTTCATCGTATACAGGCGCGGAGCGAACTGCGATACCTCGGTCTTTGCACCGCCCATGGCCTCAACCATTTTGCCGAGGATGTGCATGCGGGCTTCTTTGGCCTGGGCCAGTGCCACTTGCATGATTTCCTTGGTGATGCCCTGGATCTTGATGTCCATCTGCAAGGCGGTCACGCCGGTGGTCGTCCCAGCCACCTTGAAGTCCATGTCGCCCAGGTGATCTTCGTCCCCGAGAATGTCGGTCAGCACCGCGAAGCGGTTGCCTTCCTTGATGAGGCCCATGGCGATGCCGGCGACGTGCGCCTTCATCGGAACGCCGGCGTCCATCAGCGCGAGACAGCCGCCGCACACCGAGGCCATTGAGGAAGAACCGTTCGACTCGGTGATTTCAGACACCACGCGCATCGAATACGGGAATTCGCCACGGTCCGGCAGCACGGCAACCAGTGCGCGCTTGGCCAGACGGCCATGGCCGATTTCGCGACGCTTCGGAGTACCCACGCGACCCGTTTCCCCAGTGGCGAACGGAGGCATGTTGTAGTGAAGCATGAAGTGTTCGCTGAACTCTCCAGCAAGGGCATCGATCTTCTGCGAATCGCGATCAGTGCCGAGCGTGGCGGCCACCAGCGCCTGCGTTTCACCGCGGGTGAACAGTGCGGAGCCGTGAACGCGCGGCAGCACGCCGTTGCGGATCTCGATGTTGCGCACGGTGCGGGTATCGCGACCGTCGATGCGTGGCTCGCCCGCCAGGATCTGGCTGCGAACGATCTTGGCTTCGATGTCGAAGAGGACATTGTCGACCTTGACCTTGTCGAAGTCCACACCTTCTTCTGTCAGTGCTCCGATGGTGAAAGCGGTGACTTCACGCGTGGCTTGCGTGCGGGCCTGCTTGGAGCGGATCTGGTAGGCGGCGCGCAGTTTCTCTTCGGCCAATGCCGTGACCTTGGCGATGAAAGCTTCGTCCTTGTCGGCGGGCTTCCAGTCCCAGGCCGGCTTGCCGGCCTGGCGCACCAGGTCATTGATCGCGGCGATGGCGATGTTGCCTTGATCGTGACCGAAGACGACGCCGCCGAGCATCACTTCTTCGCTCAGCTGCCTGGCTTCGGATTCGACCATCAGCACAGCGGCCTGCGTGCCGGCGACGACGAGGTCCATCTGCGATTCGACCAGTTGGGTCTTTGTCGGGTTCAGCACGTACTGGCCGTTGATGTAACCCACGCGAGCGGCACCGATCGGGCCGTTGAAAGGCAGACCGGAAATCGCCATCGCAGCGCTGGCGCCGATGAGCGAAGGAATGTCGGCCGCGACTTCAGGGTTCAGCGACAGGACGTGGATGACGACCTGGACTTCGTTGTAGAAGCCTTCGGGGAAGAGCGGACGCAGCGGACGGTCGATGAGGCGCGAGGTCAGCGTCTCGAGTTCGCTCGGCCGGCCTTCACGCTTGAAGAAGCTGCCCGGGATCTTGCCGGCGGCGTAGGTCTTCTCGATGTAGTCAACGGTTAGAGGAAAGAAATCCTGTCCCGGCTTGGCGCTCTTCGCGCCGACCACTGTGGCCAGGACGACCGTGTCCTCGACGTTGACAATGACCGCACCACTCGCCTGGCGGGCGATTTCGCCGGTTTCTAGCGTGACGGTGTGCTGACCCCATTGGAAGGTCTTGGTGACTTTGTTGAACATGCTCATATTTCGGATCTCCGGTTATAGCGAGCGCCTTGTGGGGCGGCGCTCTTGTCCTCGGAGCGAAGGCATCCTGGCGCGATGCCATTCCAGCGAGACTTCATCCCAGCTCACAGCGAGAGAAACGTCGATGGAATGACACATCGTCATCGATGGGTGCCCAGCTCCAAACACAAAGAGCCTGTGCTGGACAGTTTTCCAGACAGGCTCTTCGATCTCATCGGCTGCTTACTTGCGCAGACCCAGCTTTTGGATCAGTGCGGTGTAGCGGTCCGCGTCAGTTCTCTTCAAGTACGCAAGAAGGCTCTTGCGGGTGTTGACCATCTTCAACAGGCCGCGGCGGCCGTGATGGTCCTTCAAGTGGAGCTTGAAGTGGGGGGTGAGGTCGTTGATGCGTGCAGTCAGCAGAGCGACCTGGACTTCGGGGGACCCGGTGTCGGCGGCGCCGCGTGCGTTTTCCTTGACGATCGCGCCCTTGTTGATGCTCATGATGTTTCCTGTGGTCAGGTCCGTGCGTCCGATGTGGCGGGGCAGCGGTTTCCTGGTGTTGAACTTGCGGTCGCCGGTGAAACCGACCAGCGCCGTGCGGGGGACTTCACCTTTTCGAATGATTCGTGCAAGGCAAAGCCAGTCAATTATAGCGGATGAGACTGGATCGCCTGCTTCAACCGCCCTACCCCAAGGGTAAGTCGACCCGGATCTTGCGAAGCGAAGCACCAGCGCAGCCAGCCTTCGGCCTCGTCGCCGAAAGCAGCGCCAGGGGCAATGCCAAGGCCGACAGACGACACAAGGTGCTTGGCAAAGGCGAGGGAATCCTTCTGACCCTCGACTCGGAAGAAGGCATACATGCCGCCCAAGGGATTGGCGACCTGCACTCCCGGAACGGCCGCCAACTGCGGGATCAATGTGTCCCGGCAGTTTTTCATGCGCCGGACGAGGCCGGGAACGAATTCTTCGGCATGGGCCAGAGCTGCGAGGCCGGCTCGTTGTACGAACACCGGGGCACAGGAGGTGTTGAACTCAATGAGCTTTCCCGCATCGGCGATGAAATCGGGCGGCGCGACCATCCAGCCCAGACGCCAGCCGGTCATCAGGAAGCTCTTTGAGAAACTGTGCACGACAACGAGACGATCATCGGCGACGGCAATGTCGAGAAAGCTCGGCGCGGCCCGGGCGCCTTCAGCGAAATACATTCGCTCGTAAACCTCGTCGGCGACAACCCAGGTGCCGGTACGGCGGCAGTGATCCAGGATTGCTTGTTGATCGTCGCGGGTGAGCGTCCAGCCGGTGGGATTGTTGGGGGCGTTGACGAGGAGAACGGCGGTCTTGTCGGTGACGGTTGACAACAACTCGTCCAAGTCGAGATGCCACCCGTCACCCGGGCTGCGAAGCGACACCCGCTTCACGTTTGCGCCGAGGATCGCCGGTTGCGATGTCAAGTTCGGCCACAGAGGCACGACCGCCACCACCTCGTCGCCTGCCCCGGCGAGGGCCTGCATCGCGACCATCAACGCGCTGACACCCGACGACGTCACCGCGATCCGATCCGCACTCACCGCAGGATGCAAGTCACTCATGTAGCGTGCAATCGCCTCGCGCAACTCCGGAATGCCGAGGTTGTTCGCATAAAAGGTCTCGCCGCGGCGAAGCGACTCGATTGCCGCATCCTTCACGAATCCCGGCGTCGGCTCATCGCTTTCACCGAACCAGAACGCGAGGACGTCGTGGCGCCCCGTGCCGGCATTCGCAACTTCCCGAATCTTTGACCCAGGCAAATCGCGGATCACGCTTCTCATGGCCACTCCAAAAAAATGCGGCTGCTGGTGCAGCCGCTGGTTGGAGATTATCTTGCAGTGCCTTGTTTGCGCAGAGAGGCTGAGAGTATTTCGAGCGTGTCCGAGCAGCACGTCAAAAGGCGCCTGATCCAGGCGCAAAGCGCAGCCATAGCTTGGCTATGGCGAGCATTTTCAACGACGAGCAGGGGGCGTTTGGCGTGATGAGCGGGCATGATCGAAAAACTCTCAGCCTCAGAGGGACGCGCATTTTCTTCAAGCAGCGTGCAGCGGCCACCTGGGCCTCACGTTGAACGTGTAGCACTTGTTGGCCTTCGCGATCCCGCGCTGCAGCCTCATCGCCGCGGCCAGAGCGATCATCGCCCCGTTGTCAGTACACAGCGACAACTCCGGGTAGTGCACTCGCACCTGCCGCCTCATGCACTCGGCATTCAGCATTTCTCGCAGGCGTGAATTCGCGCCGACGCCGCCTGCCACCACCAGGCGCTTCAGCCCCGTCTCTTTCAAGGCTGCCACCGACTTGCGAGCCAGCACTTCCGCGATCGCCTCCTGGGTGGACGCCGCCAAATTCGCCTTGTCCTGTTCGCAGACGTTGGTGCCCATTTTCATGAGCTGCGTGCGCACCGCCGTCTTCAGGCCAGCAAAGGAAAAATCCAGGTTCCCGCTGTGAAGCAAGGGGCGCGGAAGATCGAAAGTCGCAGCGTCGCCGAACTCCGCAAGCCTCGCCAACGCGGGCCCCCCGGGATACCCGAGCCCCATCAACTTGGCTGACTTATCGAAGGCTTCGCCTGCGGCATCGTCGATGGTTTCTCCGAGCAATTCGTATTCGCCCACATCGTCGACCCGCATCAACTGCGTGTGCCCGCCCGAAACAAGCAGGGCAACAAATGGGAACTCGGGCGGATCCTTCGATAGGAATGGCGAGAGCAAATGCCCTTCGAGGTGATGCACGCCCATGACAGGCTTGCCCAATGCCGCGCCCAGCGCGCAGGCCACGCCCGCGCCCACAAGCAATGCGCCGGCCAGGCCGGGACCCTGTGTAAAAGCCACGACGTCAATTTCGTCGAGCGGCACGCCTGCTTCGGCGAGCACCATGCGTGTCAAGGGCAGGACCCGGCGAATGTGGTCACGCGACGCCAGTTCCGGCACCACACCACCATAGGCTTGATGCATGTCGATCTGACTGTGCAGGGCATGGGCACGCAGTTCGGGCACGCCGGCCGTGTCCGCGCAGCGCACAAGCGCGACGCCCGTTTCGTCGCAGGACGACTCGACTCCGAGGATGTTCATGCGAGCAGTTTACGAGGGACCCGTTGATCCCAGCGTCGTGACAGTCGGACCATTTGAATTGGCTTACTAACAACTCGAAACAGGATTTGTCCAGAGTTTTCCCTTGTTCATTAAGAATTGCCTTTCTTGCATGACGCGCTGCCGCTACTCTGCGGACTCCCCATAGAGCGTCTGTCTCGAAGCAGCCGCCACGAAAGATCATCAGAGCGATGAAAGAATATCGTCTAGCCTGCTGGCCGGATTTGCCTACGCCCTTCCACCGCACTGCGTATCGACGCATGGCGAGCGACATGTCGCATCGCCACTTGACGATCACTCAACTCGCCAATGTCACTGGCTTGAAACGCATGGAGGTCCGCCACTTCGTCGAGATGCTGGAAGCCAAGGGGGTGCTACTCGAGCGCGAGTGCATGACGCCTCAGTTCTGGTCGCTGAGCCCTTTCGGGGGATGGCTGCGACGAGCAATTTCCGGCGCGGCTGGGGGCCGCTGAACATCTCATTTCTCGTGAAAATGCCCGCTGAAAGCGGGCATTTTCATTCCTGTTGTGGCGCGAATGTTGCAACACTTGCGCATGAATCAGGCCACGGCCCTGCGCATCGTCATCGTCGCTCCCGACACCCTCGCCCCCGATCCTTCTGATCCGCAGGCCGAGGTGGAGGCAGAGCGCTCGCGCAGCCTGCGCATCGGCATGCTCGAGAACGGCTACAACATCGTTGCCGTGCTACCGGCAGACGTATTCCTGCCCGACCGGCTCGCGCAGATCAGCCCCGACATGATCATCGTGGACGCCGAGAGCCAGGCACGCGACACGCTGGAACATGTGGTGGTCGCCACGCGAGATGCGCGTCGGCCGATCGTTTTGTTCACCAACGATGACGATACCAGCCATGTGCGCGACGCCATCGCGGCGGGTGTCACTGCCTATGTTGTCGCCGGACTGGCCGCGGATCGCGTGAAACCCGTGCTGGAAGTCGCACTTGCACGCTTCCAGCATGAAGAAGCCATGCGTCGCGAACTGGCGGATGCGCGCATGCAGCTGTCCGAGCGCAAGGTGATCGATCGGGCGAAGGGCATCCTGATGCGCCGGCACTCGCTGGAGGAAGGCGAAGCCTATGCGCGGCTTCGCAAGACAGCAATGGACAAGGGCATGAAGCTCGCCGAAGTGGCACAGCGGATCATCGACGTGGCGGATTTGCTTGGCTGACGCACAAGGCTTGTGCATTGCACGAGTCCAATTGGTGCGGAATGCTTCGCGGGTGGCAGAGCGAAGGTCCGGGCATGAGGTGCCGGTCGAAGGACCCCAGACGATCGTCCACACCGGGACGACGTCCCGCGTCGGGCTGCGTCGACAGTCCGCGGATCCTTCGCATTCCCCACCCAAACGCCCCGTGGCATGGGGCTTGCATATCCCCTTGCGGACGGTCAACGGCGATCTTCCAACAACATCGATACGCACCATCGACGGTACGTCTCGAAAGGACGACGGCGTCCCCACCGAACTGGTCTAGGCCAGTGACGTGCGGACGCCATTTTTGCTTTTTGCACGAGACAACACCATGACCCCATTCCTGAACGGAAAGATCGACATGAGCCGCCGTCAACTCATCAAAGCCGCTGCAGCCGCAGGCGCCGCCGGCATGGTCCCCGGCTTGCAAAGCGCGGTCTACGCCGCCGGATCGGACAAGCCCGAGAAGGAAGAGGTTCGCATCGGCTTCATTCCCCTCACCGACTGCGCATCGGTGGTGATGGCCTCGGTACTCGGCTTCGACAAGAAGTACGGTGTGAAGATCATTCCGACCAAGGAAGCCTCGTGGGCCGGCGTGCGCGACAAGCTCGTCAACGGCGAGCTCGACATGGCGCACGTGCTGTACGGCCTGATATACGGCGTGCACCTGGGGGTGAGCGGCCCCAAGAAGGACATGGCCGTGTTGATGACGCTCAACAACAACGGCCAAGCCATCACGCTGTCGAAAAAGCTCGCGGACAAGGGAGCCGTCGACGGCCCGAGTCTCGCCAAGCTGATGCAGGCCGAAAAGCGGGAATACACCTTCGCGCAGACTTTCCCAACCGGGACGCATGCCATGTGGCTGTACTACTGGCTCGCGACCTATGGCATCAATCCGATGAAGGACGCCAAGGTCATCACCGTGCCGCCGCCACAGATGGTTGCCAACATGCGAGTGGGCAACATGGACGGTTATTGCGTCGGCGAGCCCTGGGGCCACCGGGCCATCATGGACGGCATCGGCATCACAGGTGTCACCACGCAGGACATCTGGAAGGACCACCCCGAGAAGACGCTCGGAAGCACGGCCGACTTTGTGAAGAAGAACCCCAACACCTGCCGCGCAGTGATGATGGCCATCATCGAAGCTGGCAAGTGGATCGACGCGAGCCTGCAGAACAAGATGAAGATGGCCGAGACCGTGGCCGACAAGAGCTATGTCAATACCGGCGTCGACGCGATCAACCAGCGCATCCTGGGCCGCTACCAGAACGGCCTCGGCAAGACCTGGGACGACCCCAACCACATGAAGTTCTTCAACGACGGCGCAGTCACCTTCCCATACCTGTCCGATGGCATGTGGTTTCTCACGCAGCACAAGCGCTGGGGTCTTATCAAGGAGCACCCCGACTATCTCGCGATCGCCAAGCAGATCAACCAGATCGATCTGTACAAGGAGGCGGCAAGTGCGCTCAAGGTCAACATCCCCAAGGAGCCGATCCGCACGAGCAAGCTGATCGACGGCACGGTGTGGGACGGCAAGGACCCTAAGAAGTACGCCGACAGCTTTTCCGTGCGCGCCAGCGTGGCCTGATTTCGCAGCACCAAGGAGTCGATCATGGTCAGTGCAGTGTTTCATTCGCCGCTCGAAGCTGCGGCGGAATCCCAGGCTGAGGCGCTTGCCCAGCCTGTAAAGGCGGCGTCGGTCATCGCCCCGCCCGCCCAGCAGAAGGTGGCGCCGCCGGCGCCGGTGAAACCACCCGCCGATTGGGGAAGCCTGTTTCTCAGGGTGTTTGCACCGCTTGCGGGAATTGCCTTGCTGGTGGGCATCTGGGGGTTGCTCACGATGAAGAGCACCACCTTCCCGACGCCCGCGGCAACTTTCACGGAAGCCATCAAGGTGTTTTCCGACCCGTTCTACAGCAAGGGCCCGAACGACCAGGGCATCGGCTGGAACATCCTCTTCTCGCTGCAGCGCGTGGCCATCGGATTCGGCATGGCAGCGGCGGTGGGCATTCCGCTGGGCTTCATGATCGGTCGTTTCGATGTGCTCAATCGCATGGTGTCGCCGCTGATCAGCCTGCTGCGCCCGGTCTCGCCTCTTGCGTGGCTGCCGATTGGCTTGCTTGTGTTCAAGGCCGCTAACCCGGCCGCGATCTGGACGATCTTCATCTGTTCGATCTGGCCAATGATCATCAACACCGCGGTCGGTGTACAGCGCGTGCCAGAGGACTATATGAACGTCGCAAAGGTGCTGAACCTGTCGGAATGGAAGATCGTCTCGCGCATCCTCTTCCCCGCGGTGCTGCCGTACATGCTGACGGGTGTGCGCCTGTCCGTTGGCACCGCCTGGCTCGTGATCGTCGCGGCCGAAATGCTGACTGGCGGCGTGGGCATCGGCTTCTGGGTGTGGGACGAGTGGAACAACCTCAACGTCACGCACATCCTGATCGCGATCTTCGTGATCGGCACCGTGGGTCTCTTGCTGGAATGGATGCTCGTCAGCATCGCCAAGCGATTCAGCTACGACAACACATGAGGACATCCGCCATGAAGAAGAACTTCATTGATGTGCACAGCGCCGAAATGGTGTTCAGCACGAAAAAGGGCCGTTTTCACGCGCTGCACGACGTCCACCTCACGGTGGCCAAGGGTGAGTTCGTGACGCTGATCGGGCATTCGGGCTGCGGCAAGTCGACGCTCTTGAACCTGATCGCCGGCCTGCTGATGCCCACGAGCGGTGCACTGCTGTGCGACAACCGCGAGATTGCCGCACCGGGGCCGGAGCGGGCGGTGGTATTCCAGAATCATTCGCTTCTGCCGTGGCTCACCTGCTTCGAGAACGTGTACCTCGCGGTGGAACGTGTGTTTGCAGCCACCGAAGCAAAGACGAAGTTGAAGAAACGGACGCAGGAGGCCTTGGAGCTCGTGGGCATGGGCCACGCGACCGGCAAGCGACCTCATGAGATCTCCGGCGGCATGAAGCAGCGTGTGGGCATCGCGCGGGCGCTGGCGATGGAGCCGAAGGTGCTGCTGCTCGACGAACCCTTTGGTGCGCTCGACGCGCTGACTCGCGCGCATCTGCAGGACGAGCTGCTGAAGATCGTGGCGCGCACGCAAAGCACAGTGGTGATGGTGACGCACGATGTGGACGAGGCGGTGTTGCTGTCAGATCGGATCGTGATGATGACGAACGGACCGGCGGCGACCATCGGCGAGATCCTGACTGTCGACCTGAAGCGCCCGCGCGAGCGCGTTGAATTGGCCGAGGATCCGCGCTACGTGCACTACCGCAAGGAAGTACTGGACTTCTTGTACACGCGGCACGGCGAGAAGGCGCTGGCGGCCTGAGTTTCGAGAAGGAGAACAACAGCTACGGAAGCGGGCACGGGCCTTGCGTGCGCATGATAGGCAGTCGCGGCGCGATTGCTTATCTCCTCAGTGGGGCCGTGCCCCTTTTGACAAACCTCCTGGTCGTCATGGGCCAGGAGGCTTTTTTTGCACCGAACTCGGGCGTCAGGATTTGGCCCGAAACGATTTCCCGTTTTGGGGGCGCTGGGCGGGCGCGCTGCGTCGTTGCTCCTCACTTGTGTGGCTCGCCACACGGCGCTCGGAGCGCCTTGCATCCGCATCCCGCCCAGCGCCCCCAAAACGGGAACTTATTCCGGGCCAAATCCTCAGTGCTTTTCTTTGGCGTGATTGATCGAGTACTTCGGAATCTCGATGGTCACGTCCTGCTGCGAGACGATGGCCTGGCAGGACAAGCGCGAGGTCGGCTCCAGGCCCCATGCACGGTCCAGCAAGTCCTCTTCGGATTCGTCCATCTCGCCCAGTGAATTGAAACCTTCACGCACCACAACGTGGCACGTCGTGCACGCGCAACTCATCTCGCAGGCGTGTTCGATTTCGATGTCATGTTCGAGCATCGCTTCGCACAGCGACGTCCCCGCCTCTGCTTTGATCTCGGCGCCGTTCGGGCAGTATTCGGCATGCGGAAGGATCTTGATGATGGGCATGGCTAGACTTCTTCGACGCGGCGGCCTGCCAGCGCCTGGTGGATGCTGCGGTTCATTCGTTCGGCGGCAAATGCCTCGGTGCCCTTGGCCAGGGCCTCGACGGCAGCGTCGATAACGTGGTGGTCTTCGCCTTCGCGCACCGCTTCGATGCCGGCAAGCAAGGCCTCGATGGCATCGCGCTGGTCCTGGCTCAGCAGGTCGCCGTCGGCCATGAGAGCGGCGCGGGTGGCCAGCAGCATGCGCTCGGCCTCCACGCGCGACTCTCGGAGGCTGCGCGCTTTCATGTCGGATTCGGCGGTAATGAAGCTTTCCCGCAGCATGCGCGCGATGTCGTCGTCGGCAAGACCGTAGCTGGGCTTAACGTCGATCGCGGCTTCCACGCCCGATGTTTCCTCGCGCGCTTTCACGCTCAACAGGCCATCGGCATCGACTTGGAAACTCACTCGAATGCGCGCGGCGCCGGCCACCATTGGGGGGATGCCGCGCAGTTCGAAGCGGGCGAGAGATCGGCAATCGCTGACCAACTCGCGCTCGCCTTGAACGACGTGGATGGCCATCGCCGTCTGGCCGTCCTTGAACGTAGTGAACTCTTGTGCGCGCGCCGTCGGAATGGTGCTGTTGCGAGGAATGATTCGTTCGACCAGACCGCCCATGGTTTCCAGACCGAGCGAGAGCGGGATGACGTCGAGCAGGAGCAGTTCATCGGCGCCGGCATTGCCCGCGAGCGCGTTTGCCTGGATGGCGGCACCTAGCGCCACGACCTCGTCGGGATTGAGATTGGTGAGCGGCGTCTGTGAAAAGAAGTCGCCGACCGCCTTCTGCACCATGGGCATGCGTGTCGATCCACCCACCATCACAACACCGTGCACCTCAGTCTTGTTTGCCTTGGCGTCGCGCAAAACCTTGCGGACTGCAGCGAGCGTGCGCGCAACGAGTTCGCGACTCATGGCCTCGAACTCGTTTCGACTGACGCGCACCCACAATTCGCCCCCGGATAACGGGCAAGCGAGCGTCGCGTGATCGGCAGCAGAAAGCTTTTCCTTGGCCGCGCGCGCCGCTACCAACACGCTGCGCTTGTCCCGCGGCGTCGTCGCCTCAAGATCGCTTTGCGACAGCGCCCAATCGGCCAGCAATCGATCGAAGTCGTCGCCGCCGAGGGCCGAATCGCCGCCCGTCGCAATCACCTCGAATACGCCCTGACTCAGTCGCAGGAGCGAGATGTCAAAGGTGCCGCCTCCGAGGTCGTAGACTGCATAGAGCCCCTCCGATCCGTGCTCGAGCCCGTAGGCGATGGCCGCGGCGGTCGGTTCGTTGATGAGACGCAGCGCGTTCAACCCGGCAAGTTGCGCCGCATCCTTCGTGGCTTGTCGCTGGGCCTCGTCAAAGTAGGCCGGCACGGTAATGACAGCACCAAAGAGGTCATCCGCGAAGGCGTCCTCGGCACGATGACGAAGCGCGGCCAGGATCTCTGCGGAGACTTCGACGGGCGACTTCACGCCATCCACAGTCTGCACCTGCACCATCCCCGGCGCATCGATGAAGTCGTAAGGCAGCTTCTCGCGATGCGCGATGTCACCAAGCCCGCGCCCCATCAATCGCTTGACCGACACGATGGTATTACGCGGGTCGATGGCCGCCTCCGCCAGCGCATCGTGCCCGATATGACGGCCACCTTCGGACAGATACCGAACGGCCGACGGCAAAATCACGCGACCCTGCATGTCCGGCAGGCATTCGGCCACACCATTGCGCACTGCTGCGACAAGCGAGTGCGTCGTGCCGAGGTCGATGCCCACCGCAATGCGCCGCTGATGCGGATCGGGCGCGGCGCCGGGCTCGGAGATTTGAAGCAATGCCATCTAATTATTGTCCCAGCGCCTCGAGGCGACGATCGATGTCTTGCGCAAAGCGCTCTACGAACATGAGGGCTCTTACCTGCTCTGCGGCAGCAGCGGTGTCGCGACGCTCATCGAAGGAGTGCCGCAACTCCGCAAAGGCCGCTTTCTGACGCGCGGCCACGTCGTCGGCAATGGCCTCGACCTCTTCGATCGAATCCGCCTCGTCGAGTGCCTCGCGCCATTCCATTTGCTGCATGAGAAAGCTCGCAGGCATGGCCGTGTTCTTCTCCGTGTCGACAGGCGATCCGTTCAATGCACACAAATACGCTGCCCGCTTCAGCGGATCCTTGAGCCGCTGATAGGCCTCGTTCACCCTCACCGCCCACTGCATTGCCACGCGCTGGACCGCCGCACCTTCTGCAGCGAACTTGTCGGGATGCACTTCCCCCTGCAACGCTCGCCAACGCGCGTCGAGCACGGCACGGTCCTGCTCAAAACGCCTGGGCACATCGAACAGTTCGAAGTCGTCGCTGTCGAGCTTCATGGTGGGTGGCTGTGGCACGTAGAAATGCGCGACTTGCGGCAGCGCCTGATATCAAACATGAACCGCACGCTGCAACGAAACTCCTGCGAAGTTGTGCGGCAAAAGGCGCCCATGACCTCGCCTGCGCTGCGGAACTTCGTAGGCGCTTCTCTCCGGCGGTTTACACGCGAAATGACTCGCCGCATCCGCAGCGGTCTTTTTCGCGAGGATTGCGAAACTTGAAACCTTCGTTCAAGCCTTCGCGCACGAAGTCGAGTTCAGTGCCGTCGATGTACGGCAGGCTCTTCGGGTCGATGAGCACCTTGACGCCGTGTTCCTCGAACACCACGTCCTCGGGCGCGACGTCGTCGGCGTACTCGAGTTTGTATGCCAGGCCGGAACAGCCGGTCGTCTTCACGCCCAGGCGCACGCCAACGCCCTTTCCGCGCTTGGTGATGTAGCGCGAGACGTGGCGGGCTGCCGCTTCGGTCAGAGTGACGGCCATGGGGTCAATGGGCTTTCTTGGCCTTGTAGTCCTGGACCGCCGCCTTGATCGCGTCTTCAGCAAGGATGGAGCAGTGAATCTTCACCGGCGGCAGGGCCAATTCTTCGGCGATGTGCGTGTTCTTGATGGTGAGAGCCTCGTCGAGCGACTTGCCTTTGACCCATTCGGTCACAAGTGAACTCGACGCGATGGCAGAACCGCAACCATAGGTCTTGAACTTCGCGTCCTCGATCAGGCCGGTCTTCGGATTCACCTTGATCTGCAGCTTCATCACGTCACCACAGGCCGGAGCGCCGACCATGCCGGTACCAACCGTGTCGTCGCCCTTTTCGAACGTGCCGACGTTGCGCGGATTTTCGTAATGCTCGACAACCTTTTCGCTATATGCCATGTCAGTTCTCCAACGACTTCAGTGTGCGGTCCACTGGATGGCGCTGATGTCCACGCCATCCAGGTACATCTCCCACAAAGGAGACAGCTCGCGCAGCTTGGCCACGCGGTCTTTCAATGTGCCGACGACGTAATCGATGTCCTCGACCGTGGTGAAGCGTCCGATCGTCATGCGCAATGACGAGTGCGCCAGTTCGTCGCTTCGGCCAAGTGCGCGCAGCACGTAACTCGGCTCAAGACTCGCCGACGTGCAAGCCGAGCCCGACGACACAGCCACCCCCTTGATGCCCATGATCAGCGACTCGCCTTCCACAAAGTTGAACGACATGTTCACGTTGTGCGGCACGCGCTTTTCGGGGTGGCCATTGAGAAAGACCTGCTCGATATCTGACAGACCGTCGATGAGCCGCTTCTGCAGCATTCGGATGCGCTCGCTCTCCACGCCCATCTCTTCACGGGCAATGCGATAGGCCTCGCCCATGCCGACGATTTGATGCGTCGCGAGCGTGCCCGAACGCATGCCGCGCTCATGGCCGCCGCCGTGCATCTGCGCTTCGATGCGAACACGCGGCTTGCGGCGCACATATAGCGCGCCGATGCCCTTTGGGCCGTAGGTCTTGTGCGAGGCCAGGCTCATCAGGTCAACAGGCAACTTGGTGATGTCGATCGCCACCTTGCCCGTGGCTTGCGCCGCGTCGACGTGGAAGATGATCCCACGCTCGCGGCAGATCGTGCCCATTGCCGGGATGTCTTGAATGACGCCGATCTCGTTGTTGACGTACATCACCGACACAAGAATGGTGTCGGGCCGCAGCGCGGCCTTGAACTTCTCAATGTCGACGAGACCATCTTCCTGTACGTCGAGGTAGGTCACCTCGAAGCCCTGGCGCTCCAGCTCGCGCATTGTGTCAAGCACGGCCTTGTGCTCGGTCTTCACGGTGACGAGGTGCTTGCCACGCGTCTTGTAGAACTGCGCCGCGCCCTTGAGCGCGAGGTTGATGGATTCCGTAGCCCCCGAGGTCCAGACGATTTCACGCGGGTCGGCGTTGATCAACTGGGCCACTTGCTCTCGCGCCTTCTCGACCGCCGCTTCCGCTTCCCACCCCCATGCATGACTGCGTGAAGCCGGGTTGCCGAAGTGTTCATGCAACCAGGGAATCATCGCGTCCACCACGCGTTGGTCGACCGGGGTCGTCGCGGCGTAGTCGATGTAGATCGGGAAGTGAGGGGTCGTCGTGTCCATGGGAGGCGAGTGTGCTCAGCGCGGCGCGTCCACTGCGCCGCAGGGTCAACGTCAATTACTTCGAGAACGCGTTTCCGAGAGCGAAAACGGAATTGGGTGCAGTCACCTTGATGGGCTTGACCACCGGCTGAGTGGATATCGCGCGCTTCACCGGATGCTCTTCGATCGACACGCCCTTTGAGAGCTGCTCGTCGACGAGCGACTTGAGCGAAATCGAATCAAGATATTCGATCATCTTGGTGTTGAGGCTGGCCCACAGGTCGTGAGTCATGCAGCGACCGGTGTCTTCGCCCATGCAGTTATCCTTGCCGGCGCACCCGGTGGCATCAATGGGCTCATCAACGGCGACGATGATGTCGGCAACGGTGATTTCCTCCGATTTGCGACCCAGCGAGTAACCGCCGCCGGGACCGCGTGTGCTCTCCACCAGTTCATGGCGGCGCAGCTTGCCGAACAACTGCTCGAGGTAGGAAAGTGAAATTTGCTGGCGGGCACTGATGGCAGCCAGTGCGACGGGACCCGAATGCTCGCGAAGAGCCAGATCGATCATCGCCGTAACGGCAAAACGCCCTTTGGTGGTCAAACGCATTGAATTTCTCCTGTAGCCTTGCGGCGCAACAAAGACAGCGACCTGAATTGAACGGTTCCCCTTGCCGACTCACCGCAGACCGGGTTTTCCCTCTCTGAGAAACCCTCGTTTTTATTCCTACTTGTTTTGTCGAGTATAGCTGAATGCCAATGATTCGGTCGGTAACGCAGGGGGAAGTTCAACGGAATTGGTGCGCCGCAATAACCAATCCGCTGCTCCCGCGTGCGAGCTGGCAATCCACGTGCCGATCGGGGTTATTCCTGGCCTTTGCCCGGGCCTGCCTGGATTGAGACGATGCTGTCCGTGCCGGGTGCACCGAAGGCCTGCTCGCGCAGCAGCGCCAACTGGTCGCGCACCCTGCCCGCCTTCTCGAACTCCATGTTGCGAGCATGCTCGAGCATTTGCTTTTCCAGCGACTTAATGCGCTTTCCGAGGTCTTTCTCAGACATGACCTCGACTTCGGCTGTGTCGTGTTCCTTTTGCAGGTTCTCGCGCTTGGTCTTTTCGGAATAGACCCCGTCGATCATCTCTTTGATGTGTTTCTTGATGCTTCGCGGCGTGATGCCCATCGCTTCGTTGTGCGCGATCTGCTTGGCGCGGCGGCGCTCGGTCTCGTCAATGGCCTTGCGCATCGAATCGGTAATTTTGTCCGCATAAAGAATGGCTTTGCCATTCAGATTGCGTGCTGCGCGGCCGATTGTCTGGATCAGCGACCGTTCGGCGCGCAGGAATCCTTCCTTGTCGGCATCGAGGATGGCGACGAGCGACACCTCTGGAATGTCCAGGCCCTCGCGAAGCAGGTTGATGCCGACAAGCACATCGAAAGTTCCTAATCTCAAATCGCGCAGGATCTCGACTCGCTCCACCGTGTCGATATCGCTGTGCAGGTAGCGCACCTTCACGCCGTTGTCCGCGAGGTAGTCGGTCAATTGTTCCGCCATGCGCTTGGTGAGCGTGGTGATCAGCACGCGCTCATTCACCGCAACACGGTCATGAATCTCCTGGAGCACGTCGTCGACCTGGCGGGTGGCGGGACGCACCTCCACCGTCGGATCGATAAGGCCCGTGGGACGCACCAACTGCTCGACCACTTGACCCGCGTTCTGCTGCTCGTAGGCCGCGGGCGTGGCCGACACGAACATCACCTGCCGCATCTTTGACTCGAACTCCTCGAACTTCAGGGGACGGTTGTCGAGCGCGCTCGGCAGGCGAAAGCCGTATTCGACGAGCGTCGTCTTGCGCGCCCTGTCTCCGTTGTACATGCCGCCAAACTGCCCGATGAGCACGTGGCTTTCGTCGAGGAACATGAGTGCGTCACGGGGCAGGTAGTCGACGAGCGTCGACGGCGGCTCGCCGGGCGCGGCACCCGACAAATGCCGGGTGTAGTTCTCGATGCCCTTGCAGTGACCAATTTCCTGCAGCATTTCCAGGTCGAAGCGCGTGCGCTGTTCAAGGCGCTGCGCCTCTACCAGCTTGCCCGACTTCACCAATTCGTCGAGCCGTGTGCGCAACTCCGCCTTGATCGTATCGATGGCCGACACGACGCGATCGCGCGGCGTCACGTAGTGACTCGACGGGTATACCGTGAAGCGCGGAATCTTCTGGCGAATACGCCCAGTGAGCGGATCGAAGAGCTGCAGCGACTCGACCTCGTCATCGAACAATTCGATGCGGATCGCGAGTTCCGAATGCTCGGCCGGAAACACGTCGATCGTGTCACCGCGCACTCGGAAGGTGCCGCGCGAAAAATCCATTTCGTTGCGCGTGTACTGCATGCGGATGAGCTGCGCAATCACGTCGCGCTGGCCCATCTTGTCGCCGGCGCGCAGCGTCATCACCATGCGGTGGTAGTCGCTCGGATTGCCGATGCCGTAGATGGCACTTACGGTTGCCACGATGACCACGTCGCGACGCTCCAGCAAGCTTTTGGTCGCCGACAAGCGCATCTGCTCGATGTGTTCATTGATCGAGCTGTCTTTCTCGATGAACAGGTCACGCTGAGGCACGTAGGCCTCGGGCTGGTAATAGTCGTAGTAGCTGACGAAATATTCGATCGCGTTCTTCGGAAAGAACTCGCGGAACTCGCTGTAGAGCTGAGCGGCGAGTGTCTTGTTGGGCGCGAACACGATAGCGGGACGGCCGAGGCGCGCGATGACGTTCGCCATGGTGAAAGTCTTGCCAGAACCCGTCACGCCCAGAAGCGTCTGGTAGCTCAGGCCGTCTTCAACCCCTTCAACCAGTTGATCGATCGCGGTCGGCTGGTCACCGGCTGGCGCGTAAGGCTGCCACAACTGAAACGGCGATTCAGGAAAGCTCACGAACTCGCCGGGCATCGGCACGTTCATGCCCGTGGCGTCCGGACTTCCAACGACAGAGAGGTGATCAGCCATTGCTCGAGTACAAATGAAGCAAACAAATGAGGAAATGAAGCAAACCGGGGACCACGTAAAATTCCCGGGTTTTCCCGTCCTGGGAAGGCAAAGGGGAATCGAAGAGGTTAGCCCAATTCAATTCTCATACGAGCTTTACTGACACCTCCGTGTGTTACCACATCTGCAAGGACTGACATGGCTTCGCTCTTCGCCGCCGTCGAAATGGCTCCCCGTGACCCCATCCTGGGCTTGAACGAACAGTTCAATGCGGACCCGAATCCGGCAAAAGTGAACCTGGGTGTCGGCGTGTACTACGACGACAACGGCAAGCTGCCCTTGCTCCAGTGCGTGCAGCAGGCCGAAAAACAGATGGTCGCCGCGCCCAAGGCACGTGGCTACCTCCCCATCGACGGCATCGCGGCCTATGCCAAGGCGGTGCAAGGCCTGGTGTTTGGGGCCGAAAGCGAAGCTGTCAAGGGCGGTCGAATTGCTACCGTTCAGGCCGTGGGCGGCACCGGCGGACTGAAGGTCGGCGCCGACTTTCTCAAACGAGTGAATTCCGGCGCAAAGGTGCTCATCAGCGACCCAAGCTGGGAAAATCACCGCGCGCTCTTCGAAAGCGCCGGCTTCCTGGTCGAGAGCTATCCGTACTACGACGCCGCGAAGCGTGGTATCAATTTCGATGGCATGCTCACCGCGCTCAATGGCGCTGACACCGGGACCATCGTGGTACTGCACGCGTGCTGCCACAACCCGACGGGCTACGACATCTCGCTCGACCAGTGGGAGCAGGTCATCGCGACCGTCAAGGCGCGCGGCCTCGTGGCCTTCCTCGACATGGCCTATCAGGGTTTCGGCCAAGGCATTGCCGAAGATGGCGCGGTCGTCTCACTATTCCTCGCCGCCGGTCTCGATTTCTTCGTATCAACCAGCTTCTCCAAGAGCTTCTCGCTGTACGGCGAACGCGTCGGCGCGCTGAGCGTGGTGTGCAAGTCGATGGAAGAAGCCGACTGCGTGCTGAGTCAGTTGAAGCGCGTGATCCGAACCAACTATTCCAACCCACCGACACACGGTGCGCAGGTCGTCGCCACCGTGCTCACCACACCTGCCCTGCGTGAAATGTGGGAGCAAGAACTCGCGGGCATGCGCGTTCGCATCGAGCAGATGCGCGTCGCCTTGCAAAACAAGCTCGAGGCGGCGGGCGTGAAGCAGGACATGAGCTTCATCACGCAGCAAAAGGGCATGTTCAGTTACTCGGGGCTCAACAAGGACCAGATGCAGCGCCTGCGAGGTGAGTTCGGAATTTACGGCGTGGACTCGGGCCGCATCTGCGTGGCAGCGCTGAACAGCAAGAACATTGATGCAGTGGTGAGTGCCATCGCGACGGTTTCCTGAAGAGGCTGAGAGTATTTTTCCGGGTTTTCACAGGGCTTGGTTGCAACACGATGAACCGCAAACTTTCTAGAATGTTGCGTTGCACAATCACAGGTGGTTACTGCGTATGCCGCGTTCACAGGCTTGGCTCGATATTTTTTGGGCTGCAAGCGCTCTCAAGACTTGATTTGACCACCACGTAAAGGAATGTCGATGCTGTACCAGGTTTATGAAGCCCAGCGCGCGCTGTTGAGTCCCTTCGCAGAATTCGCGAGTGCATCGTCGAAGCTTTACAACCATCCGCTGTCGCCGTTCACGCATACGCCGATGGCGCATCGGATTTCGGCCGGGCTCGATTTGATGCACCGGTTGTCAAAGGAATACGAGAAGCCAGAGTTCGATATCAACTCCGTGCGGGTCGACGACATCGATATCGCCGTGCAAGAACAGGTCGCCATTGCCAAGCCCTTCTGCCGACTGCTGCGCTTCAAGCGCTTCTCCGACAATCTTCCATTGCTCACCAAGATGAAGGACCAGCCCACGGTCCTGATCGTCGCGCCCCTGTCGGGCCACCACTCCACACTGCTGCGCGATACAGTGCGTTCGATGCTGGAAAGCCACAAGGTCTACATCACCGATTGGACCGATGCACGCATGGTGCCGATCGAGGCCGGCCCCTTCCACCTCGACGATTACATCGATTACGTGCAGGAGTTCATTCGTCACATTGGCCCCGAAGCGAACGTGATTTCGGTGTGCCAGCCCACCGTCCCGGTGCTGGCAGCGATTTCGCTCATGGCAAGCGGAGGCGAGCCCACCCCGCGCACGATGACCATGATGGGTGGCCCCAGCGACGCCCGCAAGTCGCCGACCGCCGTCAACAACCTGGCAATGAACAAGAGCCATGAATGGTTCGAGCACAACGTGATCTACCGCGTGCCCATCAACTATCCCGGCAATGGCCGCCGCGTGTACCCGGGCTTCCTGCAGCACACGGGCTTCGTCGCGATGAATCCGGACCGCCACCTGAGCTCACACTACGACTACTTCCTCGACCTGGTTCGCGGCGACGACGACAGTGCCGATTCGCATCGCAACTTCTATGACGAATACAACGCCGTGCTCGACATGCCAGCCGAGTACTACCTCGACACGATCAAAGTTGTGTTCCAGGACTTCGCGCTCGTGAACGGCACCTGGGACGTCAGGGGCCAGCTCGTGCGGCCGCAAGACATCAAGACCACTTCGTTGCTGACCATCGAAGGGGAGCTCGACGACATTTCGGGCGCCGGCCAGACCCGCGCCGCGCACGACCTTTGCACCGGCATTCCGAAGACGCGCCAGTTCCACTATGACGTCGAAGGTGCCGGCCACTACGGCATTTTCTCGGGCCGACGCTGGCGCGAGAAGGTCTACCCGCAGGTCCGTGACTTCATTGCCAGTCATCAGGATGAACCTGGCGGCAACAAGAAGTCGAACGCCCGCAAGGGCGTCAAGACGCCCCGTCGCGCCGCTGCGTCGATCTGAGAGGCTGAGAGCATTTCGGAACGTGTCCGAGCAGCACGTCAAAAGGCGCCTGATCTAGGCGCAAAGCGCAGCCATAGCTTGGCTATGGCGAGCATTTGCAACGACGAGCAGCGGGCTTTTGGCGTGATGAGCGGGCATGATCGAAATACTCCCAGCCTCTGAAGCAGCCCCAGGCCCCGAAGCAGTCTGCGCGCTGGCGATAATCCGGTGGTGAATGCCACCGCCGTCAGCGACCTCGTTCTCGCCATCGATGCCGCACTGCCTCAAACGCAGTGCACTCGCTGCGGCTATCCCGATTGCCGTTCGTACGCACAAGCCATCGATGAAGAGGGTATCGACATCAACCGCTGTCCGCCCGGCGGCGCCGAAGGGATCGTGCGTCTGGCAGCCATCACGGGTCGACCGATTCGTCCTTTGGATCCGACGCACGGCGTCGAAGGCCCGCGCCACCTCGCGGTCATCGATGAGGACTGGTGCATCGGCTGTACCTTGTGCCTCAAGGCCTGCCCGGTCGACTGCATCGTAGGCGGGCCCAAGACCATGCACACCGTCATCGACTCGCTCTGCACTGGCTGCGAGCTTTGCATTCCGGTGTGCCCTGTCGATTGCATCTCGCTAGTCGACGTGACCGGGCCGCGAACTGGCTGGGATGCGTGGAGCGAAGCAGCTGCAGACGAGGCCCGCGAGCGCTACGCCTTCCATCGCTTCCGCCTGGAACGCGAGTCGCGCGAACAAAATGAACGTCTCGCAGCCAAGGCCGTGGCCGCATTGCAGGACCTTCCCGCCGTGTCCAAGCTGACGGAACCCCAGGCGCTCGACGGCAAGCGCGCGGTCATCGAGGCAGCGCTTGCTCGTTCACGCGAGCGCAAGTCCGGCACGGGCAATTCCGGAACATGACCGGCTCGCCGGTCGCGCTGACTCGCTGCAGCGCTGTGAGTCTCGGCGTGGCTCGTGCCGCAGGCGTGATCTGCGGCCGACGGATCGCACGTTACGTTGCTTTAGGATTTGGCCCGACGTCGGCGAACATTTCGAATTATCAAAAGCATCAAGGATGCAGACGCGAACGCGTTTCTTCGTCTGCAGTTGGCGCCTAAATCAACGCTCAAGAAAACCCTGTCGGCGGCCTCCTACAGCCGTATCGGCACCTTCCGACCGGCAACGCCGCAAGGCGCTGACGTTTTTGCGCATCCAACCCACTAGGCTTTGAGCATGGCTGGCGGGGACGGTGTGCCGGCACTGGGTCAGAGGAGTCTCAATGAGCCGTGATCGCAGCGAGGGAACTCGCAAACATTTGAAGGAGCATCGCAAGCAATGGAACGTGGCCCCGGATGCGGGCGAACGCGACGGCGGTCGGGGACACACGGACGCCAAATCGCAGAAGACCTTCGGGATTCGTGAGGACGAAGCCCGGCGACAGATTCGCGAGCTGCAATCGCGCTACTGGTGATCCATGTGTCGCATCAACTTCCCCCTCGCCACCTGCCTGGCTGTTCTGACGCTCTTCGGCGCGTGCCAAAAGAAGGGCAGTCCGCAGCCGCCGACTCCAACCACCCAAGCCATGGGTGCGGCGAATGCGGCGACGCCCGCGTCGGATCCGTCTTTGCCGTCGACCGCGGAAATCGCGGCAGCGTCAGCGCCTGAGGCGTCAGCACCTGCCAAGTAAGGGCAACTCGCTGCCAAAATCGGCGGTGATGAACAAAGCCAAGATAGAGCCCTTCTTCGCCATCCTCAAGGCGGCCAACCCTCGACCCAATACCGAACTCGAATACACCAACGTATTCGAACTTCTGGCCGCCGTGTTGCTGTCGGCACAAGCCACAGACGTCGGAGTGAACAAGGCAACTCGCCGGTTGTTTGCGGTGGCGAACACGCCTCAGCGGATGCTGGCGCTGGGTGTCGATGGCATCACTGAGCACATCAAGTCGATAGGCCTTTTTCGCAACAAGGCGCGCAACCTGCACGAGACCAGCCGCATCCTCATTGAACAGCATGACGGCCATGTGCCGCGCACCCGCGAGGCCCTCGAAGCGCTGCCAGGCGTGGGTCGGAAGACAGCCAATGTGGTGCTCAACGTCGCCTTCGGCGAACCGACCATGGCGGTCGATACACACATCTTTCGCGTGAGCAATCGCACAGGACTTGCCCCCGGAAAGACGCCGCTGGAAGTCGAAATGGGCCTCCTCGAACGCGTGCCAGCGACCTATGTTGTCGACGCGCATCACTGGCTCATCCTGCACGGCCGCTACGTCTGCATTGCGCGCCGGCCCTTGTGCGAGGAATGTGCAGTCGCACACCTGTGCGATTCACGTCCCTTAGGTCCAGGACATGGCCCGGAATAAGTTCCCGTTTTGGTGGCGCTGGACGGGATGCGATGCAAGGCGCTCCGAGCGCCGTGTGGCGAACCACACAAGTGAGGAGCAACGCCGCAGCCTGAAGCGCTCGCAAACCTGCAAGATCTTGCAGTATCAAACACGTAGCCTGTCCACCAGAATCGGGTCATGTCCGAGCTCATGGCGCTGCAGCGCATCTGCGGTCTTTTGGATCGCGGAGAAATCGACTCAGCCCAATTCCTTGAATTGTTCACGCGACGCATGGCACAAGACATTGGCTGCTCGCGGGCAGGCGTGCGCATGCTGATCGAAACAAACCATGGCGCCGCCCTGCGGACGATGGCGCTTCACGACTTCGCGACCAACGTCAACGTGCGGGTGCCTGACATGGAGTCTGACAACCCGGCGCCCTACTTTGCCGCCCTGCTGCGTGAAGGATGCATCATTGCGCCCGACTGCAAGACGCACCCTGCTACCACACCTTTTCTTTCGAGCTATTTCGGACCGCAGAACGTGTTTTCTCTGCTGGACGTGAGTTTCTCGGTCAATGGCGCCTTGTACGGCTGCTTCAGTTGCGAGCAGATCAGCGCAACTCAGGAGTGGTCGTCACACCAGGTCAAGCTTCTGCGAAGGATGGCATCACGTGTGAGCCTTGCACTGATGCACACGATCACCTCGCAAGTGGACACTCAGCCCGCCGCCTTGTGGGAGCCGAGCACGCCCAACCGGTTAATGACGATGCCAATGCCGCTCTACGAGGGCATCGGGCGCAAGCACTAGACCGTCGAACTCGCGTGCACCCGAAGAAGCGGGGTCGGCCGCGACGATGGATCAGAGTCCCACGCTGCTGTAACGCACGCCGATCCAGGCCTGCCGCCCGAAGGATTGGTAATCGTGCGCCGGTTCGTATTGGCGATTTGTGGCGTTCAGCAGTTTGGCTTCGATCTGGCAATGAAGCGTCGCCTTGTATCGCGCCTGCAGGTCCAGCGTCTGATAGGCGTCGAGCGTCGCCGCACCATCGGGGCGCGCACCCACGTCAACCACCGTCGCCCCAATGATCCACTGGCCGCTGGACCAATCGACGCCTAATGTCTCCTGGTGGGCGGCTCGTCGAGCAAGCCGCTTGCCGGTGATGTCGTCCTTGGCGTCGAGGAAGTCGACCGTGGCACGCAGCGAGAAGGCGCCGACTCGCTGCGACGCGTTCAGGGTCGCTCCCTGCAGGCGCGCACGACTCACGTTGGCCGCGCAACCGTCAGTAAATCCGGGCGGGCAATTGGCGGCAAGCGGCTCGTAACCGATCAGGTCGCGGACGCGGTTTCTGTAGAGCGTGATGCCAGCCGTGCTGTCACCATCGCGCCAATTGGCGCCGACCTCGACGCTTTGCGAACGCTCCGGCCGGATCGTGGCGACACCGAAGCCGGAGAAATAAAGGTCATTGAACGACGGGGCGCGGAATGCCGTTCCCGCCACCGCACGCAGCGAGAGAGTTGGCGTCAGATCGAATCCCCAGCCAAGTTTGCCGGTGTCGACGTTGCCGAACGCCGAGTTGTGATCATGGCGCACGTCGGCCTGCAACTTGTGCCCTGTGAAGGCGCCGCTGTAGCCGAGGACGACCGCGTCATTGCGTCTCTTGGGTGCCCCTGCGAGCGCGTCTGCGGCCACGGTTTCATCAAGTCGTTCGGACGCTGCGACAAACTGCTGGCCAGCCACCGGCGCCCAGGCGGCTTGCCAAGTCAATTGCTGGCGGCTCGTGTCGAAGCCGGCGAACGTGGTACCGCCCGATTCCAAGCGATCAATCTCCTTGGACGCCTGCACCGACATGGTCCATTCCGTCGATATTGCGCCGCGATAGTCGAGTGATGTCACGCGGGTGTCGAAACGATTGCGAAAGTCCGGTGTTGGGTCCAGCTTGTTCGTGGACGGGTCAAAGTCTGCGCTGTCAAACTGCGAGCGCAAGCGGCTGTCGATCATGCTGATACCCACCCGATGGCCGGGCGCGACGATGAATCCCCCACGAAACTGCGCGCTGCTGCGCTTGAAGCCGTCGCGGTCCGGGTTGAAGTAACCGTTTTTGTCGCCAGGCTTGAGCGCCGACACGCCGTCGCTCGCCTCATGGCTCAAGGTAGCTGCGTAGTCGAACGCGCCGGACGATCCGCTCACAAAGACATCGAGTTCGCGGGATGCGTAAGCTCCGATAGCTGCGTGCACCGCGATATCGAGCGGGCCCTTGCCGCGCCGCGTAATGATCTGGACAACACCACCGACAGCATCCGCACCGTAAAGGCTGGAAGCTGGTCCGCGCAGTATTTCGATGCGTTCGATCTGCGCGAGACTGATGCCTGAAAGGTCCGTCTGCCCGAGCGTTGCCGAGCCGATCCGCACACCATCGATCAGTACCACCGTACTGCTTGCGCTGGAGCCACGTAGCATGACGCCAGCGCTTTGACCGGCCCCGCCGTTGCGAGACACCTGAATACCGCCCTCACGCTGCAGCAGTTCTTCAATGGAGTCGGCGGTCGATGCGCGAATGTGCTCGGCATCGATGACCGACACGTCGCCGACGAGGCGATTGATCGGCGCGGGCTCGCGCGAACCGGTCACCATGACGGGGGCCAGCGTGGTCGTCTGAGCGAAAGCAGAAGCGGACAGCACGCCACAGACAAGGCAAAGCCAGGCGGCGGCCGAAGATGCGCGCAGCGCGAAAGGAGGGAGAGACATGATGAATATCCGGAGCATGAGTGCTGCCCCCGCTTCCCCGCGGGAGCGTAGCGTTTAATTTTAAGCACCCCCCTACAATCGAACTCCTTACCGGCACAGGGCACACGCTCCATGTCCAAGATCGAAGAACTCGCCGAGCGAGTCGAGAGGTTGCTGCTGCGACATGAAGAAATCGTGCGCACCAACATACTGCTCGAACATCAACTTGCTCAGATCACGCACGAACGCGACAGCCTCAAGTCGCGCCTGAACGCAGCGCGCGGCCGAATCGACGCCCTGCTCGAGCGACTGCCCGGGGACAACTCGGTTGCCGCAACATCTGACAGCGGAGGCAGCGAACGATGAAACAGATGGAAGTGACCATCATGGGTCAGAGCTATATCCTCGGCTGCCCCGAGGGCGGAGAGCAATCGCTTCTCGCAGCGGTGGGCAACGTCGACCGCGAGATGAGCGCAATTCGCGATGCAGGAAAAGTCAAGGCCCGCGAACGCATCGCCGTTCTGGCAGCGCTGAACCTCGCTTATGCACTCGCCGAACGGCCTCTTTCCGCGTCTGCTTCGAGCGCGGGTTCAGTCGCGTCAAGTGGTGGTAGCACGGACATCGATGCGCTGATCCGTCGTATTGATCAAACCCTTGGTGCCGACGGTCAATTGCTGTGATTTGCGAAGACGCGCGGCGTAGAATGAATTTGTCCGCCGCCTTCGCGTGAGTTTTATATTTCCTTGAACCAATGCTCATTGAGCTCGGGCTTGGAACATACACCGCAGGTGTGATCGTCTCGCGTCAGATGAACCCGAAGCGCAGTTGACCTGGCCCACCTGAACCCCCGGTTCAGGAATGCGGCTCACGGTTAGCGGTGGACACCTCATTTTTCTTGACGACGTTTCCGATGGCCTATTGGCTGATGAAGAGCGAGCCCACAGAGTGCTCGATCGACGACCTTGTGCGCATGCCACGCCACACCGTGCCGTGGGTGGGTGTGCGCAACTACCAGGCACGCAATTTCATGCGCGACGAAATGCATGTTGGTGACGGTGTGCTCTTCTATCACTCGTCTTGCCCGGAGCCGGGCATTGCCGGCCTGGCGGAAGTATCGAGTGCAGCCTATCCGGATGAGGCCCAGTTCGATCCAGAGAGTCCATATTTCGACGCGACGGCAAAACGCGATGCACCGCGCTGGCTGCATGTGGATGTGACGCTCGTGAGAAAGACGCGCCTGCTTTCACTGACTGAGATGCGTGAAGCGCCAGCATTAGCGACCATGCAGGTCTTGAAGCGCGGCAATCGCTTGTCCATCACTCCGGTGACTGCGGATGAGCATCGCGCCGTCCTCAGGCTTCTGGAACGCGAATGATCTTCGGCCTCGAGTGGCAACTGGTTCTCGAACTTCTCCTTCTGGGCTGTTGCACAGGTTTTCTGGCAGGTCTTCTTGGCATTGGCGGCGGCATGCTGATGGTGCCCTTCATGACCTTCATCCTGTCGCATCACGGCGTCGATTCGGCACTGGCGGTGAAGATGTCCATCGCGACCTCAATGGCCACGATCATGTTCACCTCGATGTCGAGCATTCGAGCGCATCATTCGCACGGAGCGATCCGCTGGGATCTCGTTCGCACACTGGCACCAGGAATCACGGTGATGGCCTTGATCACCGGTGCTTTCATCTATCCCCTGGTCAAGGGCGCTGCACTCGCACTGATCTTTGCCTTGTTCGTCGGTTTTTCCGCCACGCAGATGCTGCGCAATAAGAAGACGCACGCATCGCGGCAGATGCCGGGCACGGCGGGTCGGTGGGTGGCGGGCGGTGTGATCGGAAGCGTATCTGGTTTGGTGGGCGCCGGTGGAGGGTTCATTTCCGTGCCCTTCATGACCTGGTGCAACGTTCCGATGCGTAACGCTGTGGCGACGAGCGCGGCACTTGGGTTCCCGATCGCGGTGGCAAGCACCCTGGGCAACATCATTGGCGGATGGTCGATGGCCAGCCCGATATCGGGCGGAGTGGGCTATCTGTGGTTGCCGGGCCTTCTGGTCATCGCATCGGCCAGCGTGGTCCTCGCGCCGCTAGGGGCCAAAGCGGCGCATGCAATGGACGTTGCGCACTTGAAAAGGGTGTTCGCGCTGATGCTATATGCGCTGGCAAGCTATATGTTGCTCAAGGCGTTCAGCGGCTGAGAGGCTGAGAGTATTTCGAACGTGTCCGAGCAGCACGTCAAAAGGCGCCTGATCCAGGCGCAAAGCGCAGCCATAGCTGGGCTATGGCGAGCATTTGCAATGACGAGCAGGGGGCTTTTGGCGTGATGAGCGGACATGATCGAAATACTCTCAGCCTCTGATGCGAATTTGCCCATAGCCCGGACCGCCTCCGGCGGCCGGGAATTCAAACAGCGTCGAAGCGGATGCTCGCCAGCGTCACCTGGTTTCCACCCCGGCGCTGCGCCTCGGCCAGCGCCAGATCGGCTGCCTGCATCAAGTCTTCCTGCGTGTGTGCGGTGTGGGGAAAGCTCGCCACGCCCATGGACACCGTGAAGCCGAGATCGCGACCATCGAGCACCACGATTTGTGTTGCGCACTGCCGGCGCAAGCCTTCCATGCGTGAATGGGCGGTCGCCAGCCCAACACCAGACAACAGAATCACAAAGCGGTCTTCGTCCAGCCGGCACGAGGCGTCCATCGCACGCGTGTTGCCGCGCAGCAATCGACCGAGTTCCTCCAGCACGCGTGTTCTTGCTGCTTCGCCGTGCGAGCGCACTTGATCGGGAAGCGGATCGAGCGCAATCGATACCATCGCAAATTCGCGGTGCTCACGTGACGACAAGTCCACCTCGCGGCGCAGTTGATCGTCGAAATGCGCGCGCTGGTACAAGCCGGTGACGTTGTCGCGCAGTGTCTGATCCTGCATTTCGCGGCGCAGGGTTTCGCCCGCGACCTGCTGCTGTTCCAGTTGCTGCAGCGCCTTGGTCAGTTGCGCCTCGCGATGATGCGCAAGGGTCGTCTCGACCCAGACGTAGCACAAATGGCGAGCCGGCCCGCCGTCCGCCGTCGGCAAGGCGACGCGCGTGACGCTGAATTCGCGACGTTTGCGTTCACGCTCGATGCGGTGATCGGTGGTGTAGGGCAAGGACTGGCCGAGGGCCGTTTGGTCTGCTGTGCGCAAGGCAGCCGACAGTTCAGGCCCCAGCAGTTCAGCATCGGTATGGCCGAGCAATTGCTCGGGCGAGCGACCGTACAAAGCTGCCACGTGCATGTTCACATGCACGTATTTGCCGGTGCTGATTTCCTTGACCGCAAAGGGTGCTTCCAGACGCTCGACCAGGCTCAGCAGCACCGCCCCCAAAGAACCTTCGGCGAGACCATTTGCGGCACGAAGCTCGCTCGCCCGGTCTGCCAGTTCGGCAGGGGTTGACTGCATTGTCTCGGTCATGAATTTTCCTTCGTCGGCGCTTCGTCAGGATCCGGCCACCGAAACGCCTGAGCGTCCACTTTGTCAAAGGGTCGTGGGGTTTGCAAGCTTCTCCCTGCAAACCAGGCACGACCCTCAATTGATCATAGCGGTGTGACGACATGACCTGTCGCATGATGTGCGTAAGAGTGCACACAATTCGCAGCCTGCACCGCTGTTGAATCCAGACGTTCAGCCGACCAGCACCTGCATGCTGTGTTCGTAGCGCTGCGTGAGGCGATCGAACAGCATCAGCAAGGTTTCGCTTGCGTCTGCCAGCGTCTTCGGGCCATTGCTGGCACGAGGCCGCGCCAAGACTTTCGACATCGCATCCCATACCCTGCCCGCTTCGTCCAGCGACTCGCGAATGTCGCGAGTGGTGAGGGGCGCGGCGTTCAAGTAGCCTAGAGCCTCCTCGAAGGCATGCCGCGAACGCTCGGTTTCGGCTGATGCCTGCGTGGCTGCTTCACCCGTCAGCAAAACAGCAAGAAGCGCCTGCTTGGCAACGCGCTGCGACAGCATGCGCTGGCGGCCGGCCACATTGATCACATGAAGCGTCGTCGCGGCACCCGTTGTTTCCAGCGCTGTGACGAGCCGGTCAGCTTGCAGCAGCATGCGCTCGGCGAGAGCATCGGCCTCTTGCAAGCGGACTGCGTCCACGGTCGCGGCCAGCAAAGTCTTGAGCGAAGTCCACGGCGTGGTGACTGCGTCGAGCAGATCGCCATAAGTCGACTTTGACAGGGTCTTGACCAGAGTCGAGAGATTGGCATCGACACGTGCGCACGATTCGGCTTGCGAAGAGCAGTCCACCCCCATCGACGCCAGGGCATACAGCTTCACCAGCCTTTGCGACAGCATGCGCAGCTGCCCCGCGCGGTTGATGGCTTCGGCCACGCCCGCCGCGGCGATCACATGCTGAGAGACCTGCCCGACGCGCTGGTTGCTGTGCATGGACGCGGCGCGCAGGACCCTGAACGCTTCTTCTTCCGACACCTGCCGCGCTCGCATCAGGATGCCTTTGGCGCGGTCGACGAGCTTTCGCTCCTCGAAACGATGCGACACGTCAGCCAAATCAGCTCGGAGTTTCTGCTCGTGAGCGAAGCGTGCCTGCGCCAGATGGATGAGCGGGCGAAGGCGCTGGGCCGCATAGCCGTTGACGACGTAGACGTGGATGCCGACCTCCAGCGCGCGGGCCATCTTGTCTGCGTCGGGATCGGGCGTGAAAAGCACCACGGGTCGCGGTGAGCTGGCCTGCAACAGCGCGATCGCGCCGAACAGCCCCTCATCGACCGTCGACTCATGACAAACGACCAGATCAGGCACCAGACGCACTGCTTCTTGCACCAAGTTGCCGCGCAGCACCGCACCAAGCACGTGAATCCCGGCAGCCTCGAGGTCAACATCGAGAGCGGGTGCAGCGGGGCCGGAACCGGCGAGAACAAGGCAGGAGATCATCGGAAAGGTGGCTTGTTTACCAGCGACGAGGCAGCGTCTGATGTCAGCAAGCATTGCACCATAGCAGCCTGGAGGCAAATCCTGGCACGGCGCTTGCGAACATGCTGCGTCGGGTGTGACGCTGCACCCAGGCCCTGTCCGCGCACGACGAGCCATGCTCACGACGCCGTTGAGCAGTCATGTGCCTCCTTCCCCGGCCCACGGCCGGAGTGTCTTTCGGAGACCATGATTCCCATGTCGACCTTCAAGACCTTCTTGCGTGTGGACACGCGCCGACCCTGGTGTCTGCCTTCCTGTATTCCGGCTTTTCGTGCTGCATTTGGGGGCTCAACGGCGCCATGGCGCCGTTCATCACCGACACCTATCACATCACCTGATGCTGTCGATTCCCAAATAGGTCGCGAGGCACCGCGCTCCAGCGCGAGGACCATCTCCTCGGCTGTCACGAAGCGCTGCTTCGGATCGTGGATCACGCCATTGGCGCCTGCTGCACGGAAGCGGACCGAAACAGTGCGGACCCGAAACGGTGCAATGCACCGCAACTGGCACTTGCCTTGCTAAATAGACTGAGCCTGGAGAGCCTGATGAAGAAGATGAAGCTGGTGATGGTTGGCAACGGCATGGCCGGTGTTCGGACCCTGGAAGAGCTGCTGAAGATCGCGCCCGATCATTACGACATCACCGTGTTCGGTGCGGAGCCGCATCCGAACTACAACCGCATCCTGTTGTCGCCCGTGTTGGCCGGCGAACAGACGCTCGACGAGATCGTTCTGAACCCGATCTCCTGGTACGAAGAGAACGGCATTCATCTGCAGTTGGGCAAGAAGGTCGTCGAGATCGACCGTCGCCATCGTGTCGTGCGTGCTGAAGACGGGACCGAGGCGGAGTACGACCGCTTGCTCATCGCCACCGGATCGACCCCTTTCATCCTGCCCGTCCCAGGCAAGGACCTCGAAGGCGTGATCGCGTATCGCGACATCGCCGACACCAACACCATGATCGATGCTGCAACGAAGTACAAGCATGCGGTCGTCATCGGCGGGGGCCTCCTGGGCCTCGAAGCCGCGAACGGTTTGATGCTGCGCGGCATGCAAGTCACCGTCGTGCACATCATGCCGTGGCTGATGGAGCGACAGCTCGACGACGTGGCGGGCGGGCTTCTGCGCAAGTCGCTCGAAGACCGCGGACTCAAGTTCATGATCGGTGCGCAGACTCAGGCCCTCATCGGCGACAAGGACGGCCGAGTGATGGCCGTGCAGTTCAAGGACGGCACCGAAGTGCCGGCCGACCTGGTCGTGATGGCCGCAGGCATCCGCCCCAATACCGAGCTTGCCGAAAAGATCGGCCTGCACTGCAACCGCGGAATCGTCGTCAGCGACACGATGCAGACCATCACCGATCCGCGCATCTATTCGGTGGGCGAATGCGCTGCACACCGCGGCATTGCCTACGGCCTGGTCGCACCGCTGTTCGAGCAAGGCAAGGTCTGCGCGACGCACCTCGCAGAGTTCGGCATCGGCCGCTACACCGGCTCACAAACTTCGACCAAACTCAAGGTCACAGGCATCGATCTCTTCTCCGCCGGCAACTTCATGGGCGGCGACGATTGCGAAGAGATCGTGATGAGCGACCCATTCGGCGGCGTCTACAAGAAGCTCGTGATCCAGAACGACAAGCTGGTCGGCGCCTGCCTGTATGGCGACACCGTCGATGGCTCGTACTACTTCAAGCTGTTGCGCGAAGGCCGCAGCATCGGCGACATCCGCGACAAGCTGATGTTCGGCGAATCGAACATCGGCGACACCGGGCACGAAGGCCACAACAAGGCCGCAGCGATGGCCGACACCGACGAAGTCTGCGGCTGCAACGGAGTCAACAAGGGCACCGTCTGCAAGGCGATCAAGGAGAAGGGTCTCTTCACGCTCGACGAGGTGCGCAAGCACACCAAGGCCAGCGCATCGTGCGGATCGTGCACCGGATTGGTCGAGCAATTGCTGATGTTCACGGCCGGCGGCGACTACTCCAAGGCGCCCACCAAGAAGGCCATGTGCGGCTGCACCGATTCGAGCCACCAGGACGTGCGCGAGGCCATCAAGGCCGAACACCTGCTGACGATCGACAGCGTCTACCAGCGTCTGCGCTGGCGCACGCCCAACGGCTGCTCGAGCTGCCGGCCCGCAGTCAACTACTACCTGATCAGCACCTGGCCCAAAGAGGCCAAGGACGATCCGCAATCGCGCTTCATCAACGAGCGCAGCCACGCGAACATCCAAAAGGACGGCACCTATTCGGTGATACCGCGCATGTGGGGTGGGGAGACAACCGCCGATGAACTGCGCCGCATTGCAGACGCGGTAGACAAGTACAAGATCCCGACCGTCAAGGTCACGGGGGGGCAGCGCATCGATTTGCTAGGCGTGAAGAAGGAGGATCTGGTCAATGTCTGGAAGGACATCGGCATGCCCTCGGGCCACGCCTATGCGAAGGCCTTGCGCACGGTGAAGACGTGCGTCGGCAGCGAGTGGTGCCGATTCGGCACGCAAGACTCCACGCAGATGGGCAAGGATCTGGAGCGTGCGTTGTGGCGCATGTACGCACCGCACAAGGTCAAGCTCGCGGTGTCGGGCTGCCCGCGCAACTGTGCCGAAGCCGGCATCAAGGACGTGGGCGTGATCGGCGTCGATTCCGGCTGGGAGATCTACATCGCCGGCAATGGCGGCATCAAGACTGAAGTCGCCGTGTTTCTCTGCAAGCTGAAGACGTCCGAAGAAGTCCTGGAGTACAGCGGTGCCTTCTTGCAGCTCTATCGGGAAGAAGGCTGGTACCTGGAGCGAACGGTGCACTACGTGAGCCGCGTGGGCCTCGATTACGTCAAGAAGAAGATCCTCGAAGATCACACCGGCCGCAAGGCGCTGTGGGAGCGCCTGCAGTTCTCGCTCGACGGTGAGCCCGATCCGTGGTTCGACTTCGATAAAGCCTCGGTCGACACGCGGCAGTTCGTTTCCGTGGCGTCTGCATGAAGCGTCGTGACGTCCTCTTTGCTGCAGCGCGAAGCTGCCAGCGACCGCGTTCTGCAAGTGATGGACCGGGTGACCGGCATGTACTCGAAATTTGAGCTGAACCATGAGCAACTGGAAATCCATCTGCCGCATCGACGACATTCCCGTGCTTGGCGCACGTCGCGTGTCGCGCAACAAGGGCTGCGATGTCGCCGTCTTTCGCAACTCTGAGGACAAGGTCTTCGCGCTGCTCGACCGCTGCCCGCACAGGGGCGGCCAGCTCAGCCAGGGCATCGTCTTTGGCGAGAGCGTGGCCTGCCCGCTGCACAACTGGACCATCGGCCTGGCCGACGGCTGCGCGAAGCAGCCTGATGAAGGCTGCACGCAGAAGTTCAGCGTCAAGGTCGACAACGGCGTGGTTCACTTGGACATCGAGGAGCTCAACAGCCTCGCACTGAGCCAGTTCGTCGCGACAACATGAATTCCGCGGCCGCGGCCCCCACCGAAACGCGCTCGACCTGCCCCTATTGCGGGGTGGGATGCGGCGTGATCATCGAGTCGCAAGGGCGGCAGATCACCGGCGTGCGCGGGGACCCGGACCATCCCGCGAATTTCGGACGGCTGTGCACCAAGGGCAGCACGCTGCACCATACGGCCACGCAAAGCATCACGATGCAAACGCGGCTGCTGCATCCGCAGATTCGTCGGCAGCGCGGCGCGACGCCCGAGCCCATCCATTGGGACCAGGCGCAGGACCATGCGGTGGATCGCGTCCATCGCATCGTCGAAAAACACGGCCCCGATGCCGTCGGCTTCTACATCTCCGGCCAGCTGCTGACGGAGGACTACTACGTCTTCAACAAGCTCGCCAAGGGCCTGATCGGCACCAACAACATCGACACGAACTCGCGGCTGTGCATGAGCAGTGCGGTGGCCGGCTACAAGCTGACGCTGGGCGCCGACGCGCCGCCTGCGTGCTACGACGACGTGAAGTTCGCGGACACGCTGTTCATCGCCGGCTCGAACACCGCCTTCGCGCATCCGATTCTTTTCCGCCGCATCGAAGACGCACGTCGCGCCAACCCCGCGATGAAGATCATCGTCGCCGACCCGCGTCGCACAGAGACGGCGGAAGTGGCGGACTTGTACCTGCCGATTCTTCCTGGCACCGACGTCGCACTCTTCAACGGCATGCTTCACGTCATGTTGTGGGAAGGTCTGGTCGACAACGCCTACATTGCCGCGCACACCAGCGGCTTCGACGTGACGCGCGATCGCGTGCGCGACTTCTCGCCCAAGGAAGTTGCGAAGCTGTGCGGCATTCCGGAAGCGTCTTTGGTGCAGGCGGCGCGATGGTTCGCCGGCGTGAACGGCTCGTCACGCAATTCAACCTTGTCTTTGTACTGCCAGGGCTTGAACCAGAGCAGCAGCGGCACCATGAAGAACGCCGCGATCGTGAACCTGCACCTCGCGACAGGGCAGATCGGCAAGCCGGGCGCTGGGCCGTTTTCTCTGACGGGACAGCCCAATGCGATGGGCGGCCGCGAAGTGGGCGGCATGGCGAACCTGCTGAGCGCGCATCGCGACTTGTCGAACCCCAATCACCGTGCGGAAGTGGCGGCGTTGTGGGGCGTGGCCCAGGTGCCGGCCATTCCCGGCAAGACCGCGGTGGAGATGTTCGAAGCCGCAGCTGACGGCGAGATCAAGGCCTTGTGGATTGCCTGCACCAACCCGGCGCAATCCATGCCCGATCAAGCCACCGTGCGTCGCGCGCTGGAACGTGCCGAGTTCGTCGTGGTGCAAGAGGCCTTCTCGACCACCGCCACCTGCGCCTACGCCGACCTTCTGCTGCCCGCCACCACCTGGGGCGAGAAGGACGGCACGGTCACCAACAGCGAGCGCCGCATCAGCCGGGTTCGGCCCGCAGTGTCCGGCCCTGGCCAGACGCGGCATGACTGGCTCATCGCCACCGATTTCGCGCGTCGCCTCGAAACGAAGCTTCGGCCCGGACTGCCCAGCCTGTTTCCCTACGACACGCCAGAAGCAGTGTGGAATGAGCACCGCGAATCGACGCGCGGCCGCGACCTCGACATCACGGGTCTTGGCTACCGCCAACTTGACGCAGCACCCGCACAATGGCCTTGGCCCAAAGGCGCGAGCGCAGGCACAGTTCGTCTTTACGTGGACGGTCGTTTCCCCACACCCGACGGCCGTGCCCGCTTCGCCGACACACCGCACGAAGCACTCGCCGAACCGCGCGACGCCCGCTACCCGTTCTCCCTGAACACCGGCCGCCTGCGTGACCAGTGGCACGGCATGAGCCGCACCGGCACGCTTGGTCGCCTCTTCGGGCACGTGCCCGAGCCGGTGATCGAGATGAACGCGCAAGACGTCGCCCGTCTGCGCCTGCGGGACGGCGATCTCGTCCACGTCACGTCGCGACGCGGCAGCCTTGTCCTGCCTGTTCAGATCAGCCCGCAGATCTCTGCGGCGCAATGCTTCATCGCCATGCACTGGGGCGAGGAGTTCCTTTCCGGCAGCACCAGCAGCGGCGAGCGCGTATCAGGCGTGAACGCGCTCACGTCGCCCGCCTACTGCCCGCGATCGAAGCAGCCGGAGCTGAAGCACACAGCAGTGAAGATCATGAAGGCGGAGATGCCGTGGCGCCTGCTCGCTGTCGCGTGGCTGCCCGCCGATGAGGCCCTGGCCGCTCGCGAGCAGCTTCGCTCGGTGATGACGGCGTTTCCGTATGCCTCTTGCGTGCCGTTCGGCCGCGAACGCATTGGCCTTCTGTTCCGCGCCGCGGCGTACGAAGCGGCCACTGCCGACATGCTCGTGCGTATCGAGGACTTGCTCGGCCTGGGTGGCAAGAATGTGCTGCACTACGTCGACAAGCGCCGTGGCCAGCGCCGCAGCATGCGCCTCGAAATGCACGGCGGCGACGCCAAGCTCGAGGGCTTTCTTCTTGCCGGCGACACGAGCGCCGAAGCATGGATCAAGACAGTTCTGCAAGACGAGTTGCCCGCACAGACCTACGGTCGCCAGTTACTCGTTCCTGGTGCGAAGGCGCCCATTGCCGTGGCGCCACGCGGCAAGCAGGTCTGCAGTTGCTTCAACGTGAGCCAGACGGCGATCGAGGGCGCACTGGCCATGTGCAGCGGATCACCCGACGCGCAACTCCAGCAACTCAAGGATAAGCTGCAGTGCGGGACCAACTGCGGATCGTGTGTGCCGGAGTTGCAGCGCCTGGTGCGCAGTTGGGCCGTGAAATGTGAATACTAAAGGGTCAAACGTGCCATCCTTCGATGGACTGCACGCTGTCCGCAGCACGTTTCACATTTCACTTTTCACGTTTTTTCACGTTCACAAAAAGAGGCCTGAAACTTGCCTCGGCTCCATGCAGGAGACAGCATGACCATTGCCGCATACATCAAAGAAATCGGCCGAGGAAAAGAAGGCGCGCGCTCGTTGACTCAGGCGCAGGCTTACGACCTCATGAGCCAGGTGCTCGACGGCCGCGTGACCGATCTGGAAATCGGCGCCTTCGCCATCGCCATGCGCATCAAGGGTGAAACGACCGAGGAACTCGCGGGTTTCCTCGATGCGGCGCAGGAGCGCTGCCATCCGCTTCGGCCCACGCATCCGATGGTGGTCCTGCCGTCGTACAACGGTGCGCGCAAGCTGCCGAATCTCACCGCGCTGCTGGCCTTGCTGCTGACGCAAGAGGGCATCCCCGTGCTCGTGCACGGACCGTCGCGCGACCCCGGTCGCGTCACAACCGCGGAGATCTTTCATGACTTGGGGTTGCCCGTTGCCCACGATGCGGATGACGTGCGCCATGCCTGGGCGCGGCGTGAACCGGTGTTCATCGCGACCGAAGTCCTGTGCCCGCCGTTGGCGCGTCTGCTCGATGCACGCTGGGTGATGGGTTTGCGCAACCCCGGGCACACCGTCGCAAAACTGCTTGACCCCACACGTGGCGGAGCCGCACTTCGGGTGTGCAACTACACCCATCCGGAATACGGGCAATCGCTCGCGCAGTTCCTCCAGCACTCCGGCGCGAACGCGATGCTGATGCGCGGCACCGAGGGTGAGCCCGTGGCTGATCCGCGTCGCCTGCCCAAGCTCGACGTCTTCATGCGGGGCATTCAACGGCCTGACCTGTCGCTGTCCGCTCAAGAAGGCGTGCTGACAGAGTTGCCCGTGCTGCCGCGCGCCATCGACGCGGCCACGACCGCCGTCTACATCCAGTCCGTCATCAGTGGTGAAAAGCCCGCTCCGGCGCCACTGCTGCATCAGTCGGATTGCATTCGGCGTGCGCTGGATGCCTGGAGCCTGGGCACATCGTCGGAGTTGAGCGCATGAAGTCGTCTTCTACGCCCAAGGTACAACTCGTGGGTGCGGGTCCCGGGGATCCGGAACTGCTTACGCTGAAGGCGATCCGCGCCATTCGCTCGGCCACGGTGCTGCTGGTGGACGATTTGGTCGGCGAGGGCGTGATGAAGTTCGCGCGCAAATCGACTCGGGTCGTGTATGTCGGCAAGCGCGGCGGTTGCGCAAGCACGCCGCAGGCGTTCATTGAAAAGCTGATGGCTCTCGAGGCGCTCCATGGGGAACGAGTGGTGCGACTCAAGGGCGGCGATCCGTTCGTATTCGGACGCGGCGGCGAAGAGGCGCAGCATCTGCGCGCGCAAGGCATCGAGGTCGAGATCGTGAACGGCATCACCTCTGGGCTCGCTGCAGCCACCTCCATCGGAGCGCCGCTCACGCATCGTGATCATGCCCACGGCGTGATGTTCATCACCGGTCATCCGCGCGGCGGCGACGATGCGCTCCATTGGCCGACCTTGGCCGCCGCCGCGGCGCAAGGCGTGACGCTCGTGATCTACATGGGCATCTCGAGCATCGACAGCTTGCAAGCCGGGTTGCTCCAAGGCCTTGGCAGCGACACACCCGCTGCGGTCATCCAGCACGCGAGCCTGCCGACGCAGCGTCACATCCAGACCACCCTCGGCGATCTCGCCGCCATGGTGCGCCGCGAAAGCATCGGCAGCCCGGCCATCATCGTCATTGGAGACGTTCTGCGTGCGGCAAATTTGCTTTGCGTCGGGCGTGGCGAAGAACCTTGCCGCCTGAGAGGCTGAGTACGCACAGATAAGCTGAGCTTCGCATCGACCGAAAATGTGGCGCAGGCAGCACGCGCCGCTGCAGACCGCATTGGCGCCACGTTTCGCATTGACGGGCAGTGTCCGCATGGAACAACCGTCGCCTGCACAGGCATCAAATTCGCCTACGAATACATCGCTTCGTGCGCGTGACGATGCAGCCCTGCTCGCTTCGCCACAATGTTCTCAATTCCGCTATCAAACCGAGGTCAACTGTGAGTTCTGTTTCTCGTGTGGGTCGCATCAGCCCCATCGCCCCCATCACCGCGTATTCGCCGGGCGAGCACAAGCCCAAACGTGACGCTCGTCGCCAGCAAGTCTTCCTCGCTCCGGAAGGGCTGACGCCGCTGAACGTGACGAAGTCGCTCGGCCTCCAATCGCCCACAGCCCGGCAAGTAGATGCCCCACAGACTGCACCATTGCCGACTCCTATCGCAAGTCAAAAGCCCAGTAATAAGGCGCATAACCTGCCCAAGGCCGGGCGAGCAGGTCGAAACGCGCGTCCATCCAAACTCCTGCTGAGCCTCGTGGGGAGCGCAAAGGTCAATCCATAAGCATGACCTGCATCCCGCGAAGACAGCGGACAACTGACGCAATGGGGCCGTGCAACCCGCTCGGCGTCACCCGTTCTTGAACAGCCCGCGCTCCTTCATGCGCATGAGGCGCGAGCGCGTGGCGGGCGGAGGTTTCGTGCCATGTGGCCACAGGGGCTGAGTGTGGCGCACCTCGTCGGCCGGGGTGGTGTCGTCCATTCCTTCGGCGCCTTCGCTGATCGGCGCTCTCACCGCTGGCTCGAGGACATCCGTCAGCACCGGAAGCTCGGCGCCCACAGCTTTGTGGTTGCTGCCGAGGTCGCCCGCCGCCGCTCGATGCAGGGAGTGCGGCATGGGCGGCGCGTTGATGGCGAGATCGACGAAACCCGCCTTGGGCGAGGTCGCACGCGCAGCGCGTGATGCGGCCGGCTCAGAAGGCGCCCTGGGCTGCACCGCCGACTTCGCCGGCGCCTGCGTGCCTGCGGGCCGTCGACCGATGGGCGGCGCGTGTCCTTCGATTCGCAGGGTTTCCCACACAAGCCCGCTCGCCGCGAGCTGGCGCACGCGTTCGCAGCGCGCACCAGGCGCGCTGAGAGCCACCAGTTTTGCGTATAACTCAGGATAGACATCGCTGTCGATGTCCAGCTCCAGGCAGATGACGGACACAATGCGTTGGCGTTCGACTGGCCTCAAGCCTCCTCGACCAGGGCCTCACCGATCAGCTGGAAACCGCGCACGTTCGCAGACAGCGGCTCCGGCATGATGAAGACAGGGATCGCCGGGAAGCGCCGAGCCAGCACGTCGCGGTAGCGCTCGGGCTGTCCGCCCACCAGGACCATCAGGTCGATGATCTCGTGCGCATCGCGCAGGCCATCGACCATGCGATTGACCGAGTCTTCTACCACGCTCATGATGACCGGCTCGTAGCGCGTCAGGTCATAGGCCACCCCTGAAAGCTTGACCTCCTTCTTCAGGCGCAGAGCCTCGTTGATGCGGGGCAACACCGCGGGACCCAGCGGGCGGCCGATGTCCGCAGCCAGTGATTCGAGCACCGCCCGCACCACGCGGTGCCGCCCGGCGTCGGACGCTGCGCCGCTCGCACGCGGATTGATCGCGCCCTGCTGGATGAGAAGCCAGTCGAGTGTGTGCTCGCCGGCATCAACCATCAGCACGGACAGGTCGTCCAGTTCCTCACCGCTGGAAAGCGGCTGCAGCGCACCTGCGGTGGCGGCGATGGTCCGGTTCAACTCTTCGAGATGGCCATCAAGCGCCGCATAGCCGCCCATGGGCTGAGCTTGCACGGCGACCTTGCGCACACTCACGGTCTTGCCGTCTCCGAGGTCGACGGCGCCTTCGTAGGTTTGGCGCAGGTAGTCGCGGCGCTTTGCGTCGTTGTACTGGTTCACTGGCAAGCCCAGCACCAACAGGTCGATCTCCGCATCGCCTGCTTCGGCCATGTAGCGCAGAGCGCCCTTGGCAAGCGCTTCGTAGATGGCACCGCGATAGAACTCGTCGGTCACGTCGCGGCCGAAGCTGCCGCCAGACTGGGCCAAGCCCACGTCGCGTCCAACCTCATACGTAGCGCCATTCACTGGCACGTCGAAGGTATCGCGGCGGCGCGTACTGAGTGTACGCACCGCACTCGCGTCAGCCGGGACCGCCATCGAGGGAAAACTCATGAAACCGCTGCCGGGCAGGCTGCACTTCACGAGGCCGAAGCCCACGTCGATGGCCCGCACGATTGGAGCCGCTTTTCCGGCGGTAGCGGCGGACGCCACTTCGCGCAGCTTTGATGTATTCGCTTGAGCCATGATCGTCTTTCTTCCATGCAGTTGATGGGTGTGCGTCGCTCGGCGCGACGCACAGAGGCGCGATGAGAGCGGCGCCGATCAGATTCGTTCCCGAATGTGAAGTGGCGAAGTTTGACGTGTACAGGTGCTTCCCAGGGCCAATAGAAACACATCGATACACAGCCATCCTTTGATAGCGGCGAAAAGTCCCAAATGGCACTGCGTGCGCAGTCGTTTCACGCCCGCTGTACGCGCATGTCGTCACCCTATTCCTCGCACAAAGTATCTGACACCCTCTGCCGGACCGCAAGAATCGATTCGAGATTGAGGTGCAGCGCCGCCCGCACCAATATGTTGAGCACATCGGCCTTGTGCCAGCTTGTACTTTTGACGCTCGGACACGCTCGAAAAACTCTCAGCCTCTGACGCCTCCCCTTATGTCAGAAGGGAGTTTGATGAAAACACCACCCGTCCTGCGAGTAGACCAGCGCCGCGCCGTCCTCCTTGAGTGACACTGGGTTCACGATTCCACGGGATCCTGGAATGGCTGTCGCTGCGCGCACTCGGCGCCATCCATTCTCACCCCGGGGCTTTCAGGCAAACTTGCCGCGCGGAAAAATGCTCTTGCTCGGGCCGTCTGCGCTGACGAACGCGAGCAGAAGATCCCAAATGCGCAGGCGAAGACGCTCAAGGCAACCTTTCCGAGGCGGCGCTTCCGCCGGGGGGCCGCGAAGCCGACGATTGAATCCGATGAAGGGTCAATACAATTTCCGACGATATGCAGTCCATGGTGACGGATCGGAAATGCGGCGAAGTCCCGACGCTTACCGGGTTGCTTCCCTTTGTCTGCACGCAAGCGACGGAGCGTTCGCTTTGGCGATATACCGTAGCGCCACATGGCGACTAGCGAAGAGCAGGCTCCCAAGAACCTCTCAGAGTGCACTACCGGGGAAGCACGTCGCCCTCCACTTCAATGGCGCGGCAAATACGAGCGCGCATCCATAGGACGGATTCGCTCTCACAACTAGACGCTTTTCTCGTGTGAGTCGCTCCATCTTTCCCTTCTAAGGCCACAAAGTCCGCGAAAGCCCATTCCCGCGCCGGCAGCTGGCGCCGCTGCGGATAGGCCGCGTGGATGTCCGCATCACGTGTGAAATACTGTGGCAGCACGAGTCGACCAATCTTCAGGTAGCGATCGATGCCCCACTCGGCGCGCATCAGGATGCCGTGGCTGTCGAGCGCCCAGTTGACCGCGATCTCGCCAATCCGGGCCATCAGCCCCCCCCCCCCGCTGCAGTGAAAGCACCCGAACTATTGGCATACTATGCGGTTTGCACGTAAAGGTGCACTACATTTGCGGCAGGGATTCGAATGCGAGCAGAGGCCATATTGCCCGCCGCATTTGCTGCCGGCTCCGCTCGGACCGGTGTACATACGGAGCAATTGATGGCAAAGACGCTGGAACAAATTCAACAACAGATCGAAAAGCTTGAACGGCAGGCCGAAGCAATAAAGAACAAGGAAGCGGCGGAAGTCGTCAAACGCATTCGAATAGCTATTGCGCACTATGACTTGACGGCTGAAGATCTGTTCGGCACGCAGGCCGGAAAAGTGGCGCCGCTCAAGAGAGCGAAAGCCGATGGCAAGAAGGATGCCGGCATGAAGGCAACTACCGTGAAGGCCAGCCGAAAGGGCATCCCCGTCGCCATCAAATATCGCGATGGAGCCGGCAACACCTGGACCGGGCGTGGAAGCAAACCAAGATGGCTCGTGGCTGCCATCGAAGGCGGCAAGAAAGTCGAAGATTTCGCCATCTAGGTCTTGAACTGCGGCATTCCCCAAGAACTCGTCGATCGAGTCACCGCTTGGGAATGCCTATGCGGAACTTAATAAGATCGATGGATTTGGCCGCGTGGCTAGGCGAAAACTGCCGCGATACCCGTGGTATCGCGAGGATTTGCAATGACGTCACGGGGCCAAAGACGCGGTCTTATGTTCCGCATGGCGTGGAACATTGCACCTGGTTCCCGGCGAACGGCGGCGCCCCCCTGGCACGGCCGGGGCGCCCTCATCGGGGTCGCCGACTGCGGGGCGACGCTCAGAGGCTGAGAGTATTTCGATCATGCCCGCTCATCACGCCAAAAGACCCCTGCTCGTCGTTGCAAATGCTCGCCATAGCCAGGCCATGGCTGCGCTTTGCGCCTAGATCAGGCATCTTTTGACGTGCTGCTCGGACACGTTCGAAATACTCTCAGCCTCTCAGACATCGAGTGTATAAACCTCGGCAGCACGACGCTCAGCAGCACTATGGCCTTCAAGTGCCCGATCCCATTCGGGGTCATCGGCGCCCTTGGTTGGCACAAGTCCCGCCATCATCTGTGCGGCCTCCTCCGTCCCGGCGTCGAACTCTGCCACCAGTTCCCGCGTATCGAGGAAGAGCCGCGCAATGACATACCCCCCAGAGTCGATCACGACGAGGTAGCGCGCCGCCTTTCGATGCGAAGTCTGGGCATGCGCGCGCGGTGACTCACTTCCGAAGCCTTGGCTCATTTTGCTATGTTGCCACGGATGAGCACGCAGATGGTGAGACTCCGCTCTTTCGCTTCGCGAAACGTTTCTACCGATCCTGCCCTGCGCCCAGATTGACCAACGAACCAAGCCCCCGCATCGATATGTGAAGTTCCTTCGCATGCCCATTACCGTTCGGTCGAGGATCCGTCATACGCGCCAGGCCTTTCACATGGGAAGATGCTCCCGCGCCCGAATAAGCATGGCGTTGTTCCACTTGTCACCTTGAGATTCAAGCCTTGAAGCCACACACTGCACCTCAGCTTCTGATCAAGTTCCAACGCATCGTTCGCGCGGCTTTGCTCGTTGGCGCCGGCCTCGTTGCGCCGATGCTCGCATGCGCTGTGACATCCGTGTCACGAACCGAAAGCAGCTTCTCGCTGAAAGCCGACACCACGTTCTACACCGTGGACACGGGGGCTGGACTTGTGTTCAAAGTCCGCCGCTTCGACACCGGCCTGAGCCGGCAGTCGGCGGGCGACATTGCATCGCTGGTCTTCGAAGGCGTGCAGTATCAAGACGCCGCGCAAGGCAGCCAAGTCAACTCGGGCTTCGACTATCTCTATAACGGGGTGAAGGCGGTCGACGTCGATGCAGTGCAGGTCGATGCGGATCACATCAGAGTCACCGTCACCGCTGGCCAGTTGATCCACTACTACCTCGCCGAGCGCGGCAAGCCTCGCATCTACATGTCGACCTACTTCACCCGCGAGCCGGACACGCTGAACCTTGCGCGCTATATCGTGCGGGTGCCCATCAAGGTGCTTCCCAACGGGCCGAAGCCCTCGGACCTTCGCGGCAGCACGGGGGCCATCGAAGCCCATGACGTGTTCGGCATGCCAAATGGCGAGACGCGGTCCAAGCACTATTCGAACAGCCGATTGAAGGACTGGCAGTATTTCGGCGCCACCGGCTCCCACGTGGGCATGTGGATGGTGCGGGGCGACAACGAAGGAAACTCGGGCGGGCCTTTCTATCGGAGCCTGCTCAATCAAGGAACAGACACGCATCAGGAGCTGACCTACATCATCAACTACGGCGAAGGTCAGACTGAGCCTCTGCGCACCGGAATCCTCAACAGCTACACGCTCGTCTTCACGCATGGCGAAACCCCGACGGCCATCGACACCTCGTGGTTCGCGAACATGTCGCTCGCCGGCTACGTGGGCCCAGAGGGCCGCGGCTGCGTCGCGGGCGTGGGCATCGCCGGCCGTGACCGAACCCATCACTACACCGTCGGCTTCTCGAACGCAAAGGCCCAGTACTGGACCGACGCCGCCGACTCCAATGGTCATTTCGCGATCAAGGGCCTGCTCCCCGGCGACTACACGATGACCATCTATAAGAACGAACTGGCCGTTGACACCCTTCCAGTGAGCGTTGCCGCTGGCAGAACCACCACGCTGCACACGATCGAAATCGCCGGCGATCCGAGCACCGCGGCCGCGCTCTGGCGCATCGGGGACTGGGACGGCACGCCAGCGGAGTTCCTCAACGGCGACAAAGTCACGCGGATGCATCCCTCCGACGTGCGCATGGCCCCTTGGTCCACGCCGCAGTTCGATATCGGCGTGTCCAAGGCGACGGACTTCCCCGCGTATCAGTGGAAGGCGGTAAACGGCAGCATCCAGATCCGCTTCACTCTCACGCAAGCCCAGATGGCCAACTATGTTCTCCGAGCAGGTATCACGACGGCATTCGCGAATGGGCGCCCCACGGTGATGGTCAACGGCCACAGAGCGCCGATTCCCGCTGCGTCGCATCAACCGAGCACGCGCACGCTCACCGTGGGCAGCTACCGCGGCAACAACACGATGTTCAGTTTCCCCATTCCGGCCAGCGCCTTGGTGATAGGAACGAACACCGTGACGCTCGGCATCGCAAGCGGCACGTCCGGAGAGAAGTTTCTGAGCCCCGGCGTGGCCTACGATGCCGTGGATTTCATCCGCGCGCCCTGATTTGCTTGCTCAGCCAGCGGGGCTACCCGGCTTTCAGCACCGTCCCGGAGCATTCGCCAAAGCCAATGCGCCGTGCACCTTTGCGCTCGCAGAACCCCCGCAGGATCACGGTGTCGCCATCTTCGAGAAAGGTCCGCTTCTCTCCGTTCGGCAAAGCGATGGCCTGCTTGCCGCCCTGCGTGAGTTCAAGCAGCGATCCAGCCTGCTCTGGCGCCGGGCCGGAGAGCGTGCCGCTTCCGAGCAGATCGCCGCTTTGCAGGTTGCAGCCGTTCACGGTGTGGTGAGCGATGAGTTGAGCCACGGTCCAGTAGGCGTCGCGGAAGCTGGATTGGCTCAGGCGATGTGGGCTCGTTCCCGCGTCGCGCATGGCTTGCGTTTGTAGCCACACCTCCAGCGTGACATCGATCTCACCTTGCTCGCGGTTGGTGGCCGAGTCGAGATACGGAAGTGGCTGCGGATCACCCTCGGGTCGCTGGAAAGGCGAGCGGAACGGTTCGAGAGCCTCCATCGTCACGATCCACGGCGACACCGTGCTCGCAAAGTTTTTCGACAGGAACGGGCCAAGCGGTTGGTACTCCCATGACTGAATGTCGCGCGCACTCCAGTCGTTGAACAAACCGAGTCCGAAGACATGCTCTTCCGCTTCGGCCATGCCGATGGGCTCGCCCAGCTTGTTCGGCGAAGCGACGAACATCGCAAGCTCCAATTCGTAATCCAAGCGACGCGTCGGCCCGAAGCTCGGCACCTCGGCATCGGGCGCCTTGGTCTGGCCTTGCGGACGGCGAAACTGCTGGCCGCTCACGCCGATGGACGACGCGCGACCGTGATAGCCGATCGGCACCCACTTGTAGTTAGGTAGCAGCGGGTTGTCGGGCCTGAACAGCTTGCCGACTGCCGTGGCGTGGTGAATGCCGGTGTAAAAGTCGGTGTAGTCGCCAATGCGGCAAGGCACGCTCATCTCGATGTCGGATTGCGCGACGAGACAGGGCGAGAGTACTTCTTGAAGCGGGCTGTCCGATCTCAGTGCCTGGGACAGCATCTGGCGCAGCGCACGCCGCTGTGAAGAGGGCTGCTCCATGAACGCATTCAGGTCTCCATCGGCCAAGGGGCGAAGCAAGGCCTGCAACGCATCGCTCCACGGGATGTCATCGTGCACCCGTTTCAAGTCCAGCACCTCATCACCGATGGCCACGCCGATGCGCCAGCCCTCCCCGCTCGCCTTGCGACGAAAGCGGCCGTACGGCAGGTTCTGAATGGGAAAGTCGGTGTCGGCCGCGTTGGCCGATTCAACCCAGCTCGTCAGCGCAGGGTCATGGGTCACATCAGTATTCATGGCTTGAATTTATCCTCGAGGTGGGTCCAGCAATCGGCATAGGCGCTGTCCAGCGCCCCGCCCTTCAACGCGTATTCAGTGGGCACGAAGCGCAAGCGGCTTTCGAACATGAAAGCCAATGTGTTGTCGAGCTTGTGCGGCGCGAGCTTGGCCGTGCTGGCCTTCTCGAAAGCTTCTTCGTCCGGCCCGTGCGGCACCATGCAGTTGTGCAGCGATGCACCACCAGGTCTGAAGCCCTGCGGTTTGGCGTCGTATTCACCATACACCAGGCCCATGAACTCGCTCATCAGATTGCGGTGGTACCAGGGCGGGCGGAACGTGTCTTCGGCCACCATCCATCTCGGCGGGAAGATGACGAAGTCGCAGTTCGCCGTTCCCGGCGTGTCCGAGGGCGATGTCAGCACGGTGAAGATCTACGGGTCCGGGTGGTCGAAGCTGATCGAGCCGATGGTCATGAAATTCGCCGTGTCGTACTTGATTGGCGTGAGATTGCCGTGCCATGCGACCACGTTGAAAGGCGAGTGCTTCATCGTCGACCGCCACAAGCGCCCACCGAACTTCTTGATGAGTTCGTAGCTGCCGGCTCCGTCTTCGTAAGCGGCCACAGGAGCAAGAAAGTCGCGCGCATTGGCGAGACCGTTAGAGCCGATAGGGCCGAGTTCGGGCAGGCGGAACAAGGCACCGTAGTTCTCGCAGATGTAGCCGCGCGAAGGACCATCGAGTACACCGACCTTGAAGACGACGCCACGTGGCACGAGCGCGATCTCACCAGGCTTGACATCGAGCACGCCCATTTCGGTGGTGAGGACAATGCGTCCCTGCTGCGGCACGAGCAGCATTTCACCGTCGGCATTGACGAGCGCGCGCTGCTCCATCGAACGGTTGCACGCATACACGTGGGCGGCAATGCCGCTTTGCGCTTCGACGTCGCCGTTGGATGCGACGGTGCGAATGCCGTCAATGAAGTCCTGTGGCTCCGCCGGGATGGGAAATGGGTTCCAGCGCAAAGGCTCGGGCGGCATCACCGAGCCACGCTCTACGCCGCTCACCCAGCCGGCTTGCTCGTACGGTTGATAAGCCCCAGACACCACGGACGGCTGCCTGCGATACAGCCACGACCGCCGGTTCTCGGCGCGCGGTGCGGTGAATGCCGTGCCCGAAACGAGCTCGGCGTATAGCTCATGCGGCACACGCTGCGGACTGTTGCGGCCCTGCGTGAGAGCTCCGGGAATGGCTTCGGTCGCGAACTCGTTGCCGAAGCCGCTTTGATAACGAAGAGATGTGTCAGTCATGTGTTGAACCGGCTAAGGGGTGCATGAAGAGTGCAAGCTCACAGCCGCGCGATGCGGCAGATCAAGTGGGGGGATGTGCATGGGTTCTTTTCTGCGAGGGGATGTGGCCATGTCCTTAGAGGCTGAGTGTGATTTCGTGCTTCTTCTTCCAGGTCGGCTTGTGAGGCGAAGACTTTGCTCATGACGAATCGATTCGTCTATGTGAAAGTGTTTTGATGATAGCGAAAGAGTTCGATAATGTCGAACTCGTTTTGGCAAGTTGAACCGAATGACCTTCAAAGACACTGCCACAGACCCCCAGGAAGAGCGCGAATCTCGCGGCATCCAGAGCATCGAAGTCGGTGGGCGGTTGTTGCGGGCGCTGGTTCACCTGGGGCGTCCGGCACCACTGAAAGACCTCGCTCGCGAAGCTGATATGACTCCGGCAAAGGCGCATCCCTATCTGGTGAGCTTCGGCAAGCTGGGGCTGATCGAACAGCATCCGGCGAGCGGGCATTACGGGCTCGGACCCTTGGCCTTGCAGATGGGCTTGATCAGCTTGCAGCAGGTGGATCCGATCCGGCTGGCCTCGGCCGAACTGCCGACGTTGGCGCTGTCCGTCGGGCAGACGGTGGGCATTGCGATCTGGGGCAACCGCGGCCCGACTTTCGTGCGGCTCGAAGAAGGCCCGACCGCAGTGCACGTGAACATGCGGCACGGCACGGTGGTGTCGGTAAAAGGTACGGCGTCAGGCCGCTTGTTCGCGGCCTTTGCTCCGCGTGATCAGGTACTGGCAGCCTTGCGCGCCGAGTCGGGGCGCAATGTGAAGATCGATGCGGAGTTCGAGGCCGAACTGACGCAGATCCGCGAGCAGCGTTTCAGCGGCATCACGGATGGAACGGTGCTGGGGGTGACGGCCTTGGCGGCGCCGGTGTTCGATGGGTTCGGCACGATGGTGCTGGCCCTTACCGCAATCGGACCGAGTGCGACGCTCGATGCTTCACTGGGTGGGGCTGCGGCCCGGCTGCTGATCGAATCTGCTGCATCGCTGTCTCGTCGATTGGGGGCACGCGTTTGATGCGGGACGTTGGCAACCGCCGCGTTGTCTCGGATGAGGGGTGAAGGGGGTGGGGTTGGGCCGACGCATCCCTTTGGGATGCTGACTGTCGGCCCAACCCCACCCCCTTCACCCCTTCTGCGGTTCCAGTTTCTGGCCTGGGACTCGCGGCTCACGCCGTGATGTTCAAGAGGCTGCCGATCTGGGGCGTCGGCGCGATGCTTGTCGCCCCAGGTTGCTGCATGGCCGCCGCGAGCGTGTGGAGGAAGGTGCGAAGCTTCCCTTGCATGTCGGGCTCGGTCGTGCCTGCGCTTTGAGGCTTGTTGGCGTTGAACAGCTTCGAGAAGGCATCGAGCAAGGCATTCTTCGGTGGGACGGCAGCTGGGGTCGGCGTGGTCGCGGGCGAAGTCGCGGTGGCAGACGTTGTTGTTTGTGACTGCGACGCGGCTGTCGAAGCTTGAGTCGGTGCGGCGGCCACTCTCCCAGCCGGGATTGTCGCGGCATCCTGGCCGTCTTGAACGGCCAACGTGATCGAGCCCGAGGATGAAACGGGAGCACTGGTCGGGGTGTCGCCTGTCACCGGAGCTTGTGCCGACCCGCCCACTGCCTGTGCCAAGGCTTCGAGGCGCTGGGACATGTCGCCGTACCGTTGGCCATGCCGGTGATGATGTTCGTGGCCGCGGTGACGCCCTTCATGGCCGTGGTCATTTCCATCGGGACCACCACCAATCTGCCGCATCGCACTGAACAGCTCATGTGCGAACTGGTGCACGGCGGACTCCACTGCCGCGGCGGAATCGGCGGCGGACGGCATTGCTTCCGAAGCGGCTTCGGGGGACGCCGCAGTGTTCGGCGTGAATGTGGCAACTGGTGCGGGAGTGGTCGCGACCGCTTGGTCGATTGAGATCGAGCTGGTTGCGGCAGTGGTCGCAGACGTCGCCGTCGTAGTCGGATCGGACTTTGCTTGAGTCGCTGCCGCAGGGGCCACGGCCTGGCCCGCCAGCCCGATCTCACGCAGCGCCGACATGATCGCCAGCACCAGGCGGTTTTCTCCGCCACCCGGACGTTGCTCGCTGCTGGCCTTGTTGTCTTCCTGCGCTGCAGGTGCCGGTGTCAGTTTCGTGTCGCTCGCGGCCACCGGTTTGGCGCCGAGTGGGGCATACGTGTTGACGAAGGTGAAAGAGAGCGAAGTAGCGGACATGGCGGACTCCTGGAATTTGGCGCGGAGGACAACTTTTTTTGCGCACCGATGCAAGGCTTATCGACTCGCACGTATAGCTCATTGATAGCGAGTGTGTACCTCTCTGTAAGCGGTAACTCCATGTAATGCTGAGCCGATCCAAAGTTCTCGACTGACGTGCCTTCCCCTTCCTGGCGCGCGGAGCCCGGCGTGCGAACGGTCGTGCAACGTTCATCCATTTGCCGTCCCGTGCGCGGCCCGACATAGGCATTTGTGGGCGGCGTCATCAATCCATCAGCGCTGGATCATGCAACGCCGGGAGCCGCCCCATACATTGCCCTGAAAGGAATCGACGTTTGGGCCCGTGTCCTAGGCCCCACCCTTCCAAACCGGTATGGGCAAGCACACCGATATAGCAATGAACACTCCGAATGAAGACAACTCCATGGCCGACCCATTGGAAGCGCTGCTGTCGCATCAAGAGCAAGAGAAGATCCGGCGAACGCACGGCGGCGAAAGGACGCTGGGCTACCTTCGTGGCAATGCAGGCGCGTTGTTCGCAGCGGGATTTTCGAGAACGGAGATCGTGTCCATCGCATCAAAGGGTGGAGGTTCGCAGGCACTGGGCAAGGTGCTTGCCACGCTCGAACGGCTCAAGGTCGCCGGCTTCGAGCACAAACACATCGTGGCCATTGCGGCCAACGTCGGCGGGTCGCAGGCGCTGGACAAAGTGCTAGACACGCACGAGCGATTCAAGAACGCCGGCTTCGAGCACAATCACATCGTGGCCATCGCATCAAAATGTGGAGGTTCTCAGGCACTGGGCAAGGTGCTTGCCATGCTCGAACGGCTCAAGGTCGCCGGCTTCGAGCACAAACACATCGTGGCCATTGCGGCCAACATCGGCGGGTCGCAGGCGCTGGACAAAGTGCTAGACACGCACGAGCGGCTCAAGAACGCCGGCTTCGAGCACAAGCACATCGTGGCCATCGCCTCCAAAGGTGGCGCATCGCAGGCGCTGGACAAGGTGCTGAGCACGCATGAGCAACTGAAGGAAGCCGGGTTTGAGGTCAATCAGATCGCGGCGATCGCGACCCACAAAGGCGGGTCGCGGGCGCTGGACAAGGTGCTGGCCGCACACAAGCAAACAAAGGCCGGTCGATTTGACCACGAGGAAATCGTGAACATCGCGTCCAACGACGGTGGTTCGCAGGCGCTGGCCAAAGTACTGGCCACGCACGATCGGCTCAGGAGCGCTGGCTTCGAACACGAGCACATCGTGGCCATCGCCGCCGAAATCGGCGGAAAGCAGGCGCTGGAGAAAGTGCTGTCCAAGCACGAACAGTTCAAGGACGCGGGGTTCGAAATCGAGGACATCGTCGCCATGGCTTCACATGTTGGAGGAGCCCCCGCCATGCAGTCGATTCTGGATCACCTCGACATCCTGCAGGCGCACTACAGCAAGGAAGAAATCGTCAAGGCCGGCGCAATACGCAGAGGTGCTGTCGCTCATATCCGGCAGATGGTCGAGGCCTACCGCATCAATCAGGACGCCGGTTCGGCCGGCATTCACCTCTCGCGGACCGTGATAGCGGACGAAACCGGCAGGAGACCAGCCGCCTGACTTGGCCTTGTTCGCGATCGACAATGATGTCGACGCAACGTCCTGGTTCGGAGCGGCGAACTCGGCAAGGCGCGTGGGGGACTCCGCTCCAATGAATTGCGAAGGTGATCACTTCGGCTGCTCATTGCCATAGGTCTTCACGAGATAGTCCACGATCGCGGGCATGTCGTCGTCGGCGATGGGCGCCTTGAACACCACCTTCATCCGCTTCACCATCGCTTCCCAGTACGGCCGCGCTGCCGTCGGCGGCTGATACTTCATGTATTCCGCCGAATGGCAGGCTACGCAGTTGGCTTGCGCCTTGGCGTAACCCGGCAATGGGCTGGCCTTGAGCTGGACGCCGTCAGCGGGCAGCTCGATGGTCTTGGTAGCCCCAACTGCGTATGCAGTGGTGCCGAAAGCAGTGGCTGCAAGCACGATGGTTTTGAATGCTTTGATATTCATGAGAGCCCCCAGAGGCTGATAGTTTGTCGAGCGTGCCCGAGCAGCACGTCAAAAGGCGCCTGATCTAGGCGCGAAGCGCAGCCATAGCCCGGGCTATGGCGAGCATTTGCAACGACGAGCAGGGGTCTTTTGGCGTGATGAGCGGGCATGATCGAAATACTCTCAGCCTCTCAG
>JAJKJU010000179.1 GCA_021153565.1 Rhizobacter sp.
CGGGATGCGATGCAAGGCGCTCCGAGCGCCGTGTGGCGAGCCACACAAGTGAGGAGCAACGCCGCAGCGCGCCCGCCCAGCGCCCCCAAAACGGGAAATTGGTTCGGGCCAAATCCAAAGCGCCACTTTCCACCGCGAGACTCCCGACATGACCACCATCCGCTACGCCGACCTCGTCGAGAGCGTCGCCGCCGCACTGCAGTACATCAGCTACTACCACCCGTCTGACTACATTGCGCACCTTGCCAGGGCCTACGAGTCAGAGCAAAGCCCGGCCGCCAAGGACGCCATTGCACAAATCCTTACCAACTCGAAGATGTGCGCCGAAGGGCGCCGCCCGATCTGCCAGGACACCGGCATCGTTAACGTGTTCCTGAAAATTGGCATGGATGTGCGTTTTGAGGGCTTTCCGGCGGGCACTGCGGTGGAAGACGCCGTCAACGAAGGCGTGCGCCGGGGCTATCTCGACCCGGAGAACAAGCTGCGCGCGAGCATCGTGGCCGATCCACACTTCGACCGAAAGAACACCAAGGACAACACGCCAGCCGTCGTGCACGTGTCGCTCGTGCCGGGCAACACGGTGGACGTGCAGGTCGCGGCCAAGGGTGGCGGCAGCGAGAACAAGAGCAAGTTCGTGATGATGAACCCGAGCGATTCGCTGGTCGACTGGGTGCTGAAGACGGTGCCGACCATGGGCGCCGGATGGTGTCCGCCGGGCATGCTCGGCATCGGCATCGGCGGCACGGCCGAGAAGGCAATGCTGCTGGCCAAAGAGAGCCTCATGCAGGACATCGACATGTACGAGCTCAAGCAGCGTGGGCCGCAGAATAAGGTCGAAGAGTTGCGCATCGAGCTGTGCGACAAGATCAATGCCCTGGGCATCGGCGCGCAAGGCCTGGGCGGCCTGACGACAGTGCTCGACGTGAAGATCGCGACCTATCCGACGCATGCGGCCAGCAAGCCGGTGGCGATGATCCCGAACTGCGCGGCAACACGTCATGCGCACTTCGTGCTCGACGGGTCAGGTGCTGCCTACCTCGAACCGCCCAGCCTCGACCTCTGGCCTGACGTGAAGTGGGCGCCCGACTACAACAAGAGCCGCCGCGTCAACCTCGACACGCTCACACGCGAGGAGGTAGCAAGCTGGAAGCCGGGCGACACCCTGCTGCTCAACGGCAAGATGCTCACCGGCCGCGACGCAGCGCACAAGCGCATCCAGGACATGCTCGCCAAGGGCGAAAAGCTGCCGGTGGACTTCACCAATCGCGTCATCTACTACGTCGGCCCGGTCGATCCAGTGCGCGACGAAGTGGTCGGCCCTGCCGGCCCGACGACAGCCACGCGCATGGACAAGTTCACTGAGATGATGCTCGACAAGACCGGCCTCATCAGCATGATCGGCAAGGCTGAGCGCGGACCGACCGGCATCGAGGCGATCAAGAAGCACAAATCAGCCTATCTGATGGCCGTCGGCGGCGCGGCTTATCTGGTGGCCAAGGCCATCAAGGGCGCCGAGGTTGTCGGCTTCGCAGACCTCGGCATGGAAGCCATCTATGAGTTCGATGTGAAAGACATGCCCGTCACCGTGGCCGTCGATGCCGACGGAGTCTCGGTTCACAACACCGGCCCGAAGGAGTGGGCGGCGAAGATCGGGAAGATTCCGGTCGCGACAGTCTGATTGGTGACAGTCTGATTGGTATTAGTTGCCCGGTCTTCGCTCCCTCTCCCTCTGGGTCCCTCTGGGAGAGGGCTGGGGTGAGGGCCGTGGGCGGTGAATAAAAAGCCATGGGTTGCCATCACGGCAGCCCCTCACCCAACCTCTCCCCAGAGGGGCGAGGCGCCAATACAAGTTGCCTCTCAGCGCTCGATGCGCGCGTAGGCTGAATGCGCGTGGATGGATTCGAAGTTCTCGACGTCCACGCTGTAGCGCCCGATTCGCGCATCGGCATTGAGCCGCAACGCCACATCGCGCACCAAGTCTTCGACGAACTTTGGGTTTTCGTAGGCACGCTCGGTCACCCACTTCTCGTCGGCGCGCTTCAACATCGGCCAGATTTCGCTCGATGCGCTTTCCTCGGCGAATCGAACCAGCTCAATCCACTCGATCTCGTCCTTCAACTCGACGCGGATCGTCACGTGCGAGCGCTGGTTGTGGGCGCCGTAGTCCGAGATTTCCTTTGAGCAGGGGCACAGTGACTTCACCGGCACCACAACCTCCGCCCAGATCGCCGTGACGCCAGCACGCGCTTCCGCGATCCATCGGCCCTGGTATTCGAGAAGACTCTCGACGCCGGAGACTGGGGCGCGCTTGCGCAAGAAGAAGGGAAACCGCGCCTCGATGCGGCCCTCGTTCGCATGCAGCTTTTCCAGCATGTTCGCAAAACCGTTGCGCAGGCTGTTCAGGTCGAGCGGTGCATCGATCTCATTGAGCCACGCGACGAAGCGCGACATGTGCGTGCCCTTTTGCTCGGCAGGTAGCGCCACGTCCAGATCCCATTGCGCCACCGTGGGCAGAACCGCCTTGCCGATGCGCAGTTCGACGGGATAGCGAACGTCCTTCACGCCGACGCGTTGAATCGCAAGATGCCGCTCGTCGCGCTCGCTTTGCGTGTCGGGAATGTGCAGCGCGTCTTTCAAATTGCTCATGTGATTCATTCAAGTCCCCGCGCGCCGTTCCGTATCGTTTACATCGGCGCGGCGCTGACCAACCGCCTCATGTTCGTACCGTTCGTACCTGAAGGATGTCATCTATCGACCAACTTTGTGGCCCCAAGGGCATGAACAACTTCTCTAGTACTAGCGGTTAGCGGCCGGCCGCACCAAAGCAGGCCGCGCTCCGAACCGCTTGAGCACCGATTGCTCGATGCCGGCGGCGTCCAGACCGCACATCGCCATCAGCTTGGCCGGATCGCCGTGTTCGACGAATTCATCCGGCAAGCCGAGCATGAGCACCGGCACCGTGATCCCGGCTTCGCTCAAGGCCTCGACCACAGCGCTGCCGGCACCGCCCATGGTGCAGCCCTCTTCCACGGTGACGATTGCATCATGGCTGCGCGCGAGTTCTGTCACCAGCGCGACATCGAGCGGTTTCACGAAGCGCATGTTGGCCACCGTGGCATCGAGTCGTTCGGCGGCCTGCAAAGCCGGATACAACATCGTTCCGAAAGCGAGGATGGCGACTCGCTTGCCGCCCTGCCCTGCGGCACGGGCCGCCTCGCGGCGAATTTCGCCCTTGCCGAAGGGAATCTCCGTCATCTCGGCCACGATCTCCGCCCCGACACCCGAGCCGCGTGGATAGCGCACGGCCACTGGATGGTTCTGCATGAAGGCGGTGTATAGCAACTGGCGGCATTCATTCTCGTCTGACGGCGTGAGCACGCTCATGTTCGGAATGCAGCGCAGGTACGCGATGTCATAGGCGCCGGCATGCGTGGCGCCGTCGCCGCCGACCAGGCCGGCGCGGTCGAGAGCGAACACCACCGGCAAATTCTGGATCGCCACATCGTGGATCAACTGGTCGTAGGCGCGCTGCAGAAAGGTCGAATAGATGGCCACCACAGGCTTGAGCCCTTCGCAAGCCAGGCCCGCGGCAAATGTCACTGCATGCTGCTCGGCGATGCCGACGTCGTGGTAGCGCGACGGAAAGCGCTTCTCGAAATCGACCATGCCCGAGCCTTCGCGCATCGCGGGCGTGATGCCCACGAGCCGCTTGTCCTTCTCGGCCATGTCGCACAACCATTGGCCGAAGACCTGCGTGAACGAAATCTTCGGTGGCGTGCTCGCCTTCGAAAATCCGATGATCGGGTCGAACTTGCCGGACGCGGAGTGGTACTTGACTGGATCGGCCTCGGCCAGCTTGTAGCCGTAGCCCTTCTTTGTCACGACGTGCAGAAACTGCGGCCCCGGCTTGTCGCGCAGGTTCTCGAGCGTGGGGATGAGCGAGTCGAGGTCGTGACCGTCGATCGGGCCAACATAGTTGAAGCCGAACTCTTCAAAGATGGTGCCCGGCACGACCATGCCCTTGGCATGTTCTTCGAAGCGCCGCGCCAACTCGAACAACGGCGGCGCGTTCTTCAGCACCGTCTTCGCGCCCTCACGGGCCGCCGTGTAGAACTTGCCGCTCATCAACCGTGCGAGGTAGCGATTGAGTGCACCCACCGGCGGCGAGATCGACATGTCGTTGTCGTTCAGGATGACAAGCATGTCCGCCTGCCCGCAGGCGTGTGGCATGCCGGCATTGTTCAGCGCCTCGAACGCCATGCCGGCGGTCATGGCGCCGTCACCGATGATCGCCACCGTCTTGCGCGCCTCGCCCTTCATCTTGGCCGCGATGGCCATGCCCAGCGCAGCGGAAATCGAGGTCGACGAGTGCGCCGTGCCGAAGGTGTCGTACGCACTCTCGTCGCGACGCGGAAAGCCGCTGATACCGCCCAGCTGGCGCAAGGTAGGCATGCGGTCGCGCCGACCCGTGAGGATTTTGTGCGGATAGGTCTGGTGGCCCACGTCCCACACCAACCGGTCGTAGGGCGTGTTGAAGACGCTGTGCAATGCGACAGTGAGCTCGACAGTGCCCAGGTTGGAAGACAGGTGCCCGCCGGTTTGGGAAACGCTTTGCAACAGGAAGTCACGCAACTCGATCGCAAGCTGCTTGAGCTCGCTGCGCGACAGCCGGCGAGTGTCCGCCGGACTGTTGATGGTTTGCAGCAGTGAGTGATTCATGTGAGAGCGTCAGTTGTCCCGTTCGACGACCTTGTCGGCCAAGAGGCTCAGGCAGGCCGCGTTCGCCAGGCCGCTGCGTCTGAGGGCCACCTGGGCCTTGTCGCGCAGCTCGGCAGCATGACGGCGGGCGGCGGAAAGGCCCAGCACGGTCACGTAGGTCGGCTTGTTGTTGTCCAGGTCCTTGCCTGCGGTCTTGCCCAGTGTTTCCGACGCCTGCGTCACGTCGAGAATGTCGTCGACAACCTGGAAGGCCAGCCCCAATGCATCGCCGTAATCGGTGAGTGCGTCCCATTCCGCATCACTGGTGGTTCCGGTTGCCGCGCCCATCAGCACGCTGGCCTGAAGCAGCGCGCCGGTTTTTCGATGGTGCATGTCACGCAGCGTGTGCTCGTCCAGCGGCTTGCCGATGCTGGCGAGATCGATCGCCTGGCCTCCTGCCATCCCTGCATGCCCGGCAGCTCGGGCCAGCAGGCCGCACAGGCGGGCCTGCAAGGTGGGCGGAACGCCCTCGCCGTCTGCGAAGGCTTGGCTGTCGGCAGCAGTCGGCGTCAGCACTTCAAAGGCAAGCGCCTGCATGGCGTCGCCGGCCAGCATGGCCTGCGCTTCGCCGAACTGCACGTGCACTGTGGGTTTGCCTCGGCGCAGCACGTCGTTGTCCATGCAAGGCATGTCGTCGTGGACGAGGGAATAGGCGTGGATGAGTTCGACCGCGCAGGCCGCACGCATGGCGGCTTCGCGCAGGCCGCCCACTGCCTGGCAGGCGGCGAGAACGAGAAGCGGCCGAACCCGCTTGCCGCCGTCGAGCACGCCGTAACGCATGGCAAGGCCCAGGCCGGCCGGCGTGTTATCGGGCACCCACGCCTGCATTGCGGATTCGACCGCGTCGAGTTCGGCACGAGTCCAGGATTCGAATTCGGATCGCTTCATGCGGACGTCCACGGCTTCAGTTCACCGTCTTCAAGAACCTTGACCTGCTGCTCCACGGCTTCGAGCCGGAGGCGGCAATAGCTCAACAACTGCGCGCCACGCTTGTAGCTTTCGAGCAGCTTGTCCAAGGGAAGCTGCCCCCCTTCCATGGCGGCGACCAGGCGCTCCAATTCGGCCAGGGCGTCTTCGTAGGTTGGCGAAACTGCTGCCTCTTCGGTAGGCGGGATTGCTCGTGCCATTTTTGCGAGGTGAAACCTTGGATTGTAGTCAGCCGGACCACTTGTAAACCCCTTGAAGGCAACCACCTGTGGAGCGCAAGTCTCTACGGCGCCGCCTTTGGTAGGCCAAAACCCACCCCGCGGGTACAATCCGCGGCCCGCTGCACCGGGGGCTGTTCACCCGGACAGCAAACGAACAGCAGCGCTTCATTTCATTACCTACTCATTCTTCCCCCGCGGGGGCGGGCCGACATTGTTGGATTTTTTCTCGTTGGGGAGATCCTGGGCATCATGTCCGACCTGAGCATCACCCTTGAAGCTCTCGAGCGAAGCCGCTCACAACTTTCGGTAACCAGCTATTTCGACGACGATTTGTTTCGTCGCGAGATGGAGCTCATCTTCCAGCACGGGCCCCGCTACCTGGGGCACGAACTGTCAGTGCCCGAGGTTGGCGACTACCACGCCCTGCTTCATGAAGGCGAGGGCCGCGCACTTGTGCGCACACCCGCGGGCGTCGAACTCATTTCCAACGTGTGCCGGCACCGTCAAGCGGTGATGCTTCGCGGTCGTGGCAATACACGCAGCAACATCGTATGCCCGCTGCACCGCTGGACTTACGACTTGAAGGGTCAATTGATCGGTGCACCGCACTTCAAGAACGACCCCTGCCTGAACCTCAACCGCTACAAGACGCAGACCTGGAACGGCCTCATCTTCGAGGACAACGGACGAGACATCGCCGCCGACCTTGCCTCCCTGGGCCCCAAGGCGGACCTGGACTTCGGTGGTTACGTGCTCGACAAGGTCGAGTTGCACGAGTGCAACTACAACTGGAAGACCTTCATCGAGGTCTACCTCGAGGACTACCACGTCGCCCCTTTCCACCCGGGTCTCGGCCAGTTCGTCAGCTGCGAAGATCTGAGCTGGGAGTTCGCACCGCAATTCTCGGTGCAGACGGTCGGCGCGAACAACGCGCTCGCCAAGGCCGGTTCGGTCACCTATCGCAAATGGCACGACGCCGTGCTCGCCTACCGCAATGGCGTGCCACCAAAGCACGGCGCGATCTGGCTCACGTACTACCCGAACATCATGATCGAGTGGTATCCGCACGTGCTTGTTGTGTCCACGCTTTATCCCAAGGGCCCGCAAAAGACTCTGAATGTTGTCGAGTTCTACTACCCCGAAGAGATCGGCGCTTTCGAGCCCGAGTTCATCCAGGCGGAGCAAGCAGCCTATTGGGAAACTTGCGAGGAAGACGACGAGATCGCGCTGCGCATGGATGCGGGCCGCAAGGCCCTGATGGATCGAGGCGACGACGAGGTCGGCCCCTACCAAAGCCCCATGGAAGACGGCATGCAGCAGTTCCATGAGTGGTATCGCCGGGCGATGAAGCGGCGCGCGTAAGGACATGGCCCGGAATAATTTCCCGTTTTGGGGGCCCAGGGCGGGATGCGATGCAAGGCGCTCCGATCGCCGTGTGGCGAGCCACACAAGCGAGGAGCAACGCCGCAGCGCGCCCGCCCTGCGCCCCCAAAACGGGAAATTATTCCGGGCCATGTCCTAAGCCGCGCACCGCATTAGGCACGGCCGTGCGACGGCGGGCAGAATGCCCGCATGGCTGCGCCATGGTTGATGGTTTTTGCGTCGTTTCTGTTCGCCATGATGGGCGTGTGCGTGAAGCTCGCCTCCGAGCACTACGGCACCGGCGAGATCGTGTTCTACCGCGGCCTCATCGGCGTGCTGGTGATGGGGCTGCACGCATTACAGCAAGGCGGTACGCTGCGCACGCGCGTGCCGGCGATGCACTTCTGGCGCAGCCTGGCGGGCGTCACCGCGCTGTGCCTGTGGTTCTTCGCCATCGGCAAGCTGCCAATCGCGACGGCGATGACCTTGAACTATTCGTCCTCGGTGTGGATGACGCTCTTTCTCATCGGCGGGTCGATGCTGATCGGTTCGCAGCACGTGCCTGCCCGGCTCATCGTGACAGTGCTCATCGGCTTCGCGGGCGTAGCGCTGATTCTTCAGCCCACCATCAAACAGAACCAGTTGTGGTATGGCCTGATCGGGCTGCTGTCGGGGATGATTTCCGCGACGGCATACCTGCAGGTGAGCGGACTCGGCCGTGCCGGCGAGCCGGGCTTCCGAAGCGTCTTTTACTTTTCGCTCGGGGGAATCCTGGCCGGCACGCTGCTGACTTTCGGCGCGGGGTGGCATGCGCACACCCCAGTGGGCATATTTCTTCTGCTGGCGGTCGGCGTGCTCGCGACTGTCGCGCAGCTGATGATGACCAAGGCTTATTCGACCGGCCGCCCACTCGTGAACGCCAGTCTTCAGTACCTCGGCATCGCCTTCTCGTACGGCTGGGGCGTGCTGCTCTTCGACGATCGCATCACCGTGCTTGCGATCGCCGGCATGGTTCTCATCGTGGTGGCGGGCGTTCTTGCGGCACAGTGGCGACCCGCCCAGGCGGCCCCTTCGAGTACCCTGCCAGCCGAATTCTGAGAGGCTGAGAGTATTTCGAGCGTGTCCGAGCAGCACGTCAAAAGGCGCCTGATCTAGGCGCAAAGCGCAGCCATAGCTCGTGCTATGGCGAGCATATGCAACGACGAGCAGGGGCCTTTTGGCGTGATGAGCGGGCATGATCGAAATACTCTCAGCCTCTGAATCCACATTGCACATGACCTACGACACCCTCATCACTGCACAACAACTTCGTGAACTGCCTGCCGGCGGCAAGCCGCTCGTGATTCTCGACACGAGCTTCGACCTCGCTGACACGCAAGCCGGCGAGCGCAGCTACCGCGAAGGGCACCTGCCCGGCGCGCGGTACGTGCATCTCGACCGTGACTTGAGCGCTGCCAAAACGGGCCGCAACGGGAGGCACCCGCTGCCATCTCGCGAGGTGTTTGCAGCCAAAGCTGGAGAACTCGGCATCGGCCCACAGACCCAGGTGGTGGTGTATGACCGTCAAGGCGCGATGTTCGCGGCCCGCGCCTGGTGGATGCTGCGCTGGCTGGGACACGAAAACGTGGCCCTGCTCGATGGCGGGATGGCCGCTTGGCAGACGGCAGGTGGGGCGATTGAAACCCATGCGCCGGAAGCCCCGACCCTACCGCCCTACCCGATCAAGGAATCGCTGGTTGCGACCATCGATGCCGACACCCTCGCTGCGAAGCTGGGAAAGTTTCGTCTCATAGACGCCCGCGCCGCAGAACGATTCCATGGCGACGTGGAGCCGCTCGATGCGCAGGCCGGCCACATCCCTGGTGCATTGAACCGCTTCTTCAAGGACAACCTCGCGGCCGACGGACGCTTCAAGTCCCGCGAGCAGTTACGTTCGGAGTGGGCGCCGCTTCAGGCAGGCGGCACGCCGGTGGTTCATCAGTGCGGCTCGGGAGTGACGGCCTGTCACAACCTTTTCGCGATGGAACTGGCTGGCCTGGGAACCTCCTCGCTCTATCCCGGTTCGTGGAGCGAATGGTCATCTGATCCATCACGACCTGTCGCCAAGGGCTGAGAGCCTCTGATTCCGCAAGACCACAGGGTCGTGAGCAGAAATTTCCAGGATCTCGACCAACCCTCTACACTGCGCGGCCCTTGGGAAGGGTTGCGGCTTGGCGGGAGGTTTGCCAAGCCAACCGGGTCGTTCCAGGGAACCGAATAAAAACTCTCTCATGTCGAAGTCCGCCTGCACTGCTTCAATTACCCACTTGCTCAACGGCTGGGCGCACGGCGATGACGAGGCACTGGAACGTCTCGCTCCACAGATATATCCCGATCTTCGCCGCATGGCTCGTCGCCATATGAGGGCAGAGGCCGACGGGCACCTTCTTCAGAGCACCGGCCTGGTCCATGAGGCCTTCATGCGCCTGGCCGAAGAACGCAGCATGCAATGGACCTCGCGCGGCCAGTTTTTCGGCTGGATGTCGATGCTGATGCGACGGATTCTCGTCGAGCACGCGCGCAGCCGCCAAGCGGCCAAGCGGGGCGGCGGCATCGCTGAACACAGCCTGGAGGCACTGCAGGACAGCGAGGACAACGATCTGCATCCTGACCGCGAGTCGAGCGGCGACTGGATGGCCCTGTTGCAACTGCACCAGGCGCTGGAGCGACTGGAGGCGCTCGATCCCCGGCAGGGCCGCGTGGTGGAGTTGCGTTTCTTTGGGGGACTCAATGTCCTGCAGACCGCCGAGACGCTCGACATTTCGGTGGCGACGGTCAAGCGCGAATGGTCTACCGCCCGTGCTTGGCTCGTGCGCGAGTTCGGCAGCGCGTAGCCTGTGCCGCGGGGAACCAAGGGATGAGTTCCAGTCTATCCGGCCATTGCGACGCGGCCGAGGCGGAAGGCGCCGATCGCTGGCAGCGGCTGAAAGGCATCCTGGCCGACGCGCTAGAGCTACCCGCCGAAGAGCAGCAGGCTTTTCTCGAAGACCATGCCAGCAATGAGACAGAGCTTGCCGAACTGCAGGCACTGCATGCAGCCGGGCAGGCCGGCAACCGCTTACTCGACGAGGGCGCTACGGCGCTCGCGGAACAGGCCGTGGAAGCCCGGCTCGGACTCTCGTGGATCGGCCGTCGAGTGGGGCGTTACCGCCTGGCGGACCTCATCGCGCGTGGCGGCATGGGTCAGGTGTACAGGGCCGAGGCGGTCGACGGCAGCGCGGCACCGCCTGTGGCAGTCAAACTCATGAAGGACGGCTGCGTCGACGAGGCGATGGCGCGCCGATTCCTGATCGAGCGGGATACGCTGGCCCGGCTCGACCATCCCAATCTGGCAAAGCTGCTCGATGGCGGCATGGTCGATGGCGTTCCTTACCTGGTCATGGAGCTCGTTGTCGGCGAGCCGATCGACGGCTATTGCGGTCGCCATGAGCTTGTCCTGGAAGACAAGCTTCGGCTGTTTCAGTGCCTGTGCGACGTGGTGCACTACGCGCATGGTCAAAACATCGTCCACCGCGACCTGAAGCCCTCCAATGTGCTGGTCACGCCGGGAGGAGTGGTAAAGCTTGTGGACTTCGGTATCGCCAAGCAAATGAGCGATGCGCCGCAGACCAGCACCGCGACCGCGATGCGCGCAATGACATTGGCCTGCGCCAGCCCTGAGCAGGTACGAGGCGACCCGATTACGCCGGCCAGCGACATCTATTCGCTCGGTGTGTTGCTGTACGGCCTGCTGTGCGGCGCAAGCCCTTATGGCGCTGCCCTTGAAGGCACTGACCTGGACCTGCGCAACGCCATCTGCCGCAGCAAGCCGGTGCCGCCGAGTCGGGCGCACAGCCCGCTCGACCGGGCCGCCCGCCGCCACTTGCGCCCCTGCCTGGACAAGGTGGTCATGAAAGCCCTGCGCAAAAAGCCCAGCCGGCGCTATGCGAGCGCAGCTGAGCTTTCGGCCGATATCGGCCGTTGCCTTGCGGGCGAGCGGCCGCAGCCACTCTGGGAGCTTCACCGCAAAGGTCTGCCGCCACGGGCGTTGGCAGCTTGCGGCATGACCGTGCTGCTGTGCTTGGGCACCTCCGCCTTTGCACTGCACCGGGCCAGCCAGAAGGCGCTGCAGGCGCAGCAATACCTGACAGATCTGCGCAAGTGGGTAGGTACCGCTGTGAATCAGCAGGGCGATCTTCAAGACCTGCCCGCTGCAGCCTCCGCACGCCGGCTGATCGTGAGCCGCACGCTTGACCAGTTGGAGCGCCTGCGCCTCCAGGCGGACGATGACCCCGGGCTGTGTGTCGAACTGGCTGGCATCTTCCGCCGCATTGGGCAGGCGCAAGGTGCCCAGACGGGCGAGGGCGTGCTAGGCCTGGGCGACTTGACCGGCGCCGAAGCCAGCCACACCGCCGCCATCAGCCTGTTGGAACTGGCGCTGCGGCAGAAACCCGAGGCCGCGCTGCTGCAAGCAGTGCGCATCGAGCTCGCGCAGGCGCGAGCCGGAATCGCGGCGTTACTTGCGTTGCAGGGGCGCAGTGCCGAAGCCGCTGCGCAGGCCGAGCAGGCGCTGGCCCAAGTGCGGCAAGCAGCCGCCGCCGATCCGGCCGACCCGGCGGTCCGAATGGCGCTGGCGCAGACCCAAGTGCAGGTGGTGCGGACGCTGCTGTTTGGAGGCCGGGAGACCGAGATTGAGCCTGCGATGCGAGCGGCGCAAACCACACTGGACCGCTGGCTGGCCCAGTCGCCCGGCCAAGCGCAGGCGCTAAGACTGCTCGTTGTTCTGCATGGCCTGCGCGCAGACGCGATGCTGCGAATGAACGTGGATGTGTCGCAAAGCGCTTCGCATGCCGTGCACGCCTTGCAAGATGGCATTGCTCTGCTCGATGACCTGAGGCGCCGCCAGCCGCAGGCGCGCGACCTGATGACCCTGGCCGCCACCTTGCAACTCCGGCTCGGCGAGGCGCGGCTCAAGTCACAACAAACCGCCCAGGCGGTGGCGAGTGGCACGCAAGCCCGCGAGCTGGCATCCCAGCTCAGGCAGGCCGAACCCGATAACCCATCGCTGCAGTGGCTGCTGGCCGATGCAGCCACGGCGCTCGGCCATTCGCTGCTGGCCGCGGGCGACTCCAGCGCGGCAGTGCAAGCCGCCACCGAAGCCGTCCAGGCCTTGCCGGCGGCGCCAACGACGACCATGGACGACCGGATCGGATTGTTCAAGCGCGGCGAGGCCCATCGAGTGCTGGCGCAGGCGCTGCTGGTCCATGCCTCGCTTCAGCCTGCCTCCGGCGATGACAGTATTCCGGCCGACTGGCTGGCCGCCTGCGAGAACTACCGCCAGAGTCTGAAGCTGCTGACAGCGCTGGTGCCTCGCTGGAAGAGCGATCCATGGGTGGGCGACGCGGCACACATCATCGAGATGCGGCAGGTGTTGCGCACTTGTCCGCAGACCTGACATCTCGATCAGCCATGGCGGCCCGTTCCCGGCATCACAGCCCCACGCTTTGCACCATCCTCCGCAAGCATCTCTACCTGGGATTTGGCCCGAAACAATTTCCCGTTTTGGGGGCGTTGGGCGGGCGCACTGCGGCGTTGCTCCTCACTTGTGTGGCTCGCCACACGGCGCTCGGAGCGCCTTGCATCGCATCCCGCCCAGCGCCCCCAAAACGGGAACTTATTCCGGGC
>JAJKJU010000180.1 GCA_021153565.1 Rhizobacter sp.
CTCCTCACTTGTGTGGCTCGCCACACGGCGCTCGGAGCGCCTTGCATCGCATCCCGCCCAGCGCCCCCAAAACGGGAACTTATTCCGGGCCAAATCCTAAAGAAAAAAGGGCTGCCGAAGCAGCCCTTTCCACACATGGCAGAGTTGCACGGGACACAGCGGTCCCGGCGACAACTCTTTACATGTCCATGCCCATGCCACCCATCCCGCCCATGCCACCAGGCATGCCGCCGCCGGCGCCGGCTTCGTCCTTGGGCGCTTCAGCGACCATGGCTTCCGTCGTCAGCATCAGGGATGCGACCGATGCAGCGTTCTGCAGGGCAGTGCGCGTCACCTTGGTCGGGTCCAGGATGCCCATTTCGATCATGTCGCCATACTGGCCATTCGCCGCGTTGTAGCCGTAGTTGCCCTTGCCGGCCAGCACCGCGTTCACGACCACGCTCGGCTCGTCGCCCGCGTTTTGCACGATGATGCGGATCGGCTCTTCGACGGCACGCAGGATCAGCTTGATGCCGGCTTCCTGGTCGGGGTTGTCGCCCTTGACGGCGCCCGCGGCTTGCTTGGCGCGCAGCAGGGCCACGCCACCACCGGCCACGATGCCTTCTTCAACGGCTGCGCGGGTGGCGTGCAGCGCGTCTTCGACGCGTGCCTTCTTTTCCTTCATCTCGACTTCGGTCGCAGCACCGACCTTGATCACGGCCACGCCGCCGGCGAGCTTCGCCACGCGTTCTTGGAGCTTTTCGCGGTCGTAGTCGCTGGTCGCTTCTTCGATTTGCACGCGCACTTGCTTGACGCGTGCCTCGATGTCGGCAGCAGCGCCGGCGCCGTCGATGAGGGTGGTGTTTTCCTTGCCCACTTCGACGCGCTTGGCCTGGCCGAGGTCGGCCAGCGTGACCTTCTCGAGCGTCAGGCCGACTTCTTCAGCGATGACCTTGCCGCCCGTGAGGATGGCGATGTCTTCGAGCATGGCCTTGCGGCGGTCGCCGAAGCCAGGCGCCTTGACGGCCACGACCTTCAGGATTCCGCGGATCGTGTTGACCACGAGGGTGGCCAGCGCTTCGCCTTCGACTTCTTCCGCGATGATCAGCAGGGGACGACCCGACTTCGCCACTTGCTCCAACGTGGGCAGCAGGTCGCGGATGTTGCTGATCTTCTTGTCGTAGAGCAGCACGAACGGATTGTCGAGAACTGCGGACTGCTTATCGGGGTTGTTAATGAAGTAGGGCGACAGGTAGCCGCGGTCGAACTGCATGCCCTCGACGACTTCGAGTTCGTTGTTCAGCGACTTGCCGTCTTCGACAGTGATGACGCCTTCCTTGCCGACCTTGTCCATCGCGTTGGCGATGATCTGGCCGACGTCGTCGTCGCTGTTCGCCGAGATCGTGCCGACTTGCGCGATTTCCTTGCTGGTCGTCGTGGGCTTCGATTGCTTCTTGAGCTGCTCGACCAAGGCGAGAACCGCCTTGTCGATGCCGCGCTTCAGGTCCATCGGGTTCATGCCGGCGGCCACGTACTTCATGCCTTCGCGAACGATGGCTTGAGCGAGCACGGTCGCGGTGGTGGTGCCGTCACCGGCGTTGTCGCTGGTCTTGGAAGCGACTTCCTTGACCATTTGTGCGCCCATGTTCTGGAGCTTGTCTTTCAGCTCGATTTCCTTGGCCACGGACACACCGTCCTTGGTCACGGTGGGGGCACCGAAGGAGCGCTCGAGCACCACGTTACGGCCCTTCGGGCCCAGTGTCACCTTGACTGCGTTAGCCAGGATGTTCACGCCTTCGACCATGCGGGCACGTGCCTCGCCGCCGAAGATCACGTCTTTTGCTGCCATGTCTTAATCTCCGATTCAGTTGCTTATTTCTCGACGACAGCGAAGAGGTCTTCTTCGCGCATCACCAGCAGTTCGTCGCCATCGACCTTGACGGTCTGGCCGCTGTACTTGCCGAACAGGACGCGATCGCCCACCTTGATGTTCAGAACGACGAAGTCGCCCTTGTCGTTGCGCTTGCCCGGGCCGACGGCCAGGACTTCGCCTTGGTCAGGCTTCTCTGCGGCGTTGTCGGGGATAACGATGCCGGAGGCGGTCTTGGTTTCTTGCTCCAGGCGCTTGACGATCACGCGATCGTGCAACGGACGAAGTTTCATGGGATCTCCTTCTGAGAACAGGCTTCTGCGAGGGTATGAGCGGAAAGTGTTTGCTCATTCACTTAGGAAAAGCGGTATGAGATGCCGCTCCTATTTGCCATTAGCACTCAGTACCTTTGAGTGCTAGCAGTCGAATTATAGGGGTCGAAGCAGCCCTTTCAAGAGGCAGGGTACCCGCGGCAGTCAGGAAACCGTCGAAGGACGAAGGTTATGCGAGCCAACTCGCTCACCGCCATTCGTTCCTCGGCCAAGACTTTGAAGTCGGGGAGCTAAGCGACTTTGCATGCAGCCCGCCACTCTCAGTGGGTTTGGGGCGGCGGCTTGTCGGCGTCGAGGTCTACCGTGGTCGGCTTGGCCTCGACGGTATAGCTTTCGCTCGCCCACGCGCCGAAGTCGACGTTCTTGCAGCGCTCGCTGCAAAAGGGGCGATAGGGATTTTCTGGCGAGTAGACGCTGTCTCCGCCGCAGGTCGGGCAGGTGACGATTCGTCGAGGGGGTGACGTGGCCATGGTCTAGCGAACGGTCTCTCGAATGCTCAGGAGCAGAGCGTGAGTTCGAAGGTGGTTTCGGCGGTGCTAGGCTTCAAGCGCCCCTCGGCGTCAGGGCGCATCAGCCGAACCGATGCCATCAACCGATGGCCGCTGATTTCAGGAATCAATGCTTCAATGCTCTGCAGTCTCACGCGCATCAGCTGATAGGTGCGGCCTGCAGGAAGGCTCTGCTGGTATTGCCCGCCGACCGCGACAACCTTGTGCGGCACGCCCGAATCGCGCAGCAGGCCCAGCAATACGTTGAGCGCCTCCGCCAGCGGCATGAGGCTCGAGATCCATTGCATCAGGTCGGCACGACGTCGTGGAACCTCGAGCTTTTGCCAGGCGTGATAGGCCGGCAGGTCAAATTCGCAGGTGCCGCCCGGGATGCTGATGCGGCTTCGGATGCTCATCAGCCATTCGTTGGTGGTGAGCTCGTGGCCCGCCTTGCCTGGCAATTGGTTGAGGCGGTTGAAAGCATGGTCCACCTTGGCCACTATGGCGGTGAGGACTTCCTCTGAGATCGAGGGGTTGCCGCGGTAGCCGTTGAGCACGCCCTTGTGGCGCTCGAGTTCCTTGAGCAGGTCGGACTTCAGGTCGGCACGAGATGCAACGTCGACGATTTCGAAGATGGTGGCCAATGCGTAGTGGTGATCGACCGCGGTATCGCGCGGGATCAACTGGCCGAGGCGGTCGAACAGATGTTCGAGCCGCAGCATGGTGCGTATGCTTTCGTTGAAGGGGTACTCGTACAGAACCAAAAGGACATCCTCGGGCTTGAGCCGATCGCTGGAGTGCGAGTGCAGTGGGGGCTCGATTGTTCCACAGGGAGTTGCCCTATTTCAGCAAGGGGCGCACCACCCCGCCCACAGCGCGTCCACTTCGGATGCAAGGGCCTCGAGTGTGAGCCCGTCATTGCGGATCACTGCATCGGCGGCGGCAAGGCGCGCGTCGCGCGTGGCCTGCTGCTCAATGATCTTGCGCACGGCGTCTTCCGCCCAGCCTGCACGGCTCACCACCCGTTGCACCTGTGTCTCTTCGCTGCAATCGACCACGAGGACGCGATCGACGATGGCACGCCAACGGCCGGATTCGACCAGAAGGGGCACGTCGAACACCTTCACTGTGGCCTTTGATGCGTCGGCCGCACGCGCGGCCTCGATGCCGATCAAGGGATGAAGAATTGCCTCGAGACGACGCTTGGCTTGCGGGTCGGTGAAGGCCAAAGCGCGCATGCAGTCGCGGTCCAGTGCGCCGCTCGCATCAATGAACCCGTCGCCGAAGCCTTCGCGAATGGCGGAAATGGCCGCGCCGCCGGCCAAGGTGAGGCGGCGGGCGATGGCGTCGGTGTCGATGATGGCAGCGCCGTGCGACGCGAGAAGCGCCGCAACGGTGCTCTTGCCACTGCCGATGCCGCCCGTGAGGCCGATTCGAAGCACGCGATTCGCCACACGAATTCCCGCTGAACGTGGATCAGCCCCAGCCCAGCCAATCAAGTACGCGAACTGATCCGGCAAGCATCACGACCAGCCCGGCGCCCGCGAGGAACGGACCAAAGGGCACATAGCGGCCTTCACGCAGTCCGCCGCTGATTTTGAGGCCGATGCCAACGATCGCGCCGATGACCGAGGCGGCCAGCACGATCGGCAAAATCATCTGGACCCCCAGCCATGCGCCGAGCGCGGCCAGCAACTTGAAGTCGCCGTGGCCCATGCCTTCCTTGCCGGTGGCCTTCTTGAAGATCCAGTACACCGTCCAGAGCGACAGGTACCCGACGACCGCGCCCCAGACGGACATGGACAGGGGAATCGTCCAGCCCACAGCCGCACTGACCAAGCCCGCCCACAGAAGTGGCAAGGTGAGGTTGTCCGGTAGCAGTGTGGTGTCCCAGTCGATACCCGCGAGTGCCACGAGTACCGCGATGAAGCCGCACCACAAAAGCGTGGTGGGTTGGGCGCCGAAGCGATGGGCTGCTGCGGCGAAGAGAACCGCAGTCACGATCTCGATGAACGGATAGCGAGGCGAGATGCGGGTCTTGCACTCGGAGCACTTGCCGCCGAGCCGCACATAGCTCAGTACCGGCACGTTTTCGTGCCAGGCAATGGCGTGCGAGCATTTCGGGCAGCGCGAACGCGGCTTCGATAGCGTGATCTCGGGTGGTGTCTCAATCTTCACGCCGAGCATCTCGGCGCTGTCGAGCTTCCAGCCACGTTCCAGCATCTGCGGGAGGCGGTAGATCACGACGTTCAGAAAGCTGCCGATGCACAGGCCCAGCAATGCAAGGGCCCATGGCGAAAGAAGGATCTTCGCGAGTTCTGGCGTCACACCACCTGGCCCAGCTTGAAGATCGGAAGGTACATCGACACCACGATGCCGCCGATGAGCGTGCCCAGGATCACGATGATGAAAGGCTCCATCAGGCTCGACAGTCCCTTGACGGCCTCGTCGACCTCGTCTTCATAGAACTCGGCGGCTTTGCCCAGCATAGCGTCCAGCGAACCGGATTCTTCGCCGATGGCGCACATCTGCAGCACCATCACCGGGAAGACGCCCGTGGTCTGCATGGATGTCGTCAAGGCGCTGCCGGTGGACACGTCTTTCTGGATCTGCTCCGTCGCTTCGGCGAACACCGCGTTTCCCGAAGCGCCGCCGACCGAGTCGAGTGCTTCAACGAGCGGAACGCCTGCCGCGAACATGGTGGACAGCGTGCGGGTCCAGCGGGCCACGGCCGATTTGTTCACCAGTTCGCCAAACACCGGAACCTTGAGCAGCAGGCGGTCCATCGCCTTCTGCATCTTCTCGGATCGACGCCATGACTGGATGAAGAAATAGGTGCCGCCTATCAGGAAGCCGAAGATCGCCCACCAGAACTTGATGAAGAATTCCGACATCGCGATCACGAGCAAGGTCGGCGCGGGCAGGTCGGCGCCGAACGAGGTGAACACATCCTTGAAGGCCGGGATCACGAAGATCATGATGACCGCCAGCACGACGAAGGCAACGACCAACACCGCGATCGGGTAGATCAGCGCGGACTTGATCTTGTTCTTGATCGCCATCGTCTTTTCTTGATAGATGGCAAGGCGATCGAGCAGGGTTTCGAGAATACCGCCTGCTTCACCGGCTTCGACGAGGTTGCAATACAGCGCGTCGAAGTACAGCGGATGCTTGCGGAACGCGGCCGAGAGGCTTGTGCCGGTTTCGATGTCGCTTCTTATGTCTGTCAAGAGGCGCGTCACCTTCGGGTTGGTGCTGCCACGCGCCACGATGTCGAAAGCCTGGATGAGCGGCACGCCGGCTCGCATCATCGTGGAAAGCTGACGGGTGAAGATGGCGATGTCCTTTTGCTTGATGGACTTGCCGCCGCTCATTCGGCGCTTCTTCACCTTGGTGACGAGAATGCCCTGCCGTCGTAGGCTTGAGCTGACCATGGCTTCGCCACCGGCACGCATCTCGCCACGGACGATCTTGCCGTTCTTGTCCTTGCCTTCCCACTCGAAGACAAGTTCCTTGATGTTCTGTTTCGCGGCTACTGCAGTCGCCATAGTGCCTCCGAGGAACCCAGTCCCCGCCCGAACATTGTTAAGTTAAATGATGTCGACATCGGTCATTCGTTGGTGACCGAGATCACTTCTTCAAGGGTCGTCACACCCGCACGCACCTTGATCAAACCGGACTGCCGCAGGTCGCGCACGTTCTCGCGCTGCGCCTGCTGGGCAATATCCATGGCCGTACCCTCAGAAAGGATGATGCGCTGAATCTCCTCCGAGATGGGCATCACTTGGTAAATGCCGACGCGGCCCTTGTAGCCGTTGCTGCACGCGGAGCAGCCCATGGCACGGTACGGGCTCCAGCTGCCGTCGAGGTCATTAGGCTCGAAGCCTGCCTTGAGCATCGCTTCGCGCGGATACTCTGCCGGCTTCTTGCACAGTTCGCACAACTTTCGAGCGAGCCGCTGGGCAGTGATGAGCAGCACGCTTGAGGCGATGTTGAACGGCGCCACGCCCATGTTCAAAAGACGGGTCAGTGTAGTCGGCGCATCGTTGGTGTGCAGGGTGGACATCACCATGTGGCCCGTCTGCGCCGCTTTGATGGCGATGTCGGCAGTTTCCAGGTCGCGGATTTCGCCGACCATGATCACGTCCGGATCTTGGCGCAAGAAGGACTTGAGTGCGGCTGCGAAAGTCAGGCCCGCCTTGTCGTTGACATTGACCTGGTTGATGCCCGGCAAGTTAATTTCAGCCGGGTCCTCGACTGTCGAGATGTTGACGCCCGGCTGGTTCAGGATGTTCAGGCAGGTATAGAGCGATACCGTTTTTCCAGAACCCGTCGGGCCGGTGACGAGGATCATCCCGTAGGGCCGTTGGATGCACGATAGGAGCCGGTCCTTCTCAATCTTCTCGTAGCCCAGCGCCTCGATGCCAAGCTTTGCGCTCGACGGGTCGAGGATACGGATCACGATCTTCTCGCCGAAGAGTGTGGGCAGCGTGCTGACCCGGAAGTCGATGGCCTTGCTACCGAACTTGAGCTTCATGCGCCCGTCTTGCGGCACGCGTTTCTCGGCAATGTCCAGGCGCGAGATCACCTTGATGCGCGAGGCGAGCTTGTCCTTGATGGCGATCGGCGGCTGCGTGATCTCGCGCAACTCGCCGTCCACGCGAAAGCGCACGCGATAGTGATATTCGTAAGGCTCGAAGTGCAGGTCGGACGCTCGTGCGTTGATCGCATCGATCAACATCTTCTGCAGGAAGCGGACCACCGGGGCATCTTCGACGTCGGCGGATCCTGTCTCGGGTGCTTCCTGGGTCGTGACGTCGTCAGTAACGTCGAACTCAAAGTCGCCCGAAGCCATGGACTCGAGTGTTTCGGTCGCGCTCGTGCCGCTGCTCTCGAGGATCTTCGAGAGCTTGTCGTGCTCGACGATGACCCATTCGGGCGACAACTGCGTCGCGAACTTGATGCGCTCGACGGCTTCCTGGTCGGTGGGGTCCGATGCGCCGATGAACAGGCGATTGCCGCGCTTGCCAAGCACCACGACGTGGTATTGCGCCGCGAGCTTGTTCTCGATAATGTTGCGAGGCAGTTTTGTCGAGTCGACCGCGTTCAGGTCCAGCAGGGGTAGTGCGAGCGCGCCGGCCAGAGTGTGCGCAAGCTCGGCGGGTGTGACCGCGCCGGAGGCGATCACCGAAGTGACGAAGTTGCCTTTCTTATCCTTTGCGATAGCCTTGACGAGATCTTCGGCTGTCTTGGCGTTCAGCTTGCCGGCATTGACAAGAACCCGGGCGACGCCGGAGAGCGCGGAGTGAGGGGTATCGGTGAGGATGTCCACGTGTCAGCTACGAGTTTGTACGCACCGCACCTGTGGGGGCGGTATCGCGTCTGCGAACGAGGATGCGCAGACAAAGACCGGGGTGCGCTGCGCGCGAGGGGGGCAAGCAGCGGAATTTCGGGGCACTGAGTGTTCACTCCACGGGGGGCAACCCGACGATGATCGCCGAATCGTCTGGCAGTGTAAATCGCCCAGATCCGCGCACGCTGCCAACTATTCACGACAACATCGCCGCGCGCCTTGGCGCGCAAGCCCCGACGCATCGGAAACAAAATGCAATCGCATAGCGAGGCCGCGAATGCGTCTGAAATACGGCAACGGAAGATGAAGGATTTGGTCGGGGTGAGAGGATTCGAACCTCCGGCCTCTACGTCCCGAACGTAGCGCTCTACCAGGCTAAGCTACACCCCGATTTTTGAAGGCGCTGCGAGTGCAGCACCTTTCGTTCGGTTGTCAACGACGCTGTCTTGCGGCAGCAGCTTTTGACTCGACTGCTGCTCAAAAAGAGCGATCAACCGACTGAACGCAGAATTCTAGCAGAGCTTCCCGGCTCTCCGATGTGGGGATCAATCGAAGCGAGTCGCGCGCCTTGTCGGCTTGGGCGCGAGCAGCGTCCCGCGTGGCCTCGATCGCCCCGGTGTGGCGCACGATTTCGACGATGTCGGCCAATTTGGTGATCTCACCGTGCTCGATGGCTTGACGGATCAGATTGCGCTCCGCTGCCGTACCGCGCTCCATCGCGACCAGCAGTGGCAAGGTCGGCTTGCCTTCGCGCAAATCGTCGCCAACGTTCTTGCCGAGTTGCGCGGTGGAGCCCTCGTAGTCGAGCAGATCGTCGACGAGTTGGAAGGCGGTGCCCAGCGACCGCCCGTAATCTGCGCAAGCCTCTTCCACATCGTGGGGCGCATCGGCCAGCACGGCGCCGAGTCGGGCGCTTGCTTCGAAAAGCTTGGCCGTCTTGTATCGGATCACGCGAAGGTAGTCTTCGACCGCGATGTCCGGGTCGTGCATGTTCATCAACTGCAGTACCTCGCCCTCGGCGATGACGTTGGTCGCGTCGGCAAGCACTTCGAGAACGCGCATGTGATTCACCGATACCATCATCTGAAAGGCACGCGAATAGACGAAGTCGCCGACCAGCACGCTGGCTGCATTTCCAAAACGGGCGTTTGCCGTCTCGCGCCCGCGGCGCAGCGCCGACTCGTCGACAACGTCGTCGTGCAGCAAGGTCGCGGTGTGGATGAATTCGACGGTCGCAGCCAGTTCGAATCGCTCGGGGCCCGTGAAGCCAAGCGCTTTGGAAAACAGCAGCACCAGCATTGGCCGGATGCGCTTGCCGCCGGCGCTGATGATGTAATGCGCGATCTGGTTGATGAGCGCGACGTCGGAGGCCAATCGACGCTGGATCACCGCATCGACTTCGTGCATGTCGGCGGCCATCAGCAACGCTACGCTGGAGGTAGGCGCAGCGGATTCGGATTGGGGCGCCGTCTGGGCGCTGGACTCGGAAGACACGGGCTGGATTATAGGAACGGCCGTCGGGGAGCTGGGGCAGGCGTCGTCGTTTTGAGCGCAAGGCCGAAGTTTTTGGGGCATAGTCATTTGAGGTTGCGCCGTCTGCTGTACTACAATCGTAGGCTCTGTGTAACACGCAGGGTCTTTGCATGCCCGTTTTTTTGGGTGCGCGAAGGTACTCAACGAAAGGGCTGATATGTACGCGGTCATAAAAACCGGCGGCAAACAATACAAGGTTGCTGCAGGCGAAAAGATCAAAATAGAACAGATTGCTGCGGAAGTTGGTCAAGAGATCACGATCGATCAGGTGTTGGCAATTGGTGCCGGCGTTGACCTGAAGGTCGGGACTCCCTTGGTGACGGGCGCAAGCGTGGTGGCCAAAGTGTTGGCCCAAGGCAGGCATGACAAGGTGCGCATTTTCAAGATGCGCCGTCGCAAGCACTACCAGAAGCGACAAGGTCACCGCCAGAACTTCACTGAAATCGAAATCAGTGCAGTGAACGCCTGATACGCCAATTCAAGGAGATCTGAACCATGGCACAGAAAAAGGGCGGCGGTTCCACACGGAACGGCCGCGATTCCCAACCGAAGATGCTCGGCGTCAAGGTGTTCGGCGGCCAGACCATTCCGGCCGGCTCAATCATCGTTCGCCAGCGCGGCACAAAGTTCCATGCTGGCAGCAATGTCGGCATTGGCAAAGATCACACGTTGTTCGCGCTGGTCGACGGCGAAGTGAGTTATGCCGTCAAAGGACCCCGCAATCGTCAGACGGTGAGCGTCAAGGCGCAGTGATAGTGATCGCCCTTGCCTCGTCGACAAGCCCCGGTCAACCGGGGCTTGTTTTTTGCGACGCTGGATTACCATCGTGCGCATCCGGTTAACCAAAGAGGCATCAGCATGAACAAGAGCGGCATCGTTCTCATCGTCATCGGTTGCCTGTTCCTTGCCCACAACTTCGGACTGCTGCAGTTCGGGTGGCTGCAACAATGGTGGCCGCTGATCCTGATCGCGGTCGGGGTCTGGTCTCTCACTAATCACAAGCCAGGTGACAACCAGTCGTCGGGTACAGACAAGCCACACTCATGAAATTCGTCGACGAAGCCACGATCGACGTTGTTGCAGGTAATGGCGGCAACGGCTGCATGAGCTTCCGTCGCGAGAAGTTCATTCCGTTCGGCGGTCCGAACGGGGGAGACGGCGGCCGCGGCGGCAGCGTCTACGCAGTGGGCGACCGGAATCTCAACACCCTGATCGACTTTCGCTACGCACGCCGCCACGAGGCGCGCAATGGCGAGAATGGCCGCGGCTCCGACCAGTACGGCGCCGCCGCCGAGGACATCGTCCTGCGCATGCCTATGGGCACGATCATCAAGGACGTCGATACGGGGCAGGTGATCGCCGAGTTGCTCGTTCCAGACGAAAAAGTGATGCTCGTCAAGGGAGGCGACGGTGGCTTCGGCAACCTGCACTTCAAGAGCAGCACCAATCGTGCACCGCGGCAGAAGACTCCAGGCTGGCCAGGAGAGGCGCGCAAGCTCAAGCTCGAACTGCGTGTACTGGCGGATGTGGGCTTGCTGGGAATGCCGAACGCGGGCAAGTCGACGCTGATTGCTGCAATATCAAACGCGCGGCCCAAGATCGCCGACTATCCGTTCACCACCCTGCATCCGAATCTCGGCGTCGTGCGCGTGCAAGCGGAGCAAAGCTTCGTAGTCGCCGACATTCCGGGCTTGATCGAAGGCGCCTCAGAAGGCGCTGGCCTTGGCCATCTTTTCTTGCGCCACCTGCAGCGCACGCATCTTCTGCTTCACGTCATCGACTTCGCGCCTTTCGACGAAGCGGTCGATCCGGTCGCGCAAGCGAAGGCCATCGTCGGCGAACTGAAGAAGTACGACGAAACTTTGTATGAAAAGGACCGTTGGCTGGTGCTCAACAAGCTCGACATGGTGCCCGACGAAGAGCGCGAAAAGCGGGTCAAGGACTTCATCAAGCGCTTCAAGTGGAAAGGTCCGGTGTTTCAGATTTCGGCTCTCACACGCGAAGGTTGCGAGCCCCTAATCAAGGCAATCTACCAACACGTGTCCAAGCTGAAAAACGTGGTGCCGGACGATCCCGATCCGCGCTTCGCGACCACCGACGTCGGCGCGCCGCAATCATGAGCGATGCGTTGAAAAGCGCGAGGCGGATCGTCGTCAAGGTCGGATCCAGTCTCGTCACTGACGAAGGGCGTGGTGTCGATGCCGAAGCCGTGGATAACTGGTGCCGGCAAATGGCGGCCCTCGCTTCGCAGGGACGCGAAGTCGTGATGGTGTCCAGTGGCGCCATCGCCGAGGGCATGAAGCGCCTCGGCTGGGCATCGCGTCCGAAGGAAATCCACGAACTGCAGGCCGCCGCCGCCGTCGGCCAAATGGGCCTGGCGCAAATCTATGAATCGAAGCTGCGCGAGCACGGCATGGGCAGCGCGCAGGTGCTGCTCACGCATGCGGACTTGGCCGATCGCGAGCGCTACCTCAATGCACGGTCGACACTATTGACGCTACTGAGGCTGAAGGTCATTCCCGTCATCAACGAGAACGACACCGTCGTCAACGACGAGATCAAGTTCGGTGACAACGACACGTTGGGCGCGCTGGTTGCCAACCTTATCGAGGCCGATGCATTGGTCATTCTCACCGACCAGAAGGGTTTGTACTCGGCCGATCCGCGTCGTGACCCCGACGCCCGTTTCATCGACGTGGCTCTAGCCGGCGCACCCGAGCTTGAGCGGATGGCCGGTGGCGCCGGTTCCAGCATTGGCAAGGGCGGGATGATCACCAAGGTGCTCGCTGCCAAACGGGCCGCCAAGAGCGGGGCCAGCACCGTCATTGCATGGGGACGTGAGTCGGACGTTCTGGTCCGTCTATCCTCAGGCGAGGCCATCGGCACGACGCTGTTGGCACCTACACAGAAAATGGCTGCGCGCAAGCAATGGATGGCCGATCACCTGCAACTGCGAGGCACGGTCGTTGTCGACGACGGTGCGATGAGCAAGTTGTGCGACGGCGGAAAAAGCCTCCTGCCGATTGGCGTGGTGGAAGTGGCCGGAGAATTCCACCGCGGCGACGTTATTGCGGTGAAGAGCCTGTCAGGCATCGAGATCGCTCGAGGCCTCGCCAATTACTCAAGCAGCGAAGCGCGTCTCATCGCCCGCAAACCGTCGAGCGAGTTTGAGCGCCTGTTGGGGTTCACCGGCGAGCCGGAGATGATCCATCGCGACAACCTCGTCCTGACCTGATTCAGGTCAGCGCTGCGTCGTCTTCGGAGCGTCGACCGGAGGTGGCGAAGCCGATTCCGAAGGCAGGTCGTGATGCGTATGCGGCCGGCCATCGTGTTCTTCATCACGATAATGCGGCCTCATGCCCGACCGTAGGTATCGGTTGTGATGGCTTCCGCGCGGCAAGAACCGAGCGAGTTCAGTCAGTGCCATCTGATAGACATCGCGCTTGAACTCGATCACCACCTCGAGCGGAACCCAATACTCGTTCCAGCGCCAGGCATCGAATTCCGGATGATTGGTGGCGCGCAGATTCATGTCGGTGTCGCGACCGACCAGCTGCAAAAGAAACCAGATCTGTTTTTGTCCGCGGTAATGCCCGCGGGCGTCACGTCGGATGAAGTGATCTGGCACTTCATAGCGTAACCAGTCGCGTGTGCGCGCGATGATGCGCACATGTTCCCGTGTCAACCCCACTTCCTCGTGAAGTTCGCGGTACATCGCCTGCTCGGGCGTCTCGCCGTATTTGATGCCCCCTTGCGGGAACTGCCAGGAATGAGTGCGGATGCGTTTGCCCCAGAATACCTGGTTTTTCTGGTTGAGCAGGATGATGCCGACGTTGGGCCTAAACCCTTCACGGTCGAGCATAATCAACCCCAAAATTCTCGTTGAAACGATTATTGCACCGGCGTGACGGTAAGCAACCCCTTGGGTTTCCCTCACTTGCCGTGTGATCTCCCTCCTTTTTCCGGTACGGCATGAAAGCATCACAATTCTTCATTTCCACCCTCAAGGAGGCACCCGCAGATGCAGAGGTGGTGAGTCACAAGCTGATGATGCGTGCAGGCATGATCAAGCGGCTCGGCGCCGGCATCTACAGCTATATGCCAATGGGGTTGCGCGTAATCCGCAAGGTCGAGGCCATCATTCGTGATGAGATGAATCGCGCTGGTGCCGTCGAACTTCTGATGCCGGTGGTGCAGCCGGCCGAGTTGTGGCAAGAAACAGGGCGATTCGAGAAGATGGGGCCGGAACTTTTGCGTGTGAAGGACCGCCACGATCGTGACTTCGTCGTGCAGCCCACGAGCGAAGAAGTCATCACGGACATCGCTCGGCAAGAGCTGCGCAGCTACCGGGCGCTGCCGAAGAATTTTTATCATATCCAGACCAAGTTCCGCGACGAGCGGCGTCCACGCTTCGGCCTGATGCGCGGTCGCGAGTTCACGATGAAGGATGCATACTCCTTCGACCGCGACGAAGATTCGGCGGGCAAGAGCTACGACGCGATGTACACAGCCTATGTGCGAATTTTCGAGCGCATGGGACTCACCTTTCGCGCCGTGGCTGCGGATACCGGTGCCATCGGCGGAGACAGGTCGCACGAATTCCAGGTCATCGCAGATACGGGTGAGGATGCGATCGTCTACTGCCCCGAGTCGGACTACGCGGCGAACATTGAACTGGCCGAGGCAGTCCCCTTGATTGCACAGCGCGCCGTGCCTGCCCAGCCTTTGGTGAAGACGCCCACACCGGCAAAGAGCACTTGTGAGGACGTCGCGGCCCTTCTCGGGGTTTCGCTCGACACGACAGTGAAATCCCTCGTGCTCGCCACTGACGAGAAGAATCCAGCGGGTGACGTAGTCAAGACGATAGTCTGGCTGCTGCTGGTTCGTGGCGACCACTCGCTCAATGAAGTGAAGGCGGGCAAGGTGCCCGGGCTGAAAGATGGCTACCGTTTCGCCACGGCCAGCGAGATCGAGGAGTACTTCGGTTCCAAACCCGGCTATCTTGGGCCCATCGACCCGAAAAAACCCTTAAAGATAGTCGCTGATCGCACAGTCGCCAACATGAGCGACTTCATATGCGGCGCGAACGAAGGTGATTTCCACATGACTGGGGTGAACTGGGGCCGAGACCTGACTGAGCCCGACGTGGTGGCCGACATCCGAAACGTTGTGGAAGGCGACCTCTCACCTGACGGGAAAGGCAAGCTGGCGATTCAGCGCGGCATCGAGGTGGGCCATGTATTCTTCCTCGGCACCAAGTACTCCAAGGACATGAACGCGACCTATCTCGACGAAACGGGCAAGCCACAGCTCATGCAGATGGGTTGCTACGGCATTGGCGTGACACGCATCGTCGGGGCGGCCATCGAGCAGAACCACGACGAACGCGGGATCATCTGGCCCGACGCGCTTGCGCCCTTCACGGTGGTGATCTGCCCCATCGGCTACGACCGCTCAGCAGAGGTGCGGGCAGCCGCAGACCGGCTGCACGACGAACTGCAGGCCAAGGGCATCGATGTGATGCTCGACAACCGCGGCGAACGTCCGGGTGCAATGTTCGCCGATTGGGAACTCGTGGGCGTGCCGCACCGCGTGGTGATTTCGGACCGCGGGCTGAAGGAAGGCAAGGTCGAATATCAGGGTCGGCGCGACGCGCAGGCAGTGACGGTTGGCGCTGACAACATCAAAGCCTTCGTCATCTCCAAGCTAAGCATCTGATAGGTCAGCTCTCCCTCGCGGGAGAGTGAAGATTCGCACGATATGCCTCGCTCATCCAGTTCTGCGGATCCTGAGGTGGAACCATCGATCCTTGAGGAGGACTCAAGCCTGTCTCGAGCGAACAAGGCAGATTCTTGAAGATTGACCGTTTGGTCCCCCTCACTACGGCGCTCTACCGCAAGGGGGGAGGGAGGAGGGCGTGCCTGCTGGGTGTCATGGGCGCCGTGGTCGGGGGCTTCTTGCCTGCCTCTGCACAGGCGGGTGCCCAGCAAGAAGAACCCCTTGCCGATGCCGTCCGCACCGCCCTCGCGGCCGCGATTGCCAACAGCGCACCGCCAAGACCCGCCTTCGCCTCCACCGAAGCTCGTCTTGCCTACCTCCGCTGGCTCGGCGAAATGAGCACGCGGCTCAAGAAACGAACAACCGATCACACCACTCGCGTCGAGTTCCTCGAAACCGTCTGGTACGAAAGCAAAAGGGCGGGCCTTGAACCCAATCTGGTGCTGGGCCTCGTCCAGGTTGAAAGCGGATTTCGCAAGTACGCGATCAGCAGCGTCGGAGCTCGTGGCTATATGCAGGTGATGCCCTTCTGGGCGCGGCTGATTGGTGGGGGCGATGCGCTCGCGCTCTTCCACATGCAGACCAATCTGCGATTCGGCTGCGTGATCCTGAGGCATTACCTCGACATTGAGCGAGGCGATCTCTTCATGGCCCTCGGCCGCTACAACGGCAGCCGCGGTCGCGCCGAGTACCCGAACCTGGTGTTCGGCGCGCGCAAGAACTGGGATTACCAGCCGCCTGCACCCTGAAGAGGCTGAGAGTTTTTCGATCATGCCTGCTCATCACGCCAAAAGGCCCCTGCTCGTCGTTGCAAATGCTCGCCATAGCACGAGCTATGGCTGCGCTTTGCGCCTCTTGACGTGCTGCTCGGACACGCTCGAATACTCTCAGCCTCTGAGCCGGCACAGGCCGGCTACAGCCCATTCCAGGACTTCGGCGCAGCGCCATCAACGCCGAGCAAGGCCAACACCCGCTCGACCGTCTCGTTCACAAGCTCATCAATGTTCTGCGGCCGGTGATAGAACGCCGGCATCGGAGGAAAGATGATCCCGCCCATCTCCGTCACCGACGTCATGTTGCGCAGATGCGCGAGGTTAAAGGGCGTTTCGCGGACCATCAGTACCAGGCGGCGCCGCTCCTTCAAGGCTACGTCGGCCGCCCGAGTGAGCAGGTTGTCCGAGAGGCCGTGGGCAATCGACGCCAGGCTCTTCATGGAACATGGCGCTACAACCATCGCATCGGTCGCAAACGACCCGCTGGCAATCGCAGCGCCGATATCGGACGGGCTATATGCTACGTCCGCCAGCGCCTCCAGCGCCGAGCGATCCAGCCCCAACTCGTGATGAACATTGAGCACGCCCGCTGGCGTCACGACGATGTGGATCTCGCGTTGCGCAGCCTTCAGGCGTTGCAGCAGCCGCAGGGCATAGGCCGCGCCTGTGGCGCCGGTCACCCCGACGACTACCCGCGATGCGGAAGCAGTCACGGCTTCAGGCCGCGGCGCCCAGCACCTGCTGCAACTCGCCAGCCTGGTACATCTCCATCATGATGTCCGAGCCACCGACGAATTCGCCATTGATGTAGAGCTGCGGGATGGTGGGCCAGTTGGCATAGTCCTTGATACCCTGGCGCACGCCCTCGTCCTCGAGGACGTTGACGGTCTTCAGGTCATTGACGCCGCAAGCCTTGAGGATCTGCACGGCGCGGCCGGAGAAGCCGCACATCGGAAATTGAGCGGTGCCTTTCATGAAAAGTACCACGCGGTTGGTTTTGACGAGATCGTCAATGCGTTGTTGAACGTCGCTCATGGTCGAGAGGCCTGTTGGCTGGCAAAGGTGGAAAAGCCGTGGTTATACGGCAAACCCGAGCCGGTTTTCCGGCTGCGGTCTTGAAAGCTTTCTTCTTAGAAGGAGTAGGTCACGCCGAGTTGCAGCAAAGGGGACAAGCGCATGTCGCGCAGGGCGTCGTCCAGACTTGCGCCGTTGCCGAGCTTGACGGCCGAACCGGGCTTTAGAGCCATCACGCCCAGGTCGGCGCTGAATCCCCACCCATCTCTGCGGGCCAGGCGGGTGTAGCCCAAGCCGACATACGGAACCGGTGCTTGATCACCATTGCTGTCAGCGGTGTTGGACATGCCCCAGACGTCGACGGTTCGACGATCCATATTGAAGGGCCTTCCACCAAGGCCAGCCGAAGGTGTACCGAGCAAAAGCGAGGCATTTCGCGTCCCGATGAACAAGCCACTGGTAGCGCGAAAACCGCTCGCACTACCGACGCCTATAAGCGTTCGACTGAAATAGAAGTCTCCGAGGAGGCTCGCGCCGCTGATTTTCAAGCCTTGGCTGTCGATGTTCATCGCGTCGGGATAAGCTATCGGCGAGTAGGTGCCCAAGGCCAAGCGTCCCTGCCACTGCGGCCCAAGGCTCGCGACAGAAGGCACTAGTCCGTCGTCCAAGGCCCACGCGCTTCCGCCGGTGCTCATGGTCAGAGCTGCGGCTGCCAACCAGCATGCTGATCGCATAACAAGCTCCTCGAACAGTTGACACGGTTTATGCGGTGAATTCGGCTTTCATGCTACGCCGCTGCGGTGGACTTGTGTAATGCCTATGAGTCGTTGTTGTCTATTGGGGTGGTGATGGCACAGTGCGCGTGTTGCCGGGGCGAGAAATGCCGATTCCGGGGGCTGACGCGGCGGCGACCGTGGTCAGTGGTTCCACCATGACCATACCGCCGCACGTCGGCGCGATCGGCGCCCCATCCAGCGTTGCGCCCAACATCGCCGTCAACACAGTCTCCGTCGCCGAGGGTGCCGAGGCCGCGCTTCGTTCAGGAAAATTCTGGAAGGTCGTCGGCGCATTCTTCCTCGGCGGTCTCGCCTTGTCGCGCACGCCATGCGTGCTGCCTATGGTGCCCATCCTGTCATCCATCATCGTCGGGCAGGGGGCAGGCACGAGCACCAGCCGCGGACGCAGTTTCGCCTTGTCAGTGAGTTATTCGCTCGGCATGGCGCTCTTCTACACGGCGCTTGGCGTCGGCGCTGGACTGGCCGGCCAAGGACTGGCCGCAACTTTGCAGAACCCATGGATGTTGAGCGCGTTTGCGTTGCTGCTGGTGGGGTTGTCGCTGTCGATGTTCGGCGTGTACGAACTGCAATTGCCAGCATCGTTCACAAGTCTCTTGAATAGTGCATCGCAGAAGCTTCCCGCTGGGCAGATCGCGGGCGTCTTTGCGATGGGCAGTCTGTCCGCCCTGATCGTCAGCCCTTGCGTGGCGGCACCGGTGGCTGCGGCACTCCTTTTCATCAGTCAGACGCGCGACGTGGTACTCGGCGGCACAGGTCTTTTTGCGCTGTCGGTGGGCATGAGCGTGCCCTTGCTGCTCGTGGGTGCTTCGGCCGGCACTCTGTTGCCTCGGACCGGCGCCTGGATGAATGATGTGAAACATATTTTCGGCGTGCTGCTTGTCGCAGTCGCGTTGTGGATCGTCCAGCCCGTGTTGCCCGCGACAGTGGCGCTCGGCCTGTGGGGCGCCTTGCTGGTGGCCAGCGCCGCCCGGCTTCGCTCGGTGGGTGGGCTCGCAAGGTCACGGCAGCGCTGCTCGCGATCTTCGGTGCGATCCAGATTGTCGGGGCGACGTCAGGTGGCACCGATCCGATTCATCCTCTGTCCCATCTTGTTGACCCGCGCACCGCGCCAGCAGCAGTCCCGGTTTTCGCGCCTGTACACACGGTCTTGGAACTCGACGCCGCGCTCGACACCGCTAGCAAGGCGAGGCGTGCGGTCATGCTCGATTTCTACGCCGACTGGTGTGTGTCGTGCAAGGAGATGGAACACCTGACTTTCACCGAAGGGTCGGTGCGCGCGAAACTGGCCAATGCCGTCCTACTGAAGGCTGACGTCACGAAGAACAACGTGGACGACCGTGAGTTGCTCAAGCGCTTTCAGCTCTTCGGCCCACCGGGAACCATCTTCTTCGATGCGCAGGGCAAGGAGCTCACGCAACAGCGCGTCATCGGTTTCCAGAACGCCGAGCGCTTTCTCGAAACGTTGAATGCTGTCGGGCTTTGAGCGCATGGATGTGATGCGGCCGTGTGCTATAGTAGCAAGCTCAGTCGCGGGGTGGAGCAGTCTGGTAGCTCGTTGGGCTCATAACCCAAAGGTCGTTGGTTCAAATCCAGCCCCCGCAACCAAAAAATACGCGGTGCGAGCCGCATGCAAAACGCCAACCGAAGGGTTGGCGTTTTGCTTTGGGCTCACGTATGACCCATCTGTGGTCTGCGGCGAATCTGCTCGAAGGCGTACTGCGCAGTTCGAGTTCCTAATGGCTCAAGCTGCCTGCAAGGCCTGCAGGCGAGCCTGCATGGTCCCGCTGCCCGCAAAACACGCTCGTTAAACTAGTTGCGTACGCAGTCAGGCGCATCCATCTGCGTAGCTGGAAGACAGGTGCGTAAAGCACCAGCCCTCGCTCAGGTGACGCGCTGCGAGCTTCTTCTGGATGGTGCACGGTCGATTTCACAGGCGTTCTAATCACTCAAATCGGCCGAATGGGAGCGGAACTTCGGCTTAGGTGTTTTCCGCCTATTTCGTTCATCGTCCGCACTAATGCAGGTGGACACCATCCACAGGAGCTGGAATCCAGCAGGTGTGGCGCCGCCGGGGAAGACTGGACAATCGCCGCCAGGAGGTCCATCGTTCGTACCGGGCAAAGCACCGGGGGCCTTATGAAAGTTGCTGTGCGCGCGGCGAGTCTCCACGCCAAGCTGATGATCGCACTTGCCGCAGTAGTCATCGCGATGGCGACCGTGTCGGTCACGCTGTTGACCAACCAGGAGCGCGAGCGCCGCATGAGCGAGCTGGACGCCCGCGCCGAGCGGATCGCCGACCTTTTCAGCCGCTCGCTTGCGCCCACGATGTGGAACGTGGACTGGGAAGCGATCCAGGGGCAACTGGAAGCGCTGGCGCCGAACCCGGAAGTCGTGCGCTTTCGAGTCACGGCAGCCAACCACGGCATCGTGTCGGAGGTGGTTGGCCAGCCGGATGCCAACTTGTCGAGCACAGTCGTCGTGGTGCGCCCCATTGTCTACCCGCTTAAGGGCGGCACGCCGCAGCAATTGGGGCAGGTCGAGGTGATGTTCACCCGCGCCGTCGCCGAGCGTGCCATCCAGCGCACGCGCACCACCATCACGGCGCTCGTCGCCACTGCAATGCTGGGTCTGTACGCCGTGACCTTCCTGCTGCTCAGGCGCCTGGTAAGCCGACCGATCGTGGAGATGGAGCGGATGGTCGATCGCATCTCCTCCGGCGACTTCGGCGCTCGCTGTCACGTGGGCACCGAGGACGAACTCGGCCTGTTGGCGAGTCGTGTCAATGCCATGGCCGAGGCGCTGGAGCAGTCCAACCAGCAGCGCAAGCAGGCTCTCGAGGATCTTCGCCGCCACCACGACGAGCTGGAGCGTGCGGTGCGCGAGCGCACCGCACAACTGGAAGATGCCAAGCAGCGCGCCGAAGTCGCCAACCGGGCCAAGAGCGACTTCCTGGCCAACATGAGCCATGAGATCCGCACACCGATGAACGCGATCCTCGGAATGTCGCACCTCGCGCTTCATAGTGGCCTCACCGCGCGCCAGCAGAACTTCGTGCAGAAGATCCACACCTCTGCCGAATCCTTGCTGGGCGTCATCAACGACATCCTTGACTTCTCGAAGATCGAGGCCGGCAAGCTCGACATCGAGCACGTCAATTTCGATCTCGCAGACGTGCTCGACAACCTGGCCAACGTGGTCGGCATGAACGCGGAAGAAAAGGGCCTGGAACTGCTCTACGCGGAGGCGCCGGACTTGCCGCAGGCTCTCGTCGGCGACCCCTTGCGTTTGAGCCAGGTGCTGCTCAACCTTTGCAATAACGCCGTGAAATTCACTGAGCAGGGAGAAGTGTCGTTGGCGGTGGAGATTGCCCGACGCCAGGACAATGCCGTCGACTTGCGCTTCGAAGTGCGCGACACGGGCATCGGCATTGACGATGCGCAGCGGGAGCGCCTATTCCAGCCCTTCGAGCAGGCCGATACCTCCACCAGCCGTCGCCATGGCGGCACGGGCCTGGGTTTGGCCATCAGCCGACAGCTGGTGCGGCTGATGGGCGGCGAGCTGGAGCTGCGGAGCATCCCCGGGCAAGGCAGCCACTTCTACTTCACCTTGCGGTTCGCCTTGCAGCCGGCAGCGGCAAACCGGCCGCCGATGCGCCACGAGGGGCTGCTGGGCAGCCGCGCGCTGGTTGTCGACGACAACGCGCATGCCCGCGAGCTGCTCGCCGGCATGATCAAGGCGCTTGGCTTGCAACCAGACGCGGCGGACGACGGTGACGAGGCGCTACGGCGAATCGTCGACGCCGAGGCTGCTGGCGAGCCCTACGACATCGTGCTGCTCGACTGGAAGATGCCTCGCATGGACGGCATTGACTGCGCACGGCGCATCCGCGAAGGGGCTCGCCCCGGTCAGCGCTCGCCCACGGTACTGATGCTCACGGCTTTCTCGCGCGACGAGGTGCTGCGGCGCATTGAAAATCAGGGCGTGCAGATCTCCGCGCTGCTGACCAAGCCGGTCACGCCCTCTTCGCTGTTCGATGCCTGCTGCAAGGCGCTGGGCCTCGCATCGTTGTCCAGCACGCGCGCCGAGCGGCGAAAAGGCACGCTCGATGAGCATCAGTCGCGGCTGAAGGGCGCGCGCATCCTGCTGGTCGAAGACAACGAGATCAATCGCGAGGTCGCACTCGATCTGCTGAGCGACGAAGGAATCATCGTCGAGACTGCGCCCGACGGCCGCCAGGCTCTGGAGATTCTCGACAGGAAGTGTTTCGATGGCGTGCTGATGGACTGTCAGATGCCGGTGATGGATGGCTTCGCTGCCACCCGCGCATTGCGCGAGCGCCCGTCGTTGCTGAACCTCCCTGTGATTGCGATGACAGCCAACGCCATGGTTGGCGACAAGGAGCGGGCACTCGCGGCAGGCATGAACGACCACATCGCGAAGCCGATCAACATTGACGAGATGTTCGCCACGCTGGCCCGCTGGATCACGCCGAATTCAGCGGCTGCCGAGGCTCCCGCCGTCGTTTCGATCTTGCACACGCTGCCAGGCGTGGACGCCAGGGTCGCGCTGACCCGCATGCGTTCCAACGAAGCCCTTTTCGCGAGAACGCTGCAGATCTTCCTCGATGGCCATCGAGACTTCGTCGCCCGCTTTTCGTCGACCTGGGCGCAAGGTGATGAAGCGATCGGGCGCGAGATGGCGCATGATTTGCACTCAGCGGCCGGCACCCTCGGCATGCAGGCATTGCAGCAAGCTGCGTTGGCGCTCACGCAGGCGTGCAATACCGGCGATGCGCAAGCGGTCGAAGCGCGCCTGCAAGAGCTGTCGACACTCATGAAGCCTGTCATCCAGGGGCTGCAATCCTGGGCCGAGAATCGCGCGCACGCGCCCGTCACACAGGGTTGATCACAAGGAGGCAATATGCGATGGAGCAATTGAGCAGGCCGCTGAAGTTCCGCTCTTCTGCGTCGCAGCGATCAGCATCCGCGCGGGATGACGCCGCACTGGGAAACCGCTTCAGAGACGGACCACCTCCGCATGAGGGATGTCTCTCTCTTCGCACTGTTGATTTGAAGCATGATCGTCGTTGTGGGATGCATATGGCGAGGCGATAACCCCATTCGACGCAGCGGCGCAAAGGAACACTCATGGAATACCAGTCGAAGTTCAATGGAGCACGCGTTCTCCTCGTCGAGGACAACGCGATCAACCGTGAAGTGGCGCTCGACCTCCTCACCTCGGAAGGCATCAGCGTCGAAGTCGCCGTCAATGGCCGCGAGGCGCTGGACAAGCTGGCGGCCGAGCGCTTCGATGGCGTTCTCATGGATTGCCAAATGCCCGTGATGGACGGCTTCGCTGCCACACAGGCGTTGCGCGAGAGGCCGGAGCTGCGTGAGTTGCCAGTGATCGCAATGACGGCCAACGCGATGGTGGGCGATCGTGAGAAGGCGCTTGCCGCCGGCATGAATGACTACGTCGCAAAGCCCATCGATTTCGACGAGGTGCTCGCGACCCTGGCGCGCTGGATCACGCCGCAGCGAGCCGGGCCTGCCGAGGCCGCAGAGTTGGACCTGCATTCGCTTCCAGGGGTCGACGCAGTGGCCGCGCTCGAACTGTTGCGCGGCAACGAAAAGATGCTTCGAAGGACGCTACTGCGCTTTTTCAACGCGCACAAGGACTTCACCACCAGCTTCTCAGCCATCTGGGACGCCTCCGACCCGGCTCCCGCCAGACGCATGGCGCACGATCTCCAGTCCATTGCAGGCCTGCTGGGCATGGTTGATGTACGTCAATGCGCGCTGGCACTGGAGCAGTCGTGTGTCGCCGCGGATGAGCAGGCCGTCCGTGCCCGGTTGCCGGAGTTGTCGACCGCCTTGAACCCGGTGATTCAAGGCTTGGCCGCCTGCGCCGATCAACTGGCACGGGATCAGAACAATCCCTGAACTCGCGCAGCAGCCCTTGGCGGACGGGCACGCAAGGCGCCATTTTCGTAAACGTAGAACGTGTTCGGCTTCACTGCATCGATTATGCGGGCGCATCTTGCTTGGGACGACGGCGGTGACAAACCAGCGCCCCCGATCGCAACGAAGCCCGGCGATAAGCTTGCGCTGTTGGTTTGATCGGGCGTAAATACTAGCTCTGATGTGGCGCTCGAGCTCCAGTGCAGCGCGTGATGCCGGCAAGATCCTCGCGCGATTGCACTGCATTGAAGCCAACGGCGGCGAGCAGCGAGCCAACCGCTTCGGCTTGATCGTGGCCATGCTCGAGCAACAGCCATGCACCCGGTTTCAGGTGTTTCATTGCCCCGGTGACGATGACGCGGATGTCATCGAGTCCATCGGCACCTGCGGTCAGGGCGGACCGTGGCTCGTGCGACAGCGCCGCCAGATGATCATCGCCTTCTGCGATGTACGGCGGGTTGCTCACCGCGAGGTCGAAGCACTGTATTCCTGCGCCGCCCCACCAGTGGCCCGATCGCCAATTCACCTCGAGGTCGAGGCGTTGCCCATTGGCCTTGGCAACGTTCAACGCTGCATTGCTTTTGTCCAGTCCAGTGACTCGCGCCAGGGGCATCGCGTTCTTGATGGCCAGTGCGATGGCGCCGCTGCCTGTCCCGAGATCGATGACCTCGGAATCCGCAGGACCGTCGCCCAGCAACTCCAACGCCCAGTCGACCAGGGTCTCGGTATCAGCCCTCGGTACAAGCACGTCCGAATTCACGCACAGTGTCAAGCCGTGGAATTCCTTCTCTCCGAGCATATACGCAAGGGGCTCGCCTGATGCACGGCGCGCTAGCCACGTGACAAATGTTTGCATCAAATCATCAGGCAAGACCGCATCGTCATTCGCGATCAGCCACGCCCGGGATCGATGCATGCATGCGGCCAGCAGCAGATGCGCATCAAGTCGATCCACGCCGGCTGCGCGAGCCCGACCCAGCGCTTCGATCACGGTCAGCATGCTCACAAGTCGCCACTCTCCAATGCCGCCAACTGCTCGGCCGCGCGCGCCGCTTCAAGTGCCGCGATGACCTCGTCAAGGTCGCCATCGAGGATGAACTGCAGCTTGTACAGGGTCAAATTAATGCGGTGATCGGTGAGTCGCCCTTGCGGAAAGTTGTACGTGCGAATGCGGTCGCTGCGGTCACCGCTCCCGATCAATCCCTTGCGGGTGGCTGCTTCTTTTGCTGCCCGCTCCGAGCGATCCTTCTCGCGCAATCGGGCCGCCAGGACCGCCATCGCCTTGGCCTTGTTGCGGTGCTGCGACCGGTCATCCTGACACTCGGCCACGATCCCGGTGGGCAGGTGCGTGATGCGGATCGCGCTGTCGGTCTTGTTGACGTGCTGGCCACCGGCGCCGCTGGCGCGGAAGGTGTCGATGCGAAGTTCAGCCGGGTTAAGCTGAATCTCCTCAGCCTCATCGGGCTCCGGAAGCACAGCCACCGTGCAGGCGCTTGTGTGAATGCGGCCCTGCGTTTCGGTGGCGGGGACGCGCTGCACGCGATGCCCGCCGGACTCGAACTTGAGCCGCGAATACACGCCGTCGCCTTCGACGCGAAACACAACTTCCTTGTACCCGCCGAGGTCGGACACGCTCTCCGACATCACCTCGGTGCGCCAGCCACGACGCTCCGCATAGCGCAAGTACATGCGCGCCAAGTCGGCGGCAAAAAGGGCGGATTCGTCGCCGCCCGTGCCGGCGCGTATTTCCAGGAAGGCATTGCGATCGTCGTCGGGGTCGCGCGGCAGCAGGGCGGTCTGAAGTTCCATGCGCAAACGTTCGACGTCGGATTGCGCGAGCGAAATCTCTTCCCTGGCCATCTCCGCCATCTCGGGATCGTCGAGCATCTCGCGGGCTGCAGCGAGGTCGCGCTCGCGCTGCTCGAAACGTTGGAATTGCTCGACCACGCCCGACACCTCGGAATGCTCGCGCGTCAGCTCGCGAAAGCGCCTCATGTCCGACGCGACATTGCCATCGGCGAGTGTCTCGTCGAGTTCGCCGAGCCGCATGGCCAGGCGCTGGAATTGTTGACGGAGGGAGTCTTTCATCGTGTGTTCGTCCAGAAACTGGTTGTGGGCTTCGAACACCGCGCGGCACAGGCCCCGCACGTCACCGCCCGGTATGGCGGCTCAGAGGCTGAGAGTTTTTCGAGCTTGTCCGAGCAGCGCGTCAAAAGGCACCTGATCTAGGCGCAAAGCGCAGCCATAGCCCGGACTATGGCGAGCATTTGCAACGACGAGCCTTTTGGCGTGATGAGCGGGCATGATCGAAATACTCTCAGCCTCTCAGGCTAATCCTGGCCGTCGACTGGGTTGCGCGAGGTATTGCGCAGGAAGAGCCTCGCCACGGTGTTTGCGAGCTCCTTGCGTTGCCCGGAATCGGCGGCGTGCAGCTCGGCCAGCGTGCCGTGGAGCATCTTCTGTGAGAGGCCGCGGGACAAGGCTTCGAGCACGGCATCGATGTTCTCGCCCTTGGCAAGCAATCGGCGGGCACGCGCAATTTCAACTGCCCGCCAATCGTCGGCCTGCGCATTCAGTGCTTGGATGAGCGGGACGGTGCCGCGCTGGTCAAGCCAGTTCACGAAGCCTTGCACGCCGGTTTCTATGATGGCTTCGGCCTGTTGCACGGCGGCTTGGCGCTTCTCTCCGGCGGTCTGGACGAGAGCCGAGAGATCGTCGACGGAGTAGAGATAGATGTCCGACAGGCGGGCTACTTCAGGTTCGATGTCGCGGGGAACTGCGAGGTCGACCATGAACATCGGACGGTGCTTGCGCACCTTCAGGGCACGCTCGACCGCGCCAAGGCCAATGATGGGCAGCGAACTCGCGGTACACGACACAACGACGTCGAATTCGGCCAGACGTTGCGGCAAGTCGGCCAGGCGCAGGGCCTCAGCGCCGAAGCGGCTGGCGAGTTTTTCACCGCGCTCCAGTGTGCGATTGGCCACCGCCAGCGCACGTGGGTTCTTCGCCATGAAATGCGTCGCAACGAGTTCGATCATCTCCCCCGCGCCGACGAAAAGCACCTTCAGCTCGCGCAGGTCCTCGAACAACTGCGATGCGAGTCGCACCGAGGCCGCGGCCATGCTGATGGAGTGCGCGCCGATCTCGGTTGACGTGCGGACTTCTTTCGCAACGGCAAAAGATCGCTGGAACATCTGGTGCAGGGTGGTGCCCAGCGTACCGGCGGTGTCGGCCTCACGAACGGCCTGCTTCATTTGCCCGAGAATCTGCGGCTCGCCCAGCACCATGGAATCCAGGCCGCTCGCGACGCGGAAGGCATGCCGCGCCGCAGCGCCGTCGTGTAGCACGTAGGCGTGCTCACGCAGGGTCTGGGTCGCCACGCCGCCGACTTCTGCCAGCCAGTCGACGGCAGGATCGAGGATCGTGCCGCTGCCGTGCGCCTGACCGGCCACGTACAGCTCGGTGCGATTGCAGGTCGACACGATCGCTACCTCGGGCGAACGGTCCACGCGTTCACGAAACGCCCGCAATGCCGGCACCATTTGCTCCGGCGAGAACGCGAAGCGACCGCGCAAGTCAAGCGGCGCAGTGGTGTGGCTCAGGCCGAAGGCCAGGACGGTCATGGGCGATTATAAAATTCGTTGAAATTCAAGGACTTGAGCTTGGCTCATAGTCTGTGCGGGAGGGGCTACCCCATGGACATTACTACCTCGTGACTGTCTTCGATTCCCGCTCTTGTTGTGTGCGTCTTGTTCATATTTTCGGGCCTCATTCTTGGACTTCCTTGGCGCGTTCTGGCATTTGGTCAACTTCGCAGCTCCGGCGGCCTGCATTGGATTTTTCGCCTCCGTCATGGCCAAGATCGTGTGGCGAAGAGACATGGCGGGCGTGTCGGTCTTGAAGCTGTGGTCATGGTCTGCAGGCCTCGCCTGCGTTGCCGCCATCGTCGCGCTTGTGGTGTTCGGTCGCGACGGCAAGATCGTGAACTATTCCGCAATGGTGCTGGCCAGCGCAGCGGGTCTATGGTGGGCGGGATTCGTCCACCACAGTTGATGAAATCAGGGCGGAAATTTCGCCGATTCTTCGAAGCCGCACCATTCAGAGAAGCCCGGCGTTATCCGCGAGCGCGAAACCCGGGCGCGAGTCGGAACCAGCTGCGTTGTCTGCTCACGCAGCCCCTCACATAGCCCGATGTCAAACGGCGATGGGGTCCTCCTTCATCACCACCTCGGCCCGCAGCGAATGCGGGTACGCCTCGGTGATCGTCACGTCGACCATCTGCCCGACGAGCCGCGTCTGACCTTTGAAGTTCACGATGCGGTTGCACTCCGTGCGGCCCATCAACTCAGCCGGGTCCTTGCGCGACGGACCTTCGACGAGGATGCGCTGCATCTTGCCAACCAGCGATGCACTGATGCGCTTGGCGTTGTCTTCGATCACGCCCTGGAGATGCTGCAGCCTCTTCAGCTTCACCCCCTGCGGCGTGTCGTCGTGCAAGGCTGCTGCAGGGGTGCCGGGCCGAGGGCTGAAGACGAAGCTGAAGCTGTTGTCGAAGCCGACATCGTGGATGAGCTTCATCAGCTTCGCGAAATCTTCCTCAGTTTCGCCGGGGAAACCGACAATGAAGTCGCTCGAAAGGCTGATGTCAGGGCGCACCGCGCGCAGCTTTCGGATGGTGCTCTTGTATTCCATCGCGGTGTAGCCGCGTTTCATCGCCATCAGGATGCGATCGCTTCCGTGCTGCACCGGCAGGTGCAGGTGGTTCACCAACTGCGGCACTTTGGCGTAGACGTCGACGAGGCGCTGCGTGAACTCGTTCGGATGGCTCGTCGTGTAGCGGATTCGTTCGACGCCCGGTATCTCAGCGACGTATTCAAGCAGGAGCGCGAAGTCGGCGATTTCGGTGGTGCCGCCCATGGCGCCGCGATAGGCGTTCACGTTCTGCCCGAGCAAGGTCACTTCCTTTACACCTTGGTCGGCCAAGCCCGCAACTTCGACGAGCACATCGTCGAAGGGCCGTGAGACTTCCTCTCCGCGGGTGTAGGGCACGACGCAATAGCTGCAGTACTTTGAGCACCCTTCCATGATCGACACGAACGCGCTCGCACCTTCGACTCGCGCTGGCGGCAGGTGGTCGAACTTCTCGATTTCGGGGAAGCTGATATCGACCTGCGGGCGTTGCTGCTGCGCTCGCTTGTTCAGCAGGTCGGGCAGGCGGTGCAGCGTCTGCGGTCCGAACACGACGTCGACGTAGGGTGCCCGCGCGATGATGGCAGCGCCCTCTTGGCTGGCCACGCATCCTCCCACGCCGATCATCACTCCCTTGGCCTTCAGATGCTTCACGCGACCGAGGTCGCTAAATACTTTCTCCTGCGCCTTCTCGCGCACCGAGCACGTGTTGAAGAGGATGAGGTCAGCTTGCTCGACATCGGTGGTCGGCTCGTAGCCTTGCGCGGCGTGGAGCACGTCGGCCATCTTGTCCGAGTCGTACTCATTCATCTGACAGCCGAAGGTCTTGATGAATACCTTCTTGCTCATGGCTTCACCCACACTTGCGCGACCGCGTCGAAGCTCCAGGCCTGGGATTCAGCGGCTGTTGTCGGCCAGGGTTTTTTTGCAGCTTCTTCCGGCGTGAGGATCCAGACATCCTTCACAAGCCCTTGAATGTCGACCGTGTAATTCACCAGCAGCTTGAGCCCGAGCAGCGAGCCCGATAGCGCGAGCATATTGTTCTGCCCTCGTATGCGAAGCCCAGGCGCGAGGCGGGCTGGTTGCCCGTTGAGTATTGCGTCGGATGGTGAGCTGATGATTAGCGCGCCGCGCAAAGCGTTCTGCGGGAAACTGCGTTGGGTCTGGGCCGCAGCGGGTGCGACGAGGCAAACTGCCGTAAGAGCAGCGAAAGCACAGCGGTACATGGTGTTGATCCAGTGGCTGATGAGAAAAAAGCCTTGCAGAGGCGAATCTACAAGGCTTTTTGTGTGTTTGGTGGCGCTTCAGGGATTCGAACCCCGGACCTGCGGATTATGATTCCGTCGCTCTAACCGACTGAGCTAAAGCGCCTAAGCCGCACATTATAGCGTGACGAAATCAGGCAGCCGTGCGGGTTGGGCGACACTCCGAAGCAATACTCCTGCAATCCTTCTTTCAGCCGGTCGTTGCGTCCGCGACTCTCTCAAGCATGTTCAGTTTCTTCAAGAAAAAGACCGCGGTCGAACCCCAGGTCGAGGCAACGTCTTCAGCGCCCGCCGCGCAGGTGCAACCCCCAGCGAAGGCGAGAAGCTGGCTGGAGAAGATTGGTCTCGGGTCGCAGAGTGCCGTGCCTGCATCGGATGTCGTGGCCCCTCCAGTTGCAGTACCCGAACCACCCTCTCCAGTCGTGAGCAGTCCTGCGGAGCCGACTGCCGCCGAACGAAGTACTTGGCTCACCAAGCTGCGCAACGGCCTTCGCAAGACGGGGTCCAGCATCGCGCAGGTTTTTACCGGCACGCAGATTGACGACGCGCTATATGAAGAGCTCGAAGGTGCACTACTCATGGCCGACGCTGGCGTGAAGGCGACCGAGTTTTTGCTCGAAGATCTGAGGCGCCGGGTGAAGGAGGCCAAGGCCACCGACCCCGCAGTGGTCAAGGGACTGCTGTCGGATGCCGTTACCGAGCTACTCCAGCCGCTCGAAAAACAACTGGTCATCGGCGAGGCTTCGCCTACCGTGATGATGGTTGTCGGCGTGAACGGCGCGGGGAAGACGACCAGCATCGGCAAGTTGACGCGTCACCTCGCAGATGCCGGCGAGATAGTCCTGCTCGCCGCCGCCGACACCTTCCGCGCAGCGGCGCGTGAGCAACTGGCGGTGTGGGCGGGTCGAACCAACGTGGAGATCGTGAGCCAGGAGGGCGGCGACCCATCAGCTGTCACTTTTGACGCCGTCGTCGCCGGAAAGGCGCGTCGCTGCGATGTGGTCATCGCCGACACGGCAGGTCGGCTTCCCACACAGCTTCACCTGATGGAGGAACTGCGCAAGATCAAGCGCACCATCAACAAGGCGCAAGACGCCGCACCGCACGAAGTACTGCTCGTGGTTGACGGCAACACCGGCCAGAACGCGCTCGCGCAAGTGAAGGCCTTCGACGATGCGCTGACGCTCACCGGCCTTGTCGTCACCAAGCTCGACGGTACGGCCAAGGGTGGCGTGCTTGCGGCGATCGCACGCGAGCGGCCCGTGCCGGTCTACTTCATCGGCGTGGGTGAAAAGCTGGAAGACCTCGAAACCTTCGACGCACGAGAATTCGCAAACGCGCTCCTGGACTCATAGTCCAGGTGGAGCCCATCGGACGGGTGTTAACGCCAAGGCCCACCCCGGACTGAGAGGCTGAGAGTATTTCGATCATGCCCGCTCATCACGCCAAAAGACCCCTGCTCGTCGTTGCAACTGCTCGCCATATCCCGGGCTATGGCTGCGCTTTGCGCCTAGATCAGGCGCCTTTTGACGCGCTGCTCGGACACGCTCGAAAAACTCTCAGCCTCTGACCCGGTTACGGGCTATCAACGTGCCGGACGATCCTTGTGCCGGACGATGTTC
>JAJKJU010000181.1 GCA_021153565.1 Rhizobacter sp.
CAGCACGCCAAAAGGCACCTGATCTAGGCGCAAAGCGCAGCCATAGCGGGCTATGGCGAGCATTTGCAACGACGAGCAGGGGGCTTTTGGCGTGATGAGCGGGCATGATCGAAATACTCTCAGCCTCTCAGCCAGCGCAGAGCTGCCTCAAGTGGCTGAAGCGCCCCCTTGGGGGCAGGAGCGCAGCGACGTGGGGGCGCAACCGGCGCCGAGCCACCTCAAGCCGCCATTACCCCTGGGGGAGAGGAGCAGCGACACGGGGCGCGAACATTCATGCGGATTTTTCGACCGGCAGGTTCGCTTCGCGCCAAGCTCGCAAGCCGCCGTTGAGTGCGCGTGCGTTGTCGTATCCAAGTTTCTTCAGGATAGCGACGGCCTTGGCCGAGCGTGCACCAGTGGCGCACAACACCACCAGCGGCAAGGCCTTGTTCTTGGGCAGATCACCGGGGGCGCTTTCGAGCTTGGACAGGGGCACGTTGCGCGCCCCACCCGCATGGCCAGCGGCATATTCTGCGGGCTCGCTCACGTCGATGAGCACGCCCTTCTCACGATTGACGAGCATCACGGCATCGACCGTGCTGATGCCGCCGCCCACGCCCCGCTGAAGCATGGGCCAGAGGAGCATGCCGCCTGAAATCAGGGCAGCGGCGACGAGAAACCAGTTGTCGATGAGGAACTTCAAAGGCGGGCCCGAGGCAGGTGATGCGCGTGGCGCAAAGCCGCGGATTATAGAATTCGCGCGCCTCAAATCCTTTTCACCGCCCGCCAAGCCCACCATGTACAAGCTCGTCCTCATCCGCCACGGCGAATCCACCTGGAATCTCGAAAACCGCTTCACCGGCTGGACTGATGTGGATTTGACACCCACAGGCGTCGAGCAGGCCAAGCAGGCTGGGCGTCTCTTGAAAGCTGACGGATACGACTTCGACATCACCTACACCTCGGTGCTCAAGCGCGCCATCTGGACGCTATGGCACGCGCTGGATCAGATGGACCGCACCTGGCTGCCGATAGTGAATTCCTGGCGCCTCAACGAACGCCACTACGGCGCCCTGCAGGGCCTGAACAAGGCTGAGACGGCCAAGCAGTACGGCGACGAGCAGGTGCTGATCTGGCGTCGCAGCTACGACGTACCGCCGCCTGCATTGGATTCGAACGACCCGCGCAGCGAACGCAAGGACATCCGCTACGCCAAGCTCGATCCAAAGGAAATTCCGCTGACCGAATGCCTGAAGGACACCGTGGCCCGCGTGCTGCCCTACTGGAACAAGGAATTGGCGCCGGCCATCAAGAGCGGCAAACGTGTCCTGATCTCAGCTCACGGCAACAGCATCCGCGCGCTGGTCAAGTACCTCGACAATATCTCGGACAACGACATCGTCGGGCTCAACATTCCGAACGGCATTCCTCTCGTGTATGAACTGGATGCGGATCTGAAGCCGATCAAGAGCTACTACCTGGGAGATGCGGAAGCGGCGGCCAAGGCAGCGGCGGCGGTAGCGAATCAGGGCAAGGCCTGAGAGGCGCGAAAGCGCGCCGCTCACCTTCCGCGTTTCACACGTCACTCCCATATTTGCCTCGTGAATCCGCGGAGCGCCAATCTTTCACGTTCAAGGCCAGAAGTAGCTGATTCCGCAGCGTTTCGGACAGCTCGCGGCGGTCGACTCCTTCGCTTGGCACAGGTGGAAGCCATTTCAGTTGAGCGCACATCTGCGACGCCGTGACCACCGACCAGACTGATCGCACGAGGTGCGTTTCGCCGACATAAGCCGCGGCCCGGCTCACCGCATCGCGAGAGTCTGAAAAGCGCAGCGCGACCGCCTGGATCGGTGTGCCCGTGGACACCGCGGCCTGCAGCAGGTTGGCGTGGAAAGGCAGGAGGCCATGCCCCTCGCTCGTCGTGCCTTCGGGAAAGACGGCGATGGTCTGCCCCTCTTTCAACGCGGCCGCCACCTGATGCACGACCCGCAGCGCATCACGCTTGCGTTCACGCTCGATGAAGAGCGTGCCACCGCAAGCCACCAGCCAGCCGATGAGCGGCCAGCGTCGAACGTCTGATTTCGAGACAAAACGCGACGGATACACCGCATTGATGGCGAGGATGTCCAGCCAGGAGATGTGATTGGCCACCAAGAGCGTCGCCGTGCCGCGGGGCACACCCTCGCTGTGCAGTGCAATGCCCATGCGCCGAAGCATGCTTGCCGACCACCAGCCCACACGCTGGCGCTGTTGCTCGGCCGTGATGAACGGAAAGACAAAGGCGCAGATCAGGGCGCCATGCAGCAGGTGCGACACCGCGCTTGCAATGCGCCACCCGGCGATGAGAAGTCTCAGAACGCCTCGTGCGCTACATGTCCTGACACCACCGTGCACTTCACCTTGCCCGAGAGTTCATAACCCGCGAAGGGCGTGTGCTTGCCCTGGCTCTTGAGTGCGCCGGGTTGCACGGCCCAGCGTTCGTCGGGCGCGAAGATGCAAAGGTCGGCCACGCCGCCCTGCACGAGCTTGCCGGCGCTCGACGCCAGCGAACCCAGCGATTCGCCGAGCACTCGCACTGGAGCGCTCGTGATCTTCGAGAGCGTCTGGGCAATCGGCAGACCGCATTCTTCACCCCACTGCAACGCGAGGCTCAGCAAAAGTTCCAACGCGGTTGCACCGGGCTCGGCCTCGGCGAAGGGCAGCGCCTTCATGTCCTCATCGACAGGCGTGTGGTCGCTGACAAGCGCATCGATGGTGCCATCGGCCAGGCCGGCGCGAATGGCATCGCGATCACGCTGCTGGCGCAACGGCGGTGTGAGGCGCATGGCAGCGTTGAAGTAGCCGATGTCCACGTCCGTGAGATGCAGGTGGTTCACACTCACGTCGCAGGTGATCGGCAGGCCCTCGGCCTTGGCGCGACGCACGAGTTCGATTCCGGCAGCGCTGCTCAGGCGGCACAAATGCACCCGCGCTTGCGTGTCGCGAACGAGTTCGAAGATGGTGTTGAGTGCAATGGTCTCGGCGATCACGGGCACGCCCGACAGGCCCATGCGCGTGGCAAGCGCTCCCTTGGCGGCGACACCGTTCCCGAGAAATCCGTCTTGCGGCCTGAGCCAAGTCGTGTAGCCGAAGGTCGCCGCATATTGCAGCGCACGATGCATGACGAGCGTGTCGTTGATCGGCACTTCGGCCTGCGAGAAGCCGACGCAGCCGGCTTCGGTCAGTTCAGCCATCTCGGTCAGCACTTCGCCTTCGAGCTTGCGGGTCAGGGCGCCCAGCGGATAAACATGGACCTGGTTCAAATTGCGCGCGCGGAACTTGAGCATCTCGACAAGACCGGGCTCGTCGAGCACCGGGTCGGTGTCGGGCAGGCAGACAAGACTTGTCACGCCGCCGGCGACAGCCGCAGCCATCTCGCTTTCGAGCATGCCTTCGTGCTCATGACCCGGTTCCCGCAATCGCACGGCGAGATCGACGAAGCCTGGCGCAACGACGAGGCCAGTCGCGTCGATCTTCCGACTCGCATGAAAGTCGGGACTGACCTGCCCGATCGACACAATGCGCCCGGCCGCGATCGCGATGTCCGCGGTTTCATCGCGGCCCGAGGCCGGATCGATGACGCGGCCGTTCTTGATGAGGATCTTCATTCCTGTTGTCCGATTGCCCTAGGGCCTGTTAATGCATACCCGCGCCGGTGTCTCGCATGGCACAGGTCGAAGGGTCCTCAAGCGTTGTTTCCGGCGATGGTCGACATCACCGCCATGCGCACCGCGATGCCGAAAGTGACCTGCGGCAGGATCACGCTCTGCCTGCCGTCGGCCACCGACGAATCGATTTCCACGCCGCGGTTGATCGGCCCCGGGTGCATCACGATGGCGTCGGGCTTGGCGAGCGCGAGCTTCTCTTGCGTGAGGCCGTAGTTCTTGAAGAACTCGCCGGCGCTCGGCAGCATCGCGCCGCTCATGCGTTCGTTCTGCAGGCGCAGCATGATGATCACATCTGCACCGCGGATACCCTCGGCCATGTCGTGGCACACGCGCACACCCATGTCCTTCAGGTCGCCCGGCACCAGCGTCTTTGGCCCGACGGCGCGCACCTCGGGCACGCCCAGTGTCGTGAGCGCGTGGATGTCTGAGCGCGCGACACGCGAGTGAACGATGTCGCCCACGATCGCGACCGTGAGATTGGTGAAGTCCTGCTTGTAGTTCTTGATCGTGTACATGTCGAGCAGGCCCTGCGTCGGGTGGGCATGCCGCCCGTCGCCTGCGTTCACGACGTGCACATGGGGCGCGCAATGCTGCGCGATGAGGTAGGGCGCACCACTCTCGCCGTGACGCACCACGAACATGTCGGCTTGCATTGCGGAAAGGTTTGCTATGGTGTCGAGCAGACTTTCGCCCTTGGCAGTGGATGAACGTGCAATGTCGAGGTTGATCACGTCCGCACTCAATCGCGTGGCCGCGATCTCGAAGGTCGTGCGTGTTCTCGTGCTGTTCTCGAAGAAGAGGTTGAACACGCTTTTGCCGCGCAGCAGCGGCACTTTCTTCACCTCACGTTCGTTCACACTCAGGAAGGTGCCTGCGGTGTCGAGAATCTGGTGAAGTACCGCGCGCGGCAGTCCTTCGATCGATAGCAAGTGAATGAGCTCGCCGTTCTTGTTGAGCTGAGGGTTGCGGCGCGAAAGCATCACTCGCCTTCCTTGATGTTGAAGCTGAAGCGCCCGGCATCGCCGCGCGCGAGGGAGAGTCGGCATTCGGCCGGAAGCTTGATGCGCGCCGCCGAGTAAGCCGGATGAATCGGCAGTTCGCGGCCGCCACGGTCGACGAGCACGGCGAGCGTGACGCTCGCAGGGCGTCCGAAGTCGAAGAGTTCGTTGATGACGGCGCGCGTGGTGCGGCCGGTGTAGAGCACGTCGTCGATGAGCACGACGTGGCGGCCCTCGATCTCGAATGGCAGTCGCGTCTGGCCGGAACCCGCGCTCATGCCGCGCTTGTCGAAATCGTCACGGTGCAAAGCGCTGGAGATGACGCCGGGTTCGCCGTCGAGCTTCAGGTCTTGCTGCAATCGCTCGGCCAGCCAAGCTCCACCGGACCAGATGCCCACGAGTACGGCATTGGGTTGCAGCAGGCCACGCACGCCACCGACCAAGTCGCGGTACAGCGCTTCTGCGTCCAGATGTAGGGTACTCATCGCAGATCTCTCAAGAATTGTTCAAGGATGATGGCGGCTGACGCTGCGTCCACGTCCGCTGCGCCTGACGCCTGCGCCTGCGTCGTGGTGTAACGCTCGTCCACCTCATGCACCGTCAGATGGAAGCGGCCGTGCAATTGTCGGGCGAAGCGCTTGGCGCGTTCGGTATTCTCGTGCGGCGCGCCGTCGGGATGGAATGGGACACCCACCACCAGGGCATCGGGTTTCCACTCGGCGATGAGTTTGCCGATTGCTTCAAAACGTGCCGTGCCCTCGGCTGCAATGGTTCGCAGCGGTTGCGCAGTGCACGTGACCGTGTTGCCCGAGGCGACGCCGACACGCTTGGTGCCGTAGTCAAAAGCAAGAAATGAACGGTGGACGGTGGGGGGCGTAGGGCGCGACGATGCGCTCATGCGTGCCCCGCCTCCTGCGACAGCATGCGTGCGTCGATCCCGAGCAGGGAAAGCGCCTTGTCATAACGCTGCTCGACCGGTGTGTCGAAGATGATTTCAGGGGCTGCGCTGACGTTGATCCAGCTATTGCGCTGCATCTCGTCCTCGAGCTGCCCCGCACCCCAGCCGCTATAGCCCAGCGTCACGAGCACCTTCTTCGGGCCGGCACCGTTGGACAGTGCTTCGAGGACGTCCTTGCTGGTCGTCATCTCCAGGCCGCCGGGAATTTTCAGCGAAGAGTTGTAGTGGCCGCCGTCGTCGCCCAGTCGCTCGTGGAGGACGAAGCCGCGCTCGGTTTGAACCGGGCCGCCAAAATACACCGGCGCTTCGGCAAGATCGTCGCGATCCAGCGTGAGCTCGACTTTTTCGAAGAGGTTCCTGAGTTTGATGTCGATGGGCTTGTTGATGACCAGGCCGAGTGCGCCATTCTCTGTGTGCTCGCACAGGTAGATGACAGTGCCCGCGAACGTATCGCCAGCCAGACCAGGCATGGCAATCAGGAAATGATTGGTGAGGTTGATTGCGCCGGACGACATGCGTGCATTTTATTCCTGCGGCAGACTCCCCGGAAATGGAAAAGCCCCTGGACTCCGGACTCGTCTGGTTTCGCCGCGACTTGCGCACGTTCGATCATGCGGCGCTATACCACGGGCTGAAGTCGGCCCGCCGGGTTTATTGCGCCTTTGTTCTGGACCGCGAGATTCTCGATCCCCTGGTCGCGCGCGGCTTGAAAGCGGACCGGCGGCTCGAGTTCATTGTCGACAGCTTGGCCGAGTTGGACACGCAGTTGCAAGCGCTGACGCGCTGCCCAAACGGCGGGAGTGGTGGACTGATCGTGCGGCACGCGGTGGCACGGGAAGAAATTCCACGGCTCGCAAAAGCCTTGCGCGTTCACGCGGTGTTCGCAAATCATGACGACGATCCTACGGCCCTGGAGCGCGACGCGAAAGTGCGAGGGACACTTGCCGATGCGGGAATTTCGTTTCACACCAGCAAAGATCATGTGGTGTTCGAGCGCAACGAGGTGATGACCGGGGGCGGGTCGTCGTTCAGCGTGTTCACGCCGTACAAGACGGCCTGGCTGAAGAAGGTGGACGAGTTCTATCTGAAGGCCTATCCGGTGCAAAGGCATGGAGACGCGCTGGCGACCTGGCCTGAGGATTGGGAAGGGGATACGAGGAGGAATACGGGGCGCGTACCTTCGCTGGCGAGCATGGGGTTTGAACCTACCAATCTGCACTCATTGAAGTTGCCGGTGGGAATGTCGGGTGCGCAGGTCCTGCTGGACGACTTCCTTGCACGAATCGATGACTACGAAGAGGCGCGCGACTTCCCTGCGATCAAGGGGCCGAGCTATCTCTCGGCCCATCTACGCTTTGGCACGGTGTCCGTCCGGCACTTGGCGCGCGAGGCCCTGGAGCGTGCACAGGCGGGATCAAAGGGCGCAGCCATGTGGCTGTCGGAGTTGATCTGGCGCGACTTCTATCACCAGGTGTTGCATCACCATCCGAACGTGGTTGGCGCGTCTTTCAAGCCCGAATACGATGCGATCCGCTGGGAGCACGGCAAGCACGCCGACGCGCTCTTCGCCGCGTGGTGTGAGGGTCGCACTGGTTATCCGCTTGTGGACGCGGCCATGGCGCAAATCAACCAGACGGGTTACATGCACAACCGTTTGCGCATGGTGACAGCGAGCTTTCTCGTGAAGGACCTCGGCATCGACTGGCGGCGGGGCGAGGCTTACTTTGCTGATCATTTGATCGACTTCGATCTCGCATCGAACAACGGCGGTTGGCAGTGGGCCGCATCGACGGGTTGCGACGCGCAGCCCTACTTCCGTATTTTCAACCCAGTGAGCCAGAGTGAGAAGTTCGACCCCCACGGCAAGTTCATTCGGCGCTATCTGCCGCAGTTGGCCGCGCTGCCGGACGCGCGAATCCATGCCCCCTGGCTCGCATCGCCGCTGGAGTTGGCAGCGGCGGAGATCAAGCTGGGAGAGAACTACCCGAGGCCGATCGTGAACCACCATGAAGCGAGGGCAAAGACACTGGCGCGATACGCCGTGGTGAAAGGCCGGGGTTCGTAGCCTTGCATGAAATCCCGGGGGGCGCCTTCGGAAAGGACCGATCCCGGGATTCCATACGGTACGAGTCAGACCGCCGCTGGCGTATTGGCGGTGTAGCGTCCAATCAAGGCCAACAGGTCTTCTTCCGAGTACGGTTTTCCGAGGTAATGATCGACACCGAGTTCGGCGGCGTAGTCTCGGTGCTTCTGCGCAATGCGCGAGGTGATCATGATCACTGGCAGGTCGCGCAGGCGGGCATCGCCGCGGATGTTTCGCACCAGGTCGAAACCGTCCATGCGCGGCATCTCGATGTCCGACAGCACCATGTGCGGCTTTTCTTCCGCCAGGCGCTCCAGCGCATCCAGACCGTCCTTGGCCAGCGTGACACGGTAGCCTTCGCGAACCAGCAGGCGCTGGGTCACGCGGCGCACCGTGAGCGAATCGTCGACCACCAGCACCAACGGAGCAACCGGACGGGCCGACTGAACGACCACCGGCTGTGCCATTTCGGGCGTCGGTGCATGCAGCGACGCGAGTGTCGCGGCACGGGCTTGCGGCCCATACAGCGTGGCCAATGCCACCGGGTTGTAGATCAGCGCGACGGCACCGGAGGCCAGCAGCGTCATGCCCACAAGGCCCGGCATCCGCGACAGCTGCGGCCCAAGGTTCTTCACGACCACTTCATGGTTGCCCAGCACTTCGTCCACGTGAATGGCAATGCGTTGCTGCGCGCTTCGGATGATGACGATCTGGCGGCTGCGCCCAGTCGTTTCAGTGCTGCGCGGGCTCAATTGCAGAAGCGAGCCGAGCCAGAAGAATGACAGCGAACGATCGCCCACCGTGTAGTGGCCGGTGTTGTATGACTGATCGACTTCGTCGGGCTTGGCGCGTCGAACGATTTCGACCAGCGTCGACGGCACGGCCACCGTGGTCTCGCCGACACGAAGCATCACCACCTGCGTCACCGCCGTCGTCAGCGGCAACACCAGTTTGAAGCTCGTGCCTTGCCCCGCGGCGGTCGCTGTCTCGATGCGTCCGCCCATCGCGCTCACGTCTGCACGGACCACGTCCATACCGACGCCGCGTCCGGCAAGTTCGGTCACCTTGTCTGCCGTCGAGAAACCGGACGTGAAGATAAGGTTCGCGAGTTCGCCATCGCTGTAGGTTTGCGACCCCTCAAGCAGTCCGACGGCGATGCCTTTCTCGCGGATTCGCTGCAGGTTCAAGCCCGCACCGTCATCGCGGAATTCGACGCCCACTTCATTGCCTTCGTGGGTCAGCGACACCACGATGGAACCGGTGGCGTCCTTGCCGGCCTGCGTGCGCGACTCGGGCGACTCGATGCCGTGCGTGACGCTGTTGCGCAGCAGGTGTTCGAAGGCGCCGGTCATGCGGTCCAGTACGCCGCGGTCGACTTCGATCGAGCCGCCGACGATGTCAAGTCGCACTTGCTTGCCAGTCTCCTTCGCCGCCTGGCGCACCACGCGATAGAGGCGGTCGGACAGGCCTTCGAACTCCACCATGCGGGTACGCAACAGGTCGTCCTGAAGGTCGCGCGTGAGTCGGGCCTGCGCCACCAGTTCATCTTCCGTCGTTTCAAGCGTGCGCTGCAAGGTGCGCTGCACTGTGGCCACGTCGTTCACCGACTCCGCCATCATGCGGGTCAGCTCCTGGAAGCGCGTGAAGCGGTCGAATTCCAGCGGATCGAAGGACTGTGCCAGCGCCTTCGCCGCTTCGAGGCGCGACGACATCTGCGTTTCGGCCTGCAGCTCGATGTCGCGCAGTTGCTGGCGCAGGCGCTCCAGGTTGTCGGTCAGGTCGGTGAGAGAACCCTTGATCTGGTTGACTTCCACCTCGATACGCGAGCGGGTAATGGACACCTCCCCCGCCTGGTTCACAAGGCGGTCGAGCAGAGGTGCACGCACCCGCACTGCGGACTGAGAGGCAGCAGCACGGTCGGCCACCTGCCTCGGTGCTGTCGCGTGGCCGGTGAAACGCGCCCAGTCGATCTCGGGCAGAGTGACCGGCGTCAGCGGCGCGCGCGCTTCGGCCGCAGGCTGCGGCTCGATGGCGACCGGCTCTTCGGCCTTGGAGACGACAGGCGCAGCCACCGGCGCAGCAGCAACGGTCGGCTCAAGCTCCACGACAGCCGGCATCTCGTCGAACACCGTCTTGATCACAGCCTGTTCTGTCGTGGCAACGGCATCGGCATAGGCCGCGGCATCGCGCGAACGCAGGGCCTCGAAGGTATGCGACAACGCGTCCGAACGGTTGTGCAGCGCTTCCACGTCAGCCCCGTTGGGGGACTCTTGCGCAAGCAGTTCCTCGATGGCCGTTTCGAGTCGGTGAGCCATTTCACCAAGACGCATTGCGCCTGCGAGGCGCGCGCCTCCCTTGAGCGTGTGCAAGGTGCGCATGCAACCTGCTGCATGGCTCGTCTCGCCGGGTTGGCGGGCCCATTCGCGCAGTTGCGATTCGAGCTTGGGCAGCAGTTCTTGCGCCTCTTCCTCGAAGATCGGGAAGAGATCGGCGTCGACCGCATCGACCGCGTCGATGTCCTCGTCCACGTCCTCGACGTCGTGGGCTCCCGCGCGCACGGCTTCGGCCGGCAGCTCAGTGAGGGGCTTGAATTCCGCCAGTTCCAATGGGTCGAAGTGCGTGTCGGGCACGCCGAAGTTCGTATCGGCAGCGCGCAGTGCAGGCTCGGGCTCCGCCTCGGCGATCACGATGTCAACCGGGACATGGTGGGGGTGATGCGGCTCATCGGCCGCGTGGACATACACCTCGGAATGCGCTTGCGACTCGACAGGCTCGACCGGCGCTTTGGCCGCGAGCTCAGACACCGGTTCGTTGGCCGCCTGGTCGGCGCCCTCGACAAGTTCAGCCAAGTCATGCGTCTCGACGGCTTGCGGCTCGTTGCGGGCAGGAGCCAAGTCGGCGACGGGTTCGAACTGGTCCCCAGACGTCGCATCGATCTCGGCCGACACCGCGTCGAGGCGGCGTGCGGACGTCACTTCATGCTCGGCGAGACGTTCGAGCAGCTCGGGGATCGGCTCCTTCAGGAAGCCGGCGGCGAACTGATGCAGCAAACGGCGAATCTCTTCGGATGTGTCGACGAAAAGCCTGCCTTCGTCGTGCGTCCCCTGACCGATCTTGTCGACGCGCATCAGTGCGTGTTCGAGACTGCGCGACAGTTGCGACAGATCGGAGAAGCCTACTGTGGCGGAATTGCCGGCGAGAGAATGCGCGAGCGCGATCGCCGATTCGCCCACGGGGCGGTGCAGTTCCATCGCCCATTCGGCGACTTCAGTGGTGAGGCGGCGGGAGAGTTCGTCCGCCTCGTTGAGGAAGATGTTGAACAGCGGAATGCTGATGCGCAGCGGCCCGACGATCTTGACCTGCTCGCCGTCGGCAGCGGGCTCCCTTGCGACAGGCGCGGCCTCGTCGGCGACGTGCTTGAGTTCGACGGCAGGCTCTTCATGCGCTGACAGCACCAAGTCTTCGCTCAGGACTTCGTCGGCGGGAATGTCGACGGAGGGCTGCAGTTCCTCGGTGAGTGCGTCAGACTTGGCCGCCAGATGCGTGCCGAGGTCGATGTCGATGAAGTCCATCGAATCCACGGGCTCAGCGCGCTCGAAGCGGACGGTGTCGCCCAAGCCCAGCGGCGCCGTTTGTGCCACTTCGAAGGGATCGAACAGCAATGGCTCGCGGGTATCGACACCAAGTTCGTCGGCTTGTGGTGGCACCACTGCGGGTGCCGCCGGCACATCGAAGCTGGACAGGTCAAGCTCGAAAGACAGCTCGTGTTCTACCGGCGCTGCTGCCTCGCGCTGAGCAACCGGCGGCGCGCCGAGTTCGAGGTCTTGCGCGGTCGGCAGGTTGGGCGGCAGAGTAAGCGCCATCGGTTCGAAGGCGTGCGGCGTCGGAATTGGTTGATCGTCGACGTCCGGAATTTCCAGCAGATCGATCGTTTCCGTGACTTGCGGAAGCTCGAACACAGGCTCGCCGTGCATCTCGGCGACGGCATCTGCCTCTACCGGAGCGACCTCGGCGATGGCCGGCGCCACGGGCGCAGATTGGCCCATCGTCGGCATCTTCGAGCCCGGCTCGCGCATCGCCAGGGCTGCCTTCTCGACCAACTTCGGGTCACGGTTGCCTTCGCGACGTTCGGCGATCTCTTCGATCCACTCGCCCAGGTAACCGAGCGACCAGCGGGTGAATTCAAGCAGGCCTTCGTCCGACGGATTCTGATCGGCCAGACGAGTGTTGTAGAGCTGTTCGCAGGCCCAGCCGGCGTCGCCGAACTGCTTCAGGCCCACCATGCGCGAGCTGCCCTTGAGCGTGTGGAACGCGCGCCGGACCGTGGTCATCAAGCCGACGTCGCCAGGGATCTCTTCGAGTTCGTTGCAGGCAGCGTTCGCCGTGTCGACCACTTCGCGAGCCTCCTCGAGGAAGATCTCGCGCATCTCGTCGTCTTCGGCAAGATCGACAGTCGCAGGCGCCGGCGGTGTGACCGTGACACCGGGCACCGGAGCGGGGGCCAAAGCAGAATCCGCCGCCGCATCCACGGGGAACGACACCGCTGCAAGCTCGTCGAGTCCGATTGGGCCCGACGCGGTAATCACGAAGTCGACCATCGCTTCGGAAATCTGGTCGCGCACGGTTGCGATGTTGACAGCATCGCCTTCCCCTTCCGCCTGTTGAAGCGCGGCCTGCGCGTGCGATACGGTCGCCGCGAGTGAAGGCTGGTCGGCTGCCTGCGCATGCTGCGACAGGCGTTCGAGGTCGCGCGACACGTCTTCGAGGGACACGTCATCGCGTGCTGCAGTGAGGGCGAGTTGCTGCGCCTGTTCGATCAGGCTCGGCTCGACCGCGGCCGCAGCTGCAGCCGTGTGTTCGGTGACTGAGCGATGCTCGCTGCGACCCATCACCGGGTTCAGGGCGCCGGTCTCGGCATCGTAGACAAAGAGCGATTTCGCCATCTGCGGCTGAACGCTCAGCATGTCGATGAGGAAGCCCAATGCGCCGAGGTTGCCGGCGAGGCGTTCAAACACCCCTGCCTGGCCAACATGCTCCTGATCGATCTCGGTCGAAATGAGGCCGTCGACCTCGTCGCGCATGCGCAGGAGTGCCGTCGACGCCTGGTCCATGCCCAGCACCGACAGCACACCGCGCATCGCAGTCAACTGGTTGGGCACCGGGATCAGCACGTTGCGATCGGCCGGGTTGCGGAAGAACTGGTCGATGAGCTTCTCGGCATCCGACAGCGACGCACGAAGCTCCTGCACCACGCTGCCCATCGTCTGGCGATCTGACACGCGGCGGTAGAGGTCCTCCATCCAGCCTTCGAGTGCCTCGGGCGCGGCGCCCGCGCGAACAGCGGCGATGCGCTCGGAAAGGCGGTGAACTCGCTGGCCCAGTTCGGCATTGTCGAAGTCGGCGTCTTCGATCGAGGCTTCCACGTAGAGCAAGCTCGTGGCGACTTCCATCGCAAGCGGTGCGCTCGGCGCAGTGCCGCTGGCTTGCGTCACCGCGACGGCATGGATCAGCTCCGTGGCCATGCTCTCGCCTTGCGGGAAGATGCGCCTGAGCGAATCGCCGACGAGCGAGAACTGCTCGGCCAAGCCGGCCATTCGGTGCATTTCGCCGCCGGCCACTGCCGACCACGACTCCTTGGCGGCGCCGACACGCTTGCGCGCTTGGACGATCCACGCCGGATCGAACCGGCCGAGGCCGCTGACGGTGTAGTCGACCGGTGTGTTGTGCGCTAGTCCGTAAGTTTGGCGCACGGCCGCCAAGCGCGGTGCATGGCGACCGTCTCCGGGAGACGCCGCCTGCGCGCAGAAGAACAGCAGGTCTTGCGCGAGGCGCTCGGACACATCCTCCTCGCCGCGCTCGACGATGCGCAGTTGAGCGAGCAGCCGCGATGCAACGCGCTTGCTGAAGACGTCTTGCTGCAGCAGGCCCTGGGCCTGGCCTTCGAACATGGCCGCTGCCAGCTTCCACAAGGTGGCCGCGTGCGGATACTTGCTGCCGCTGGCAAGGCCTTCGCACAGATCGCTCATGCGGGCGGCGGCTGCCGGCGATGGGCCACGCATCAGCACGAGCATTTGCTGCTCGAGTGCACTGCGGGTGGCGGCGCCGGGTTCGCGCGGTGTCACATCACCGGCGAGGGGCATTTCGCGCCAGCGCCAGTCCACGGCCCACAGGTCGGCCGGGTGCACGCGATCTGCGCCAGCGGCTTCCTGCACGGCGCGATACTGGGGGAACATGGCGAGCGGCGACACGACCTTGCCCGACAGCATGCGCGACAGGTAGTCGAGCAGCGCGAAGGAGGCCTTTTCGAGATCGTCGACGACTTGGGTCTTGAGTTTGTGGGGCTTGGCGACGAAGCGTTGCACCGCGGCTTCACAAGCACGCAAGACGGCGGCCGCCGCCGGCAGTCCGATGAGCTCGAGAGCGCCCACGCCTTGGTGAATCTGCTGCCGCGCGATCCGCAATACAGACGGGTCAACTGCATCCACGTCTGAGCCGCTCAATGCTTCGGCTTCCTTGACGAAGCGGCGCAGCGCTTTGTGCGCGGCATCGAGCGAGCGGCGGAGCTCGTCATGGACCCAGGCCAGGGCGCTGAGGTCGTCTGAAGTCGCGCTGGTCGCTTCGGTATTGCGGGTGCTTTCCATCGATGCCCCTTGGTGTTCAGTTGGCAGAAAGCGCGGCGGCTGTCTTTGCAGCGTCGGCGCGCCTTTGGCCTCAGAGGCTGAGAGTTTTTCGAGCGCGCCCGAGCAGCGCGCCAGAAGGCGTCTGATCTAGGCGCAAAGCGCAGCCATAGCGCGGGCTATGGCGAGCATTTGCAACGACGAGCAGCCGCCTTCTGGCGTGATGAGCGGGCATGATCGAAAGGCTCTCAGCCTCTCAGGAAAATTAATCGATCTTGAATCGCGCGACCGACTGCTTCAGTTCTTCAGCGGTTTTCGACAGTTCACGCACCATCTGCGCGGTCGAGCGGGTACCTTCACCGGTCTGCTCCGTCACCGCGAAAATGTGCTGGATGTTGGCGGCCACCACGTTGGCCGACTGTGCTTCAGAGAGCGCTTGGTTCGAGATCTGCGCAATCAGGTCGGCCAGCTGGCGCGAGACTCGGTCGATGTCGCCCAGTGCGGTACCGGCCGCGTCAGTCAGTCGGGTACCTTCCACCACACCCTGCGTCGAACGCTCCATGGCGGCCACGGCGTCTTGGGTGTCGGTCTGAATGGTTTTCACCAGCGCCGCAATCTGTCGCGTCGCATCGCCGGAGCGTTCGGCCAGTCGCTGAACTTCTTCCGCAACCACCGAGAAGCCTCGACCGGCTTCACCTGCGGATGCTGCTTGAATGGCAGCGTTCAAGGCCAGCACGTTCGTTTGTTCCGTAATGTCCGAAATCAGTTCGGTGATTTCACCGATCTCCTGCGACGATTCGCCCAGGCGCTTGATTCGCTTCGAGGTTTCCTGGATCTGGTCGCGGATGGAGTTCATGCCGCCGATGGTGTTCTGCACGGCGCGCAGACCGGACTCGGCAGCATCCAGCGATTGGCGCGCCACCTGGGCCGTTTCCTGCGCTTGTGCGGACACCTCGTTGATTCGGCCTGCCATCTGCAGCACCGACTCGCCGGTGTCGCGAATTTCGCGCAGCTGTTCGGTAGAAGCCGCAAGCAGTTCGGTCGACGTGGCTTCCACCTGCTGCGTCGTTTCGGTCACGCGACCCACAGTTCCTTGCACCTGCGACACCAGGGTTCGCAGTTCTTCCACGGTGTAGTTAACCGAGTCGGCAATAGCGCCCGTGATGTCTTCCGTCACCGTCGCTTGTTGGGTCAAGTCACCTTCAGCAACCGTCTGCAGTTCGTTCATCAATCGCAAAATGGCGGCCTGGTTCGCGTCGTTCACGCGTTTGGCCTCCTGCTCTTGGCGTTCGGCTTCGAGACGTTGCTGTTCAGCGAGGGCAGCGCGTTGGGCCTGGTCTCGAACGTACAGCCTCAGGAACCCGGCGCCGCCAGCAGCCATGGTGAGTGCGAACAGCATCAAACCCGCCACGCTCAGGGCGCTGAAGCCAGTTTCCTTGCCCAGACGTTCCTGGACGGCTTCGAGGCCCTTACGCAGCGGTTCGCTGTCAGCAATGATCGCGGACTGCGCTTCACGGGCGGACACCAAGCCTTGCAGGTTGCCGAGAATCGCGCCGGCTTGAGTGCGGGTCTCTTCGTATTGCTTCAACAGGGCGGCCAGACGCTCCCTGGTCTGCGGGTCTTTGGTGCCCGGCAGACGCAATTCCTGGCTGCCGTCGGCGAGCCCCTGGGCGATTTCGCGGAAGGAATTCAAGTCCTTGCCCAGCAGGAACACGGCTTCCGGCGACACGCCTTCCATGGTCAGGAATTCATTCGCCGACTTGCCGATACGCTGCGTCAACATCACCAACTGGCCCACGGCGGACAGCTCCGCCGGCGAGGCTTCCTGCTGCAGCTTGAGCGAGGAGATGGTTTCCGCCGTTTCCAACAGGTCTGACGACTGGCGGTTGATGGTGCGAAGCGCCTGTCCCACCTGCGTCAGGATCTTCTGCTGCGCGATCACGGTATTGGCGTTCTTTTCGGCGCGGTCGACGAGCGGCAGGACCGGCTCTATTGCCTCCTGCACGGCACTCGGCGCGGCAGCCAGCGTGTCGCTTCCCTTGTTCAGGCCGCGCACGCTTTTGGCGAGAACTTCGGTCGATTCGCGGACTTCCGGGAAGGCCTGGGGGCTCCCGATCAAGGCCTGGGACACCGACTTCGCGAGTCGTTGCGACTGCATCAATGCCTGACCCGACGCACCCACCTGGTCGGCGCCGCGGTGGGCGAAAATGAGAGACGCGACCGTCACGACCACAAGGCCGATCAGGCCGATGCCGACCATGCCGAACAGGATGCGCTGCTGCTGAGCGACCGGGCGGTGACCGACCAGCGGCAATCCGCTGCCGACTTCCGCCTGTGCGGCATCGCCGGGCAAACGCGTTTCGCCGAAGTCGGCAAGTTCGGAGGGCGCGGCCTCGGTAATGATGGACGAATCGCCCCCCAAGGCGGGTCGCATGCGCGAGGCCGCTGCTTCGAAAGACGCAGCATCGAGCGCAGCGGCGCGGCTCGCACGCGGCAGCGGCAGGTCGGCATGCCGATGGTCGAAGGCAGATTCGAACGGCGCGTCCTGGTGAGTGGTCACCTCGGCCTCCGAGTTGCGGTCCTGACCCCAGCCCTTGATCTTGTTCAGGAAGCTCATAGTGTCCTCAATCCTCTATCAGTCGCCCTGCGACCCATTTCTCGCCCTTCTCCCCCTGGGAGAGAGTCGGGTAAGAGCAATCACGTCCAAAAAAAATTGCGTCCGAAAATCAACCCACGATGCGCAAGAACGCCTCGTCATTTGCCAGCGCTGCGAGGTTCAACTCCTGCCACACGCGCCCGGCTTGATCCTTGTAGCGTGCGCCGACAAACGGGGGCTTGGGCCCCGTCGTGTCATCGGTCTGCGCCGTCAATTGCTGTTCGCTGCGCAGGCCCAACAAGCGGTCCACCAGCAGAGCGCAGTTGAGATCGAGTGAGGCATTGAAGGCCACCAGCCGAGATTGTTCGCGCAGCGGCTCGACGGCTTTGACTCCGAAAAATCCGGCCAGATCGACCACGCCGTGCAAGTGCCCGCGCAGGTTGGCCACGCCCAAAAACCAGATGTGCGAATGCGGCACCGGCACGACGGGTGCCATCGCGAAGATCTCGCCGGCTTCCTTTAGCGGAAACAGGAATCCTCGTGAACTGCATTCGACGGCGAGCCAAGACTTGCCTTGCTGCTGTGTACGAGCGGCTTGAAGCCGCTCGGCGAGCCGGCTCTGGAGTTCTCGCAATGCTTCCTTGTTGGCCATCGCAAATCGGTTCGCTTCTTCGGCAGATCGTTCTTGTGTGTGTCTCGAGCGTCAGGACATCGACTCAGTCGAAGGCCTTGATCTTGGCGACCAGCTCGTCGGCATCGACGGGCTTCACGATGTAGTCGCGAGCACCTTGGCGCATGCCCCAGACCTTGTCCGTCTCCTGATTCTTGCTCGTGCACATGATCACCGGAACGTTCGAAAAACGCGGATCGCGCGTGATGGCGCGAGTGAGCTGAAAGCCGTTCTGCCCCGGCATCACCACGTCCATCAAGATCAGGTCGGGCTTGTTTTCGTCTAGCTTGCGCAAGGCGTCATCGGCGTTTTCAGCCGTACGCACGTTGTACCCGCGCTTGCCCAGCAAGTCAGACATGAAGTGCAGTTCGGTCTTGGAATCGTCTACCAGAAGTATGTTCTTAATGGCCATCTCTCGTCCTTCAATCGTCGCGAGTCGCGAGTGTCACACGTTCAGGGCGCAAGCGAGGGCTAACTGAGCCTTCGGAGCACGCAATGCGCGGGCACTCGTGGAATCAGTCACGCCACACGTCGATGCTGCTCCACAGCTTGCAAAAGTTGATCCTTGGTGAAGGGCTTGGTCAGATAGTCCTGAGAGCCCACCATACGGCCGCGCGCCTTGTCGAAAAGGCCGTCTTTCGACGACAGCATGATCACCGGCGTGTTCGCGAATTTGGTGTTGCGTTTGATGATGGCGCAGGTCTGGTAGCCGTCCAGCCGTGGCATCAGAATGTCGCAAAAAATCAGGTCCGGTTCGTGGTCGTTGACCTTGGACAAGGCGTCGAAGCCGTCCTCGGCCAGAAGCACTTGATAGCCGCCCTGCTTCAGAAAAATTTCCGCGCTGCGGCGGATCGTGTTGCTGTCGTCGATGACCAGCACCTTGACGCCCGAAGCGTCCGCTGGGCTTACATTGCTCACCGAGATTTCTCCTCTGAGGTGATGCGCAGTGCTCGGGCCTTCGTCCTGGCCTAACCTGGGCCAAGGGCGAAGGGTCAGATCTGAACCATTTCGAAGTCTTCCTTGCGGGCGCCGCACTCAGGACATGTCCAGTTCATCGGTATGGCGCCCCACGATGTTCCAGGTGCAATACCATGCTCCGGGTCCCCGGCGGCCTCGTCATAAATCCATCCACAGATTAGGCACATCCAGGTTCGTGATTCAGTCACTTTGTTAGTCAGGCTTCACTACAATGGTGCCGAATTGTAGCGACGCAAAACGACAAAAAGCCAAGGGTTTTTAGTCACCTACGCAACTTTCCTCACACATTTCGTGAAGTCGCGACTTTCACTCAAGGCCACCACGGACGCAATTCTCGTCTTGCTAGTCGCGTATCACGAACCCCCTCCATGACTCCAGACACTCCCATCGCCGCCGACTCCGGTACCGAAGCGCTCGCCGAAGCTCCCGCGCCCGCGTGCGTGATGACCTTCAATGCCACTGAAGCGAGCGGAGCAGGCGGTATTGCCGGCGACGTCGCCACCATCGCGGCCATGGGTGCGCATGCGCTGCCCGTGGTGACCTCCGTCGTGATGCGCGACACCGCCGAGGTGTTCGATCACCATGCCTTGGACCCGGAAGTGATCGTCGAACAAGCCCGCGGCGTGCTCGAAGACGTGACGATCGCCGCATGGAAGGTGGGCTACCTTGGTTCAGCCGAGGGGGTGAGTGCGGTGGCGGAAGTTTTGTCAGACTATCCCGACGTGCCCCTGGTAGCCTACATGCCCAACCTGTCCTGGGTGGACGAGGACGAGCAGCAGGCTTACCTCGACGCCTTCCGCGAGCTGGTGCTGCCGCAAACCGAGGTGCTCGTGGGAAGCCACCAGACCCTGACTGACTTCCTGCTGCCCGAATGGGACGCCGACCGGCCCGCATCGCCACGCGAGTTGGCCGGGGCTGCTTCCGAGCATGGAACGCGCTTCGTGCTGGTCACCAGCGTTCCCCTGCCCGATCAATTCCTCGACAACGTGCTGGCGTCGGCACAAGGGGCGATCACCGGCGAGAAGTTCGAGCGTTTCGAGGTGAGCTTCGTGGGAGCCGGCGACACACTGTCTGCGGCACTGGCCGCGCTGCTGGCGGCTGGCAGCGAGCTTCACATGGCAGTGGGCGAATCGCTCGCCTTCCTCGACCAGGCCCTGGACGCGGGCTTCCGCCCCGGCATGGGCAACGTCATTCCGGACCGCTTCTTCTGGGCCCTCCCGCCCGGTGAAGAAAATGAAGAAGGCGAAGCTGGCACCGAAGGTGGGCCGGGGGAAGACGACATCCCCGGGACGCGTCACATCCACTAAAGCATGAGCAACGAATCGCTCTTCGAGCGCGCCCAGAAAGTCATTCCAGGCGGCGTGAATTCTCCCGTTCGTGCCTTCCGCGCGGTGGGCGGTACGCCGCGATTCATCGCGCGAGCCCAGGGGCCGTACATCTTCGACGCTGAAGGCAAACGCTACATCGACTACATCGGGTCCTGGGGGCCCATGATCCTCGGGCACGGGCATCCTGCGGTGCTCGAAGCGGTGCAGAAGGCCGCGGTCGAGGGGTTTTCCTTCGGTGCACCGACCGAGCGCGAGGTGGAGTTGGCCGAGGAGATCCTGAAGCTCGTGCCCAGCATGGACATGGTGCGGCTGGTGAGTTCGGGCACCGAGGCGGCGATGAGTGCACTGCGCCTCGCGCGCGGGGCAACCGGCCGCAACAAGATCGTCAAGTTCGAAGGCTGCTATCACGGCCACGCCGATTCGCTGCTCGTGAAGGCGGGCTCAGGCCTCGCGACCTTTGGCAACCCGACCTCCGCTGGCGTGCCCGCCGAGGTAGTGCAGCACACCCTGGTGCTTGAGTACAACAACCTCGAACAGCTCGAAGAACTCTTCAAGCTGCACGCGGCTGACATCGCTTGCGTGGTGATCGAGCCCATCGCCGGCAATATGAACTTCGTGCGAGCCGGCGTGCCTTTTATGAAGCGACTGCGCGAACTGTGCACACGGCACGGGACGCTGCTGATGTTCGACGAAGTGATGACGGGGTTCCGCGTCGCGCTGCATGGCGCGCAGAGCCTGTACGCCAAGGAAATCCCTGGCTTCGAACCTGACATGAGCGTCTTCGGCAAGGTCATCGGCGGCGGCATGCCGCTCGCGGCCTTTGGCGCCAAGCGTGCCGTGATGGAGATGCTGGCGCCGCTCGGATCGGTCTACCAGGCCGGGACGCTGTCCGGCAACCCGGTGGCCACGGCCTGCGGCCTCGAAACCTTGCGACAGATTCAAAAGCCCGGTTTCTTCGACGCACTGTCGGCGCGAACCCAGTCGCTCGTATCCGGCCTGCTTGGTGTCGCCAAGGAGGCCGGCATCCCCATGACAGGAGACAGCCAGGGCGGCATGTTCGGCTTCTTCTTCGCCGACACACTGGCCCAGAACTACGGACAGGTGATGGCGACCGACAAGGAGCGCTTCAACCGCTTTTTCCACGGCATGCTCGACGATGGGGTGTATTTCGCGCCAGCTCTCTACGAAGCAGGCTTCGTCAGTTCCGCGCACACCGCCGAAGACATCACGGCAACTGTGGAGTCGGCACGCAAAGTGCTGCGCTGAACAGAGCCGCAACCCGGCGGCTCCTAGTGTCGCGTCAAGCCACAAATGCCGGCTGCTCGCTTGCTCTCGAAGCGCATTGCGGCGTTGCGCCTCCTCGCCATAGCGACGGCCATGACTCGTCGGCGCGCCTTGCATTGCGCTCCGACAGCGGCGCGATCAACCGACACTTGTGGCTTGACGCGACACTAGAATCCTTCGCTTATGCACATTCACATTTTGGGTATCTGCGGCACCTTCATGGGAGGCGTCGCGGCGCTGGCACGCGAGGCTGGCCACAAGGTGACAGGCTGCGACGCTAACGTTTATCCGCCCATGAGCGATCAACTGCGCTCTCTGGGCATCGAACTGATCGATGGCTATACGGCCGATCAGTTAGCGATCCAACCTGATCTCTATGTCGTCGGCAATGTCGTGAGTCGCGGCAACACGTTGGTGGAGGCCATCCTTGATGCAGGCCTGCCCTATGTCAGCGGCCCGCAGTGGCTCGCCGACCACGTGCTGAATGGTCGCCACGTCCTCGCGGTCGCCGGCACGCATGGCAAGACCACGACCACGGCGATGCTGACCTGGGTCCTCGAACAAGCCGGGCTGCATCCTGGCTTCCTCATCGGTGGTGTGCCATTGAACTTCGGCGTGTCGGCCAGGCTCGGAAACACGGATGTTGCACGCACGCCCTTCGTCATCGAGGCCGACGAATACGACACTGCCTTCTTCGACAAGCGAAGCAAGTTCGTGCACTACCGCCCACGCACCGCTGTGCTCAACAACCTTGAGTTCGACCACGCAGACATCTTCGAAAACCTTGCGTCCATCGAGCGTCAATTCCACCACCTCGTGCGCACAGTCCCGGGCAGCGGGCGGCTCATTGTGAACGCGCGCGAAGACGCCTTGCAGCGAGTACTGGCCATGGGTTGCTGGAGCGACGTGGTCCGCTTCGGTGCGCGCAAGGAAGCGCCGGGCGAATTGCGTGCACGCGGCGAACCGCATGCATTCGACGTGTTGCGCGGCAGCCTAAAGATCGCGCGCGTCGAGTGGTCGCAGATCGGCGAGCACAACCAGATGAATGCGCTGGCCGCCATCGCCGCCGCCGAGCACGTGGGGGTCGCCCCGGAAGCCGCGGCGGCAGCGCTGGCGCGATTCGAAAACGTGCGCCGCCGCATGGAATTGCGCGGTGTCGTGCAGGTCGGCGGCGGCGACATCCGCGTCTACGACGACTTCGCTCATCACCCAACGGCCATGCGCACTACCGTCAATGGATTGCGCCGCAAGATCGACGCGCAGCAAACGTCTCACGATGAGCCGAGGCAGCGAATTCTTGCCGTGTTCGAGCCGCGCTCCAACACGATGAAGCTCGGCGCAATGAAGGCGCAATTGCCCTGGTCGCTCGAAGAAGCTGACCTGGCGTTTTGTCACAGCGGCGGCCTGAGCTGGGACGCAGCGCAGGCACTTGGGCCCATGGGGGAACAGGCGGTCGTGGCCGACAGCATCGACCAACTCGTTGCACGAGTGGTTGCCGCAGCACAAGCCGGCGATCACATCCTGTGCATGAGCAATGGCGGCTTCGGCGGGATTCATCAGAAGCTGCTCGCCGCCCTGGCGAAGCGAACTTAGGATTTGGTCCGGAATAGTTTTGGGGGCGCTGGGCGGGATGCGATGCAAGGCGCTCCTCACTTGTGTGGCGAGCCACACAAGTGAGGAGCAACGCCGCAGCGCGCCCGCCCAGCGCCC
>JAJKJU010000182.1 GCA_021153565.1 Rhizobacter sp.
CGTGTCCGAGCAGCACGTCAAAAGGCGCCTGATCTAGGCGCAAAGCGCAGCCATAGCTTGGCTATGGCGAGCATTTGCAACGACGAGCAGGGGGCTTTTGGTGTGATGAGCCGGCATGATCGAAAAACTCTCAGCCTCTGAGCACTGCGAACCCGGCGTCGATAATGTCGCCGCATGGGCGAATTCGATCTCATCGAGCGGTACTTCACGCGTCCTGCGCGGCGTGCAAGCCTGGGCATTGGCGACGATTGCGCCATCCTCTCCCTCACGCCAGGTGCGCAATTGGCGACATCGAGCGACATGCTGGTGGAAGGACGGCACTTCCTGTCCACGGTGCTGCCCGAACGGCTCGGCCACAAGGCCTTGGCGGTGAACCTGAGCGATCTCGCAGCCTGCGGCGCAACGCCGATAGCGTTCACGCTTGCGCTGGCAATGCCGCGCGCCGATGAGAGCTTCCTCGAGGGCTTCTCGCGCGGACTGTTCGCGCTTGCGGATGAACATGACTGCGAGCTGATCGGCGGTGACACCACCCAAGGGCCTCTCAACATCTGCATCACGGTGTTTGGTGAGATTCCAGCCGGGCAGGCACTGCTGCGTTCGGGCGCTCGAGCGGGTGACGATGTCTACGTGAGCGGCACGGTCGGCGATGCGCGCGTGGCCCTCGAAGTGTTTCGCTCCACGCTGGGCCTGGAAGGCGATGCCTTCGAGTCGGTGCGCCGGGCCATGGAACTGCCGCAGCCGCGGGTGGCTTTGGGTGTCGCTTTACGAGGCATCGCCACGAGTGCGATCGACGTTTCGGACGGGTTGCTCGGAGATTTGTCGCACATCCTGCGGCGATCGAAAGTCGGTGCCACCTTGGATGTCGACGCGATGCCTCGCAGCAAGGTGCTGGCTGCGCAGGCGATGGCGATGCAACGCACGTGCACCCTTGCCGGCGGCGACGACTACGAACTCGTCTTCACGGCAGCGCCCGAGCGCGCTGACGCCGTGCACCAGGCTGCCGCCCGATCGAGAGTGCAGGTGACACGCATCGGCCGGATCGACGCCGCGCCCGGCTTGCGGCTGGTCGACACCTCCGGCGCCGCTGTCGACAATACCTTCGGATCGTTCGACCATTTCCGCTCATGAACGACGCCCTTCACCCTCCCGTTCGAACAGCGCCGCGCAAGCCCACGGTGCGATTTCTGCTGTCGCACCCGGCACACATCGTCGCACTGGGCTTCGGCAGCGGCCTGTCGCCATTCGCGCCGGGTACGGTCGGCACCTTGTGGGCGTGGCTCGCCTTCGTCATGCTTCAACCGCATCTCAACGATTCGCAATGGGCACTTCTGCTTGCGGGTGGTCTCACCATCGGCTGGTGGGCATGCACGATCACGGCACGCAATCTCGGCATCGCCGATCCTTCGCCTGTCGTGTGGGACGAGGTGATCGCCTTCTGGCTGATTCTCTGGCTCGTGACCCCGGCCGGCCTGTGGACCCAGTTCGGCGCCTTCGTGCTGTTTCGTATCTTCGATGCGACCAAGCCAGGGCCCGTCGCATGGGCGGATCAACTCTTCAAAAGTCGCCGCGGGAAGCCCATCGGCTGGTCACAGGGCTTCGGCATCCTGTTCGATGACCTCGTTGCGGCCCTGTGCACCTTGCTGGTCATCGCACTGTGGAGATGGGTGTGAACGAAATCGACCCAAGCATTGCCGCGGATGTGGAATCGCTGGCAGCAGCGCTCAAGTCGCGCGGCTGGATGCTTGCGACGGCCGAGTCCTGCACCGGCGGGCTCATTGCCGCGGCCTGCACCGACCTTGCAGGCTCAAGCGATTGGTTCGAGCGTGGCGTGGTCAGCTACTCGAACGAGGCCAAGACAGAACTCCTCGGCGTGCCGGCCGAGCTGATTGCCCAGCATGGCGCAGTCAGCGGCGAAGTCGTGCGTGCAATGGCCGATGGCATCGTGTCGCGTTCGCGGGCGCACATTGCGGTGGCCGTGACGGGCATCGCAGGCCCAGGTGGCGGGTCACAGGCGAAACCGGTGGGCACGATATGGATCGCCATCGCGCTGCGCGGGCAACCGGCGGCTGCCACGCTCTTGCAACTCAAAGGCGATCGGTCGGCGGTGCGTCAGCAGACGGTGGCCTGGGCCATGCGAGCTCTCAACGTCACGGTGGCTGCGATCTGAAATGAGCATCCTTGTTGCGACCGACCTCGGCGAAATCGAGCTCACAGAGTGGCTGAAGTGCCTGCATGAAGCCATGCCTGGCGAGACGCTGATCACCGACCGCCTCGGGTGGGATGCACAAGACATAGACATCGCGATCGTCGCCAATCCTTCGGAGGGATCGCTGCAGGGGCTTTCTTCACTACGCTTGATCCAGTCGCTGTGGGCGGGGGTCGACAAGCTGCTGGGTGACATCACACTTCCCCCCGAGGTGCCCCTCGCGCGCATGGTCGACCCGGCAATGAATCAGGCAATGGCGCAAACGGCGCTGTGGGCCGTACTCGGCATTCATCGCGGTTTCTTTCGGTACGCGCAACAGCAAAGTGCAAAGGAGTGGAAGCAGCTTCCACAATGTCGCGCCGATGAGGTGACGGTTGCCATGCTCGGCCTCGGCGAGATGGGCCGGACCGTGGCGCAGCGTCTGGCTACCAACGGGTATTGCGTGATCGGATGGAGCAGGAAGCCAGCCCAGGTGCCTGGCGTCGAGTCGCGTCATGGCGACAGCGCGCTTGGGCCGGTGCTTGCGCAGGCGAACATCGTGCTGAACCTCCTGCCCTTGACTGGCGAGACACGGGGAATTTTCGACAGGAAGCGATTCGTGCAAATGCGACGCGGCGCTTCGATCGTGAATCTCGCGCGCGGGGCGCATGTGGTCGACGCGGACTTGCTGGAGGCCCTGGGCACCGGACAGATCGAGCATGCCGTGCTCGACGTGTTCCATGCCGAGCCCCTGCCTTGCGGCCATGCGTTCTGGACGCATCCGCAGGTGACGGTGCTGCCTCATGTCGCCGCCTTGACCGACCCGCGCAGCGCGAGTGCAGTGGTGGCGAAAAACGTGCGTGCGCTTCGGCGTGGATTGCCGCTGCAGCATTTGGTGGATCGGTCGAAAGGATATTGATTCGACCAGTCCTCAGCCCCCCAACGCCAGCCGCGGCACCACCGTCCGCCCACGGGCCGCACCCGGTGACGCCACCGTCCATTGCATCGTCATCAGCACCAGGCGCCTCAAGCCTTCCCAGGCTTCCACCGGCCAGTCCGGATGTTTGAGCCCCTTCACCAGCCCGTCGCAAACCTGTGCCGCATGCAGCAACTGGGCCAGCGCGTTGTCCGTCATCATTGGCACGGCGCGCTCGAAGAGACGCTCCTTCGTGCCCCACACCCGCGCCTCGCGCAGCGCCATCGGCAGCGGCTTGCCGCTTGCCATCGCATCCTTCAGGCGCTTCAATCCGCGGATGTCCTCGGCCAGCGTCCAGTGCACCAGCACAGCCGCTTCGCCTTCGGCGCGCAAACCGTCGAGCATGCGCAAGGCCCGAGACACCTGCCCCGCGAGCACCGCTTCGCCGAGCTTGAACACGTCGTAGCGCGCCACGTTCAGCACTGCCACCTCGATCTGCTCGAAGCTCAGTTCGCCTGCCGGATACAGCAGTGCGAGCTTTTGGATCTCCTGATGTGCCGCGAGCAGATTGCCCTCCACACGATCAGCGAAGAACGCGAGCGCCTGCTGCCCCGCTTCGCCCCCTTGAACCCGCTGTCCTTGCGCCCCGAGCCGCTGCGCAATCCACTGCGGCAAGGCCTTGCGATCGATCGGATCGCAGCGCACCGACACGCCGGCAGCATCTAGTGCAGTAAACCATGCGCTCGCCTGCTGCTGGCGATCGAGCTTGGGCAGGTAGACCACCGTCACCACGTCCTCGGCCAAGGTCTCGCAATAGCGCTGGAGCGCGTCCGAGCCCTCCTTGCCAGGCTTGCCCGATGGAATGCGGATCTCGATCAACTGCTTGTCCGAGAAAAGGCTCATCGCCTGCGACGCGCCGATCAAGCCGCTCCAGTTGAAATGCGCGCCCGACACTGTGTGCACTTGGCGTTCGGTGTGACCGGCAGCGCGCGCCGCGGCACGGATGGCATCACCCGCTTCCTGCGACAGCAAGGGCTCGTCGCCCCAGAGGGTGTAAATCGGACGCAGGCCCTTTTGCAGGTGGGCAGCGAGCTGCTCGAGTCGAACTTGCATCAGGGTGTGGTCACGGCGGCAAGGCGCCGCATCACTTGAGACACGATATCGCTTTGCATGGTGCGCCACAACAGCGCTTCTTCCTGCTCTTTCGCGAGCGCCACGCTTTCGCTGTAGCTCATGTCGCGGCTCAGGAGCAGTTCGGTGGACGGAATCAACTCGCGGCCGTTGGCGGTGCGCAGCTTGAAGACGAAACGCGTGCGGATCTGCAATTCACGCACTTGGCCCGCGGCCGTGCTCGCCACCACGCCGCGCTCGCGCCCGTCCGCGATCGATTCGAGCACCACCTGCGCCTGCGCCTGCGATTCGACGACGGTGGTGGTCTTGCTCGCGTTGATGTTCATGCGCAGCTCTTCCGCCAACGGCGAGCGCGGCGCGAAGCCGGAGAGCGCGATGGTGCGAAAGTGCAGCTCCGGCGAGCGCCGCAACTCGAAACCGCAGCCCGCAAGAGCGCAGGCAGCCAAAACGAGCACCGACCGTCTCGAAGCAGCCACGGGCCGGGTGCTGAGCCGGCCGGGGCAAAGCGAGTGCGACGCCTACATCAAACGACGATGTTGATCAACTGGCGCCCCGGCGGCATGACGATCTTCTTTGCATGCCGGCCCTCGGAGAACTTCGCAAACTCCGGGCTCGCGAGCGCTGCGGCTTCAATGTCTGCCTTGGCGGCCGTCGCCGACACCGTGACTGAACCGCGCAGCTTGCCGTTGACCTGCAGGACGTATTCGATCTCGTCCTGCAGCAAGGCCGCCACGTCGACCTTGGGCCATGCAGCATCGAGCAGATCGCCGTGCACGACGGCATACCCGAGCTCGGCCCACAAGGCATGCGCTATGTGCGGCGCCGCAGGGTACAGGGCACGCAGCAGCACGCTCATGGCTTCACGCAAGGCAGCGTCATCTGCCGGGGTGTCGGTGAGTTCGGCGCCTTCGAGCGCATTGAGCAGTTTCATGGCGCCTGACACAACTGTGTTGTATTGCAGCCGGTCATAGTCGTGGCTGATCTGTCGCAGGAGCGTGTGCACCTCACGGCGCAAGTCCTTGGCGCCGGACGTCAGGCCCTCATGGTGGTACCCGCCGCGCTTGATGCGGTCAGCGTGCTTCACGCCGAAATTCCACAACCGGCGCAGGTAGCGGAAGGAGCCTTCGGCCCCCGTGTCCGACCAGGCCGCGCTCTGGTCAGGCGGCCCCGCGAACATGGTGAACAGCCGGGCCGTGTCAGCGCCGAATCTCCCGATGATGTCGCGCGGCTCGACCACGTTGTTCTTGGACTTGGACATCTTCTCGATGCCGCCCAGTTGCACGGGCTGACCGTCTTCGCGGGCAGTCGCGCCGACCGGCTGGCCCTTGTCGTCAAACTGGACGTCCACTTCGCTGGGGTAGAACCAGCGGAACTTGTTCGGCCCGATTTCGCGGTAATACGACTCGTTGAGAAGCATGCCCTGCGTGAAGAGCTTGGTGAAAGGCTCACCGAAGCTCACGAGGCCGATGTCGCGCATCGCCTTGGTCCAGAAGCGCGCATACAGCAGGTGCAAGACCGCGTGCTCGATGCCGCCGATATACTGGTCCATCGGCATCCAATAGTCGTTGCGCTGGTCGACCATGGCCGTGTCACTGTCGGGACAGGTGTAGCGCATGTAGTACCAGGCCGAATCGACAAAGGTGTCCATCGTGTCGGTATCGCGCTTCGATGGCGCACCGCACTTTGGGCAGGACACATTCAGGAACGATGCGCTCTTGTTGAGCGGGTTCCCGCTGCCGTCGGGCACCAGGTCCTCGGGCAGCAGGACGGGCAGGTCCTTCTCGGGCGCGGGCACATCGCCGCAATGCGGGCAATGGATGATGGGGATCGGCGTGCCCCAGTAGCGCTGCCGGCTGATGCCCCAGTCGCGCAGGCGCCAGGTCGTCTTCTTGCCGCCCAGGTGCTTGTGCTCGAGAGCCTTTGCCACCGCATCGACCGCCACTGGGTAGGGCATGCCGCTGAAGTTGTCGGAGTTGATGGTGATACCGCGCTGCTTGTCACCGTACCAATCTTGCCAATGGTCGTAAGTGAACTCTTCGCCGTCGACTGCGATGACCTGCAGGATGTCGATGCCATACTTCTTCGCGAAGGCGAAGTCGCGCTCGTCGTGCGCCGGCACGCCCATCACGGCGCCATCGCCGTAGCCCATGAGCACGTAATTGCCAACCCAGACCTCGACCGGCTCATCAGTCAGCGGATGCTGAACGTAGAGCCCCGTGGGCAAGCCTTCCTTTTCCTTCAGTGCGAGCTCGGCCTCGGTCGTGCCCCCCTTTTTGCACTGCTCGATAAAGGCGGCGAGCTTCAGATCGTGCTTCGCGGCGTGCGTGGCCAGCGGATGCTCGGCGGCGACCGCGCAGAAGGTCACGCCCATGATGGTGTCGGCACGTGTTGTGAAGACCCACAGCTTGCCGTCCTGGATCAGGTGGCCGGTGTCGTCCTTGATGTCGTGCCGGAAGGCGAAGCGCAAGCCCTCGCTCTTGCCGATCCAATGCTCCTGCATCAGGCGCACGCGTTCGGGCCAACCGTGCAGGTAGTCCGGGCTGGCGGGATCGGCCACATTGGCAAGCAATTCGTCCGCGTATTGCGTAATCGCGAGGTAGTAACCCGGGATCTCGCGCCGCTCGACGGGCGCGCCGCTGCGCCAACCCTTGCCGTCAACCACCTGCTCGTTGGCAAGCACAGTCTGGTCGATCGGGTCCCAGTTCACGACCTGTGTCTTCTTGTAGGCGAGACCCTTTTCGAGCATCTTCAGGAAGAACCACTGGTTCCACTTGTAGTACGACGGGTCGCAGGTGGCGACTTCGCGGGACCAGTCAAAGGCAAGGCCCAGCGGCTGCATCTGCGACTTCATGTCGGCGATGTTGTCGCGCGTCCATTGGGCAGGCGCCACCTTCTTGTCGATGGCCGCGTTTTCGGCCGGCAAGCCGAAGGCGTCCCAGCCCATGGGCATCAGGACGTTGAAGCCCTTCATGCGCAGGTAACGCGCCATCATGTCGTTGATGGTGTAGTTGCGCACGTGCCCCATGTGGAGCTTGCCGCTCGGATACGGCAGCATCGAGCAGGCGTAGTACTTGGGCTTTGCCGTGTCCTCGTTGACGCGGTAGGCGTCGCGGGCGTTCCATGCGGCCTGCGCGGCGCGCTCGATCTCGTCGGGTTTGAAGTCTGGATTCATGGGATAGGCCGCAATGGCACGAATCGGGGAGATCGGGAGCGTCGGCCCCGATTGAAGTCAGCCGATTATAGGAAGCAGCCCCTTCATCCTTTGCATCATGTCCTTGGTGCCTGGCGTTTGCGGGCAGTGGCAAAAAATGCGGTACGTACGCCTATTTGGTCGGCTGCGCCACGAACCCGATCCGGTTCAATCCCGCTTTCTGAACCACGCCGATCAACTCGGCCACCTGCCCGTAGGGCACCGTCTTGTCCGCGCGAAGCTGCACCTCGGTCTGCGGATTCTTCTTGGCCACGTCCGCCATACGCTTGGCGAAAGCCGCGGCGTCCAGCGACTCGTCGCCCACGTACACCTTGCCTTGCGGATCGATCGCCACAGAGACAAAGCTCGGTGTATCAGTCGGCTGCGCTGCATCCGTCTTGGGCAGATCGAGCTTGAGGCTCGAAGTCATCAGCGGCGCGGTGATCATGAAGATTACCAGCAGGACCAGCATCACGTCGATGAGCGGCGTCATGTTGATATCGCTCATCGGCTGCGGGCCGGCGGTGCGTTCAAGGCGTCCGAAGGCCATGGTTGTCTCAGGCAGATTTTTCTGCCGCGTCAGTAAACATCTCGCGCAGGTCGTGTGCGAAGCCTTCCAGATCTGCCTCGCTGCTTGCCACTCGCTTGCCGAAAATGTTGTAGGCGAGAACCGCAGGAATCGCGACCGCGAGACCTGCCGCAGTCATCACCAATGCCTCGCCAACAGGCCCGGAGACGCGTTCGATGGTGATCGAGCCCGCCGCTGAAATGCTGAGCAGCGCGTGGTAAATGCCCCAGACGGTGCCGAAGAGCCCGATGAAGGGCGCCGTGCTGCCGATCGATGCCAACAGCACTTGGCCGAATTGCAACTGCCCCAGCACTGCATGCAAAGCATCACGCAGCCGTCTGGTCAGTTGCGAATCGATATGCCCACGAGCCTCGAGCGTGTTGGCGTTCGGGCTCGCCATTGCGGCGCTGACCAGAGGTTCGAGAACGCCTTCACGGTCAAAGGCGGCCAGTTGTTCGCGCCCGACAGTGAGATCAGACGCCGCCCAAAAAGCGGGCACCGCACGCTCGATGTCCACGCGCACCCGCCGCAGCAGCCAACCCTTCCAGAAAATCACCACCCACGCGCTAATCGACATCAGGAGCAGCAGCGCCGCGACGCTTCTTGTTATCGCGTCGCCTTGCTGCCAGAAATGCTGGAAGCCGCTCATCGGTGGCCCTTCCTCTTGGAAATCAGGATCAGAGGCTGAGAGTTTTTCGAGCGTGCCCGAGCAGCACGTCAAAAGGCGCCTGATCTAGGCGCAAAGCGCAGCCATAGCCGGGGCTATGGCGAGCATTTGCAACGACGAGCAGGGGTCTTTTGGCGTGATGAGCGGGCATGATCGAAATACTCTCAGCCTCTCAGATGCCCAGGACCTCGTTCATGCCGAAGATCCCCTGGGTTTTCGTGGCGAGAAAGCGCGCAGCGCGCAGGCTGCCCTGGGCATAGACGACGCGGCTGGAACTTTTGTGCGTGATCTCGATGCGCTCGCCGGTACCCGCGAAGAGCACAGTATGGTCACCGATGATGTCTCCGCCGCGAACGGTGGCAAAGCCGATGGTCGATGGATCGCGCTCGCCCGTGATGCCTTCGCGGCCGTAGACGGCGCATTCCTTCAAGTCGCGTCCGAGCGCCTTCGCCACGACCTCGCCCATCGCGAGCGCTGTGCCGCTGGGTGCATCGACCTTGTGGCGATGGTGCGCCTCGATGACCTCGATGTCGAAACCTTTGTTGAGCGCTCGAGCCGCTGTTTCGAGCAACTTGAGCACGACATTCACGCCCACGCTCATATTGGGCGCCATCATCACGGCGATGTGCTTGGCGTGCTCGGCGATTTGCGCCTTCTGCGCATCGGAAAAACCAGTCGTGCCGATCACCACCTTCACGCCCATCGACTCGCACGCGGCCAGATGCGCCAACGTGCCTTCAGGGCGCGTGAAGTCGATCAGCACCTGCGAATTCGCAAGACCCGCCTTCAGATCGGAGGTAATCGCCACGCCGCCGGCCTTGCCGAGAAAGGCCGTCGCGTCGTGTCCGATGGCTGGCGAGCCCGGCACATCAAGGGCGCCAGCAAGAACCACATCGTCAGCCGCGCTCACGGCCTCGATGAGCATGCGACCCATGCGTCCGGATGCTCCTGCAATTGCAATTCGTAGCGCATCCATCATCGCGGCTCGAGGGGAGGATAGGCCCGGGGCGGCGTTACAGCGGAGGCCGCGGCTTCGGGGGCTTCGACCTTCGCCGGCAGCGGCAAGGCCTTGATCTGTTGTTCGTCCAACGCAAGCGGCGGTGCGTTGCGATTGGTCTTGAATGTATCGATGGAAGCGACGAAATCGCGCTCCGCCGGCAAGGCCCCGCCGGTATCGATGCTCTTGAGCGTCTCTCCGTCGAACAGCACCACCACGCTGCGGCGCTGCGGCTCGGCGCCTTGGCGACGGATGGTGAAGACGTAATCCCAGCGGTCCTGGTGGAAGACGTCGGTCAGCAAGGGGGCGCCGAGAATGTCGCGCACCTGAGCGCGGTTCATGCCGGGCTTGATGGCGTCGGCCTGCTCTTTGGTGACGACATTCCCTTGCACGACTTCGACCCGGTAGGGTGTGACGACGCCGAGGAAGTTGTCCGAGGACTGGAGGTTCTTGCACCCGGCGAGCATCGCGGCCAACGCGGCGAAGACCAGGCAAAACGGAACGGAAAGCGAACGCATGGTGACGGAAATGGGAACGCCGGCAGCGGGCGCCAACCTCGATATGATGAATGATTCTAGCGGGTGGGCCGGTTTCGCCCGCTTGGCTCCGGAGCCTCCATGACACACGCCGACGAACTCAAGAGCAGCGGGCTGAAAGCCACCCTGCCCCGCATAAAGATCCTCGAGGTCTTCCAGAACTCGACCCAGCGCCACATGACGGCGGAAGACGTGTTCAAGGTCCTGCTGGCAGAGGGGTCCGACGTGGGCCTCGCCACGGTTTACCGCGTGTTGATGCAGTTCGAACAGGCGGGGCTCTTGTCGCGCAACCATTTTGAGACCGGGAAGTCGGTGTTCGAGCTCAACGAGGGCAAGCATCACGACCACCTCGTGTGCATGGATTGCGGGCGGGTGGAGGAGTTTTACGACGCGGAAATCGAGAAGCGGCAGAAAGCGGTGGCTCAGACGCGCGGATTCGAATTGCAGGAGCACTCGTTGTCGCTGTACGCGGCCTGCACGAAGAAGAATTGCCCGCACCGCGTGCACAAGTAGCCAGGGGTTGTGTTTCGTCGCGCCCCATCCCGGTTGCTCCCAGGCCACGAATTCAGGATTTGGCCCGGAATAAGTTCCCGTTTTGGGGGCGCTGGGCGGGATGCGATGCAAGGCGCTCCTCACTTGTGTGGCGAGCCACACAAGTGAGGAGCAACGCCGCAGCGCGCCCGCCCAGCGCCC
>JAJKJU010000183.1 GCA_021153565.1 Rhizobacter sp.
AGAGGAGCAACAACTGCGAAAGGCCTTGGCGGCCAGCCTGAGGCCGTCGCAGCCACACGCCGCCCCCGGCTCCCATCGGTACGGACACCAACAGCAGCCCGTGTACCGGGGGCCGATCCCTGTGCCCGGGAATGCGATAGAAGAGGAGCAACAACTGCGAAAGGCCATCGAGGCAAGCCTGAATCAGCCCCCCTTGGGAGAGCTCATTGATTTCAACACTCCGGACACGGAATCGGAAAGGAACCATTGGTTCCCAGCCAGCGCGAGGGAGTCGCAGCCCCACGCCGCACCAGGCTCCCCCAATCGGTACGGGCAGCAACATCAACCTGTACATCAAGAGTCGATCCCTGTGCCCAGCAATACGTGGCAACAGGAACCCGCCGGTACGGCGTGGAATCCATTTGTGACGGCAGAAGAACCTGTGCTCTCTCCTCGCCATACGTCGACGGTTCGGCGACAACAAATTACACAGGAATCTACCCGTGTGTCCGAAGATGCGATGGACCCGGATCTCGAAGCGGCCTTGAAGGCAAGCCTCGCCGACATCGAGAGAGCCAACGAATGGAAGAACCATCCGAACTACAGCCATCTAAATATCGGAGACGCGCCTCGTGACGGCAATTGCTTCTTCCATTCGATCCTGCAGCTCGCGCGCGCCCAAATCGCAGAATCGATGAGAGTCGAGGCGCAGGCATTGGAACCGAAGCATATCCGTCAACACATTGCCTCGAAAACCATCGACCAGCTGATCCAATGCAAAAAAGGTGGTTCCGAGGCCGAGGCCTTGATGGAGCGCTATCCGCACCTTGAACTCATCAGGGACATTGAACCTGAAGACCAAAGGCTGCTTGACTTGAGAGATCCCCGGCAACTTGTGCATTTCATCTCGGCGGTGGGCGAGGATGCTGCAGTGCGCTGCAAACACATGACACCCGTCACGGTAACCAACCTTTATCACCTCGCGCGCGACACGTCATGGGATAACGCGCCCGGTGATTATTTCGCTGCTGCCACCGCCGCGGCGTTTCCAGGGCTGCGCATCACGGTTGAAACAGATCTTGGGCCGAAAACATTTGGCGAAGGCCAGAAAAAACCGAATATCGTGGTTCTGCACGACCGGCACTACGCTCCGGCAACTGAACGCCCCTGAGAGGCTCAGAGTATTTCGATCCTGCCCGCTCATCACGCCAAAAGACCCCTACTCGTCGTTGCAAATGCTCGCCATAGCCCGGGCTGTGGCTGCGCTTTGCGCCTAGATCAGGCGCCTTTTGACCTGCTGCTCGGACACCGCTCGAAAAACTCTCAGCCTCTGAAGCGGCGTCATTCATTTTTCGTTCGTGTCGCCCATCCACGCTTGCGATCCATCGTGGATGGCGCCTTCCACTGGCGTCGCCTTGGCCAGCACCATCCACGCCTGAAATGGAAGCTTCATTGCCCGCTTTGGCGCTGGTCGGGCGACGTCCAGGACGTGTCCTCCGGCAACGATCACGCCGCATTCGGGCGGGATCTCGTCCGGTTCGGCGATGCCTTCGCGGATAACGTACCTGCATTCGCCGTATAGCTGCAGGTAGGCCGCGCTCTTGCTCTCGCGCTTGAGGTCGCCGAGCAGGTCGGCGCGCCGGACCTTGACCTCGTGCACCACCGGCTCGAGGTATTCCTCCACCGTCGTGTTCCGGATGGAGAACACGTCGGGCATCGCCATCGCCCGGCCTTCGCCCACCTTGGCGCGCAGGTTCAGAGGCTGAGAGTATTTCGCAGCCCTGGCACGGCCAGCCCGCCGACCGACAGATGGCGCGCAGGCGCCGACGGTGAACGATGGTCAGCGAGCTCATGGCTGTCCAGCAGTCACTCGACCTTCACGCCGTTCCAGAACGCGACTCGACCTTTGATTTCGCGAGCCGCCTCGCTCGGCTCCGGGTAGTACCAGACGGCGTCCGGATTCATCTCGCCGTTGACCATCAGGCTGTAGTAATGCGCCTGCCCCTTCCATGAGCAACTCGTGCGGTGGTTGCTGAACGTGACGTACTGCTTGTTCAGGCTGCTCTCGGGAAAGTAATGGTTCCCTTCAACAACCACGGTGTCGTCGCTTTGGGCGATGACGGTGCCGTTCCAGGTGGCCTTCATCTGATCTCCTTGTTTAATTGGGCACCTCGGGCCCGTTCGTTGAAATGGGTACGCCCGTTCGGACTGAACCTTCGACGAGCTCACAACGCCTTGCGGCGTATCGAAGCCTCTTCCAGCGCCACAGGCGCCCTTCGATCGCGAAGCGACCCTGTCATGAAGTATCGAAGATCAAGCGAACGGGCGGAGCAGGAAGGTCATCTTCAAGCGTACAGCCCCGACGCCTTCTTCAAGCGCGCCGCAATCGAAGCCACCAGCGCCTTGTCGCCCACCACTTCCACGGTGTCGCCGTGGCGAAGAATGTCCATCGCCAATTCCGTCGGATCACTGTAGGGCACTTGCAACTCATAGCGCCCATCCGGCACCCAGCGAGTCTTCTGCCCCGCGTGCCACTCCTCGTTGGCCACCCACTGCGCCGCCTCGGCATTGAAGAGCAAGGTTGCCCACTTCACCTTCGCACCGCCGCCGCCATAGATGCCGTAGCCAGCATCGAGATCGGCCTCGAGTTCCTTCACCGCCACGTGCCTCGCCTTGCTGTCCAGCGGCTTGGCCTCCTGCACAGCGTCGAGTGCGAAGCGGCGCAATCCTTCGCTCGAATGGCACCATGCGTCGAGGTACCAGGTGTTGCGGTAATTCACGAGCCGCTGCGGCGACACTTCACGCTCGCTGGTGCTACGGTCGCTGCGCTTGAAGTAGCGCAACCACACCCGCTTGCGCTGCACCAGCGCGCTGCCCAGCAGCTCGAAATGGCGGCTGGGCACGCGGCGGCGCGCAGTGGAAATCACTTTCACCCGCCGCATCAGCTCGCGCGCTTCGCTTTCGTCGGCGCCGAGCATGCCCTGCAGCTTGTCCATCATCGGCGCGAGGTGGCGTGACAACACGCCGTCGTCATCGAGCCCCGCCATCAACTGGTGCATGGTGAGCAGGGCATGGATTTCCTTTTCGCTGAACCACATGCCCGGCAGCTCCTGTCGCCCGCCCTTGATGCCCGCCGATTCGGCATCGAAGCGATAGCCGTTGTCGAAGCGGTCGTAGACGATGGGTGCGGAGAGCCGGTCGCGCAAGTACTGCAAGTCGCGCTTGAGGGTGGCGGCTGAGACGTCGAGTTCGCGCTGCAAGGCGTCGAAACTCACGCACCCACGGCTTCGCAGCAGCAGCTCGATCTTGTAGAAACGTTCGGTTCTATCCATATTAAATGTCGCCCCAGCCGCTTCGCTCTGCCCCAAGGGGCGCCAGCCTGTCCTTGGGACGGCCCTGCGGATCAGCATGGCTTGAGGCAAACTTTGCCTTGTTCGTTGATATATCCGTTCCGAGGCTCACCAGGTGAGCCAGTGGATGAAAGCATACGGCATGCGACTCAATCATTTCCATGGCACTAGCTCACGTCACGAGCCAGTGGATCGCAACACTCGCTCCTATCGCAGCAGATGCCGCGATTCACAAATCGGCACGACAAACCAGGAGCGACCATGACCAGCGAACTCTTTACCGCAAACACCTTCACCGCCCACGAACACATCGGCTTCGAGCTCGGCTGGGACTACGCCCACTACCGCCTTGTGCCGCCGGCGCCGTATGCACAAGAACCCTCCGCGCTGCGCAACGGCTTGCTCGCCGGCCAAGCCGCCTTCGGCGCCCGCACACTGCCAGTCACACGGCCTGTGCGCAAGTGGCTGCAGCTGCGGCTGCACGCGTGGCTGCGCGGGCGCAGCGTCGAGCTGGTGCAGGTGACGCCACACTACCTGCAACAGCTCGACGTGAGCCACTGCCCCATTACCCGCGTGTCGCTCAGTACGGCCACCCTCGACAGCAGCGATGCCTCCATCGATCGCGTTCGCAATGACGCAGGCTATGCCGCCGGCAACTTGGCCGTCATGAGCACCAAGGCCAACCACGCCAAGGCAGGCTGCGGCTTTCACGACGCCTTGCGCTTTGTGAAGCAGATCGAAGCGGGAAAGCTCGGTGGGATGGACGGACTCACCGCCGCTCAATGGAGCCGCGTAGCGGTGCTGTGCAGCTTTGTCGAGCCGATGTCGCATGACGACGCCTGCATCGTCCCGATGCTCGTGCTGCCGCCGAACCGCCTGCGCATGTTCAACCCCGTGCAGGCACTGCAGGCCTTCGTCAGCCAGCAACTGCTCGCGCCGGGTTGGAGCCATCGCATGAGCCGCTTCGAGGCTCTGCTGCCGGGCAAGCCGGTCAAGCGCGCCTTCCTGACCTTCTTTCACGCCCTTCTCCCGCGGGTGCTGGAAGCGAGCCGCTCGGGCGCGCAACAGACTCGCTGGGCGATCGAGGACGCCTGGCGCAATCCGCTGGTGCTCAAGCGCTGGACGGCATTCGCCCGGCTATTGGCCGCCGAACAATGCGAAGCGCTGGTTGCCAAGGCCACGGCACGCAAGCTCGGATCGCTGCGCGTGCATCAGCTAGACGACGAGCAAGCCACTGAGGGATGGAATATCGAATCGCGGGGCTACGTTCCACACGCGGTGCAAATGAAGCGCGCGCCAATCTCCATCCCCATGGTCGAACCGCGCGCCGTGCAGGCCAGCCTGGAGTTGTGAGTTGAAACATCAGTAAGGACATGACTCGGACGTTTCCGTTTGGGCCGTGTCCCAACTACTCCCCACAACGACAAGTGACTGTTGCCGCCCCCCCCTGGTGCAGTGTTCCACGCAATGCGGAACATGAGACCGCGTCTTTATCCTCGCGATACCAGGGGAATCTTTGCAGTTTGCGCCTAGTCCACGCGGCCAAATCCATCGATCCTATTAAGTTCCGCATAGCGAGGAATAGTGCACTAGGTCATCAATCAGGGCGGCGCAGCTCCGCGGTTAACTCAATCAAACGTTTGATTTGACTGTTAGAGTGCCGCGGCATGTCCGCAACAGCACCCGAACGACACCGCGCTTCGCGCACCGACGGCGAGCAATCTCGTGAGAGACTGCTGCATGCTGGGCTGCGTCTGTTCGCCACGCAGGGCTACGCCAAGACCTCGACCCGCGAAATCGCCGAAGCGGCCCATACCAACGTAGCGGCCATCAGTTATTACTTCGGCGACAAGGCGGGTCTTTATCGTGCCGTGTTCCTGGAGCCGATCGAAGCGCCGCCGCAGGACATGTCGGCATTGTTCAACGACACTTGTTCGCTGAAAGACGCTCTGCCGTGCATGATGAATGGCCTCATCGCGCCCTTGAAACATGACGAGACTGCGCGGCTGTGCATCAAGCTGCATTGCCGCGAAATGCTCGAACCCACAGGACTGTGGGAAGAAGAGATCGCCAACGGCATCAAGCCCATGCACGCCGCGCTGGTCGCACTGCTGTGCAGACACTTCGGGTTGCAAGAGGCCGACGACGAGGTGCACCGGCTTGCGGTGTCCATCGCCGGGCTCGGCGTGCATCTCTTTGTGAGCCGCGACGTGATCGAGGCGCTTGCGCCTCAACTGTCTGCCACGCATGACGCGGTGGACCTCTGGGGTGAGCGACTCGTGATGTACGCGCAAGCCATGATCGAAGCCGACGCCAAGCGCCGCAAGAAGGCGTGCCAACTGAGCGGGGGCGTCGACATCGCCTTCCGCAAGAGGAAAAACAAGCAATGAATGAACGACCCGCCGTTGCCATGCTGCGCGATCCGCATACGCTTCGAACACCCCTGACAGCGAGCCTTGCAGCCGCGTTCCTGCTGAGCGCCTGCGCCGGCACGCCAACCACGGACGCCGCGTCCACGCCGACGGCACCCGCGCGATGGGAAGCCCCCCTGCCCCACCAGGGCCAGACCACCGACCTCACCCGGTGGTGGCAGCAGTTTGACGACCCTGCGCTCGCAGAGTTGATCACCGCCGCCGAGAACGTGAGCCCGACGCTCGCGTCCGCTCGGTCGCGCATCGCACAGGCACGCGCAACGCGAACCGCGGCGGGCGCTGCGCTGGGGCCCAACGCCAATGCAACAGCGAGCCTCGTGCGCGGTCGGCAAGACTTCATCACGCCGGTCGGCACCACCGCATCCGCAGACTTTCAGGCTGCCTGGGAGATCGATGTCTTTGGCGGCGGCCGCGCAGGTCGCACCGCGGCACAGGCCCGCCTCGAAGGTGCGCAGGCCGGCTGGCATGAGGCGCGGGTGTCCGTCGCCGCGGAGACCGCCACGAACTACCTGGCCTTGCGCGCCTGCGAAGCGCAGGCAGAACAGTCACAGGCCGACGCTGCATCGCGAGCCGAAACCGCGCGACTCACACAGCTCACCGCCAAGTCGGGCTTCCAGGCGCCCGCCACCGAAGCCCTCGCCCGTGCCAGTGCGGCGCAGGCATCGGCACAGCTCACTGCTCAGCGTGCGCAGTGCGACATCGACGTGAAGGTGCTGGTTGCGTTGACGGGCATCGATGAGGCGGCCTTGCGTTTGCAGCTCGCGCCGCGCAAAGCGGTGTTGCCCCAGCCATCGGAGATTGTTGTCACGGCCGTCCCGGGTGAGGCGCTCAGCCAGCGCCCCGACCTGTACGCTGCCGCGCGCGACCTCGTTGCCGCCAGCGCCGACGTGTCGCAGGCACGCGCGCAACGCATGCCGCGCGTGAGCCTCAACGGGTCGCTCACCGCCGGGCGCTTCGAATCCGGTGGGGCGTCGACCAATGGCACGCTCTGGTCCATCGGACCGCTGAGCGTGACCCTACCGATTTTCGACGGCGGCACGCGTGCGGCCAATGTCGATGCGGCACGTGCACGCTACGACGAAGCATCGGCAACCTACCGCGGCAAGCTTCGCCATGCGGTGCGCGAAGTCGAGGAGGCCCTTGTGCAACTTCAAAGTACGGCCTCTCGCAGCGAAGACGCACGCATCGCGGCTGAAGGTTTCCGCGCGTCATACCGCGCCACGGAAGCGCGTTTTCGCGGCGGCCTCACGAGCCTCTTCGAACTCGAAGACTCGCGCCGGACCGCTGTACAGGCCGAAAGTCAGCTGATTGAGTTGCAGCGCGAACGCGTCGCCGCCTGGATCACGCTGTACCGCGCCCTCGGCGGCGGCTGGACCGCGGCAGACCTGCAAACCGCCGGCGCCGCGAGCGACAACGTCGAAATGACCACACCGAACAAAGTCACACCATGAAGATCCAGCGCAAACCCATCGCAGCCGCCCTGTCCGTTGTCATCGCCTCGGGCGTCTTGGCCACAGGCCTCATCGCCTTCGGCGCGCGTGCCGCGGACGAGCCCAAGGCGCCAGCCTCGGCACCCAAGGCCGCCCTGACCGTCACGACCACCACGCCGCAGACCCTGGCCATTCCGCTGAAGATCAGCGCCAACGGCAACATTGCCGCGTGGCAGGAGGCCATCGTCGGCACTGAGGCGAACGGCCTGCGGCTGGCCGACGTGCGCGTGAACGTCGGCGACATCGTCAAACGCGGCCAGGTGCTTGCGAGCTTCGCGCCGGACACCGTCCTGGCCGAGCTGAACCAGACGCGTGCCGCCGTGGCTGAGGCCGAGGCCACCCTTGCCGAAGCATCCGCCAACGCACAGCGGGCACGCGAGTTGTCGACCACAGGCGCCTTGAGCGCACAGCAGATCAACCAGTACCTCACTGCCGAACGCACGGCGAAGGCTCGGCTCGATGCGCAGCAAGCCGCCGCGAAGACCCAGCAACTCCGACTCCAGCAGACCAAGGTGCTCGCGCCCGACAGCGGCGTGATCTCCTCACGCAGCGCCACCATCGGCGCGGTGATGCCGGCGGGTACGGAAATGTTCCGCTTGATTCGCGGGGGCCGCCTCGAATGGCGCGCCGAAGTGACCGCGAGCGACCTTGCACGCATCAAGCCTGGCGTCGCGGTCCAGGTGAGCACGCCCAGCGGCGGCCACATTCCGGGCAAGGTGCGAATGGTGGCGCCCACGGTCGACGACAAGACGCGCAACGGCATCGTCTACGTCGACATGACGGGCAACGGCGAGGCCAAGGCCGGCATGTTCGCGCGAGGCGACTTCGAGATCGGCTCGGGCGAGGGCCTCACGCTGCCGCAAAGTGCGGTGCTTCGGCGCGAAGGGTTCAGCTACGTGATGCGCGTGGGGCCCGATTCGAAGGTCGCCGAGACCAAGATCAGCGTCGGCCGACGCGTCGGCGACCGCGTGGAAGTCACCGGCGGCATCGACGCAACGACACGTGTCGTTGCTTCTGGCGCCAGCTTCCTCGTGGATGGCGACACGGTGCGCGTGGCAGATGCCATGCCAGTCAAGGCTGGCGTCAAGACTGCCAGTGCCATCACCACCAGGGTGAACAAATAAGGGGATGGCGATGAACGTTTCTGCCTGGTGCATACGCAACCCTATCCCATCGATGCTGTTGTTCATCATGCTCACGATCGTGGGCATGATGAGCTTCAAGGCGATGAAGATCCAGAACTTCCCGGACATCGACCTGCCCACCGTCATCGTCTCAGCGTCGCTTCCGGGCGCGTCGCCCGCGCAGCTGGAAACCGATGTGGCACGCAAGATCGAGAACTCCGTCTCCACGGTGCAAGGCGTCAAGCACATCTACACCGCGGTGCAGGACGGCGTTGCGACGATCACGGTCGAGTTCCGCCTTGAAAAGCCCACTCAGCAAGCGGTGGACGATGTGCGCGATGCCGTCTCGCGCGTGCGCTCCGACTTGCCCGGCGATATGCGCGACCCGGTCATCACGAAGATGGAGCTCGCGGGCACACCCATCCTCACCTACACCGTTGCGTCGTCGCGCATGGACGACGAGGCGCTGTCGTGGTTCGTCGACAACCAGATCTCGCGCTCGATGTTGAGCGTACGGGGCGTGGGCAGCGTGTCCCGTGTGGGCGGCGTGTCGCGAGAAGTGCGGGTCGAACTCGATCCGCTGCGATTGCAGGCCTTGAACACCAGCGCAGCCGACATCTCGCGCCAGTTGAAGCAAACGCAGCGCGAAGCTGCCGGCGGCCGCACCGACGTGGGCGGGGCCGAGCAATCGGTGCGCACCATTGCCACCGTGCAATCCGCCGAAGAACTCGGCGCCATGGACATCGCCTTGAGCGACGGCCGCCACGTGCGGCTCGACCAAGTCGCCTCCGTGCGCGACACCGTGGCCGAGCAACGCTCGGGCGCGATGCTCAACGGCAAGCCCGTCGTGGGCTTCGAGATTGTGCGCAGCCGCGGCGCCAGCGAGGTCGACGTGGCCAACGGCGTGCGCGCCGAGCTCGAGCGGCTCAAAGTGGCGCACCCGGAGATCCTCTTCACCGAAGCCTTCAACTTCGTCGACCCGGTGGTCGAGAACTACAACGGCTCGATGACCCTGCTGTACGAAGGCGCCGCCCTCGCAGTGCTTGTCGTGTGGCTTTTCCTGCGCAACTGGCGTGCGACGCTGGTGTCGGCCACAGCCTTGCCACTGTCGGTGATTCCAGCCTTCGCGGCGATGTACTGGTTCGGCTTCACGATCAACGTCGTGACGCTGCTCTCGCTGTCGCTGGTGGTCGGTATCCTGGTCGATGACGCGATCGTCGAGATCGAGAACATCATGCGGCACTTGCGAATGGGCAAGTCACCATTCCAGGCCGCGATGGAAGCAGCGGATGAAATCGGCCTCGCCGTCATTGCCACGAGCTTCACGCTGATCGCCGTCTTCCTGCCCACCGCCTTCATGGCGGGCGTGCCCGGCAAATTCTTCGTTCAGTTCGGCTGGACCGCCGCCATCGCAGTCTTTTTCTCGCTGGTGGTGGCACGAATGCTCACGCCGATGATGGCCGCCTACATCCTCAAGCCGCAGCCGGAACACGCCGATCCGGCGTGGATGGCGATGTACATGCGCTGGGCAGCATGGGCATTCAAGCACCGCATCAAGGTGTCGCTCGCCGCCATCGGCTTCACGGTCGCGTCATTCGCCCTCGTCGGGTTGTTGCCCACTGGCTTCATCCCGCCCGACGACCTGTCGCAGACCCAGGTGAGCGTCACGCTTGCGCCGGGCAGCACCTACAGCCAGACCGCCGCGGCGGCCGAGCAGGCACGCCAGATCGTCTCCAAAAACCCGCACATCAAGCTCATCTACACGGCCATCGGCGGCGGCGCCACCGGCAGCGATCCATTCATGCCCGGCGGCGCTCCCGAGGTGCGCAAGGCCACGCTCACCATCAACATGACGCCTCGCGGCGAGCGCCGCGGCGTGAGCAAGCAGGCGATCGAATCGCAATTGCGCGAAGCCCTCGTGGCGTTGCCCGGTGCGCGTGTGAAGGTCGGCTTCGGCGGCTCATCAGAGAAGTTCCTGCTGGTGCTCGCGGGTGAAGACGGCCGCGTGCTGGCCGACCAGGCGCGGCTCGTGGAACGCGATCTGCGCAGCATCCCCGGCATCGGCGCCGTCACGTCCACGCTCAGTCTTGTGCGGCCCGAAGTCATCGTGCGGCCGGACTTCGCTCGTGCCGCCGACCTGGGCGTCACCTCTGCGGCTATCGCCGACACGCTGCGCATCGCCTTGTCGGGTGACTACGACCAGGCACTTGCCAAGCTCAACCTGTCGCAGCGGCAGGTGCCCGTGGTGGTGAAGCTCACCGCCGACGCCCGGACCGACCTCGAACTGCTGTCGCGCCTGTCGGTGCCCGGCGCCAAGGGGCCGGTGATGCTTGGCAACGTCGCGACCTTCGGCATCGACAGCGGGCCCGCGCAGATCGACCGCTACGACCGGCTGCGCAACATCAACTTCGAGATCGAACTCAACGGCCAGCCACTTGGCGAAGTGGAAAAGAGAGCACTTGCCTTGCCGAGCCTCGCCAAGCTACCGCCGGGCGTGATCCAGCGCAGCGTGGGCGATGCCGAAGCCATGGCCGAGTTGTTCTCGAGCTTCGGCCTCGCGATGCTGACCGGTGTGATGTGCATCTACATCGTCCTCGTGATGCTGTTCAAAGACTTCGTGCAGCCGATCACGATCCTGATGGCGCTGTTTCTCTCGATCCCGGGCGCCTTCCTCGCGCTCTTCCTCACGCACACCGCCGTGTCGATGCCATCAATGATCGGCTTGATCATGCTCATGGGCATCGCGACCAAGAACTCCATCTTGCTGGTGGAGTACGCCATCATGGCCCGGCGCGACCGCGGCATGACGCGCATGGAAGCATTGCTCGACGCCTGCCACAAGCGCGCCCGCCCGATCGTGATGACCACCATTGCCATGGCCGCCGGCATGCTGCCCATCGCGATCGGCCTGGGCGTGGACCCGAGCTTCCGTTCGCCAATGGCCATCGTCGTGATCGGCGGGTTGATCACCTCCACGTTCCTGAGTTTGCTGGTGATTCCCGTGATCTTCACTTTCGTGGATGACGCTGTGCAGAAGATTCAGGCACTGTTCAAGCACCACCACCATCACGCGCGGAATGCGCCGCCGCCCGGGGGGCCGAATCCGGCGTTGAAGGCGCCAGAGATCGAACCGCCGAAGGCGTGAATTTGGTAAGTTGGCTTGTTGCGCCGGTCTCTCTCCGATAGGGGTTGACCCTTCGTCGCGCAGTCACGCGGCAAGGCTCTTGCAGCCACGGCGTGGGTGGCAACCCGGCAACCCGGAGCGGGCAATTTGTGAACGGGGGCGAGCGCGCTCGCTTACGCCCTTTGCGCTTAGTGCCACCGACTCCCCCAGATGGGTGATGGGGCGCCTGTGTCTGCGCACGTACAGTCGCCCGCTGCATCGATAACAGGGACGCAATGCGACGGTTGCCACCGTTCGCTCCTGTACGTCGCCTCTGTACTGATCTCATCCCTTCCCGCCCCATGAACCTCGCCGACCTCGTCGACATCGTCAAATTCACCACCCCCTTCGCCGAGCCACCCTTCGACCAGAACAACCGACCCGTGCGCCTGGCCTTCGCAGGCCAGCAAGGCCGGTTGTTCCAGGACCTGCTCCTGCCGCACCGCATCGACATCACCGAAGCCGTGTGCCAGGGCACGACGGCGCACATCACCTGTCTGACCCCGCGCGCCGACCTGCCGCTCGAAGAACTCCTGGGCCTGCCCATGGAAGCGCAACTCGTCACCGACCGGGGCGAACTGCGCCGCTTCTGCACCATCGTCACCGACGTCGTGCAGGGCCAATCCGACGGCAGCCTCACCACCTTGCAGCTCACCGGCCGCGACGCCTTCGCGGTGCTGGACTGGCGCTGCAGCAACCGCATCTTCCTCAACAAGAGCCCGCTGGAAGTCGTGCGGATCGTGCTCGACGGTGTGCGCCAGCGCTTTCCCGCACTGGCCCAGGCCTTCGATTACCTGCTGCCGGGCATCGACGAGGCCCGCTACCCGCAGCGCGCCTTCACGTTTCAGTGCCACGAAAGCGATGCCCAATTCATCCGTCGCCTGCTGCGGCGCAATGGCATCTCCTGGTTCTTCCGCCCCGGGCAGAAAGACGACTACCCGATGCAGGAACTCGTGCTGTTCGACGACGCATCGAAGCTGCCCGAGAACGCTGCTGGCGCAGTGCGCTACCAGCGCCGCGACGGCACCGAGGAGCGCGATTCCATCAACCTGCTGGCCCCCGCCCGAACGCTCGTGGGCGGCGCCGTGGTGCGCAGCAGCTACGACCACGATGCTGCCCGCGTGGACGTGGAAAACGGCATCAGCGGCGTCGACCAGGGCACGAGCGGCAACCGCCTGGCCGCAGCGCTGGTGGACGCGCGCATCGAACTGCCCCACGCCGGCGATTCCTGGGACCACCACGAGCGGCTGACCCGCCTGGACATGCGGCGCATCGACGCCCGGGCGTCATGCCTGCACGGCATCGGCGGCGTACGCGATCAGGCCGTGGGCGAATGGAACCGCATCGACGGCCACCCGCAGATCGACACCCTGCCGGCGCACGAACGCGGCTTCGTCACGCTGCGCATGCAGCACGAATGCGAGAACAATTTTGCGAAAGAGCTCAACGAACGCGCGCAGGCGCTGCTGGCGTCCAGCGAGACGAGCATCCGCGGCTGGGTGGGCCGCTCCCAAGGTGGCAAGGACGGCGAACAGCGCTACACGAATCGATTCACTGCGGTACGCCGCGACAGCGCCATCGTGCCGGCGTGGAACCCCGAGACCGACCTGCCACGCATGCCGCTGATGACGGCGGTGGTCCTGGGCGCGGAGGGCGAACCGGTCCAGTGCGACGAACTCGGCCGCGTCAAGGTGCGCATCCTCGGCCTGGACCCGCTGGACGACGAGTCTGCCCAGACCCATGACACCACCGCCTGGGTGCGCGTGGACTACATGTGGGCGGGCAACGGGTTCGGAATCATCTTCCCGCTACGGGCAGGCATGGAAGTTTCTCTGGGCTGGGAGCAGGGGGACGTGGACCGGCCCGTGATTACCGGATGCCGCTACAACGCACGCAACATCCCGCCACGCTTCGACCACCTGGGCAGCCTTCCGAACAACGGTGCCTTGAACGGGGTCGTGACGCAAGAGCTTAACGGACAGCAACAGCAGCAACTGCGCTTCAACGACACCCACGGCAAGATCAGCACCCAGCTCGGCACGGACCACGCGGCGACCCAGATCAACATGGGCTGCTTGAGCACGCCGATGAACGAAGGGAAAACCGAGCCGCGCGGCGAGGGTTTCGAAGGCCGCACCGACAGCAGCCTCGCACTGCGCGCGGCCATGGCGATGCTGCTGAGCACCTACGCGCGGCCCAACGCTACAGGCCACCAACTGAGCTGCGAAGAGTTGGCGGGGCACCTGAGTGCTGCGCTGGCGCAAGCCACCGCGCAAGGCCAGTCAGCCTCGGACAACCAGGCCGATGGCACCGACACCGCTGCACAGCAGCAGTTGCGCGATCACGTCGACCACTGGCAGAACGGCTCCAACACCGCGCCCAATGCAGCAGGCGGTGGACAGCCCATCATCGGCCTGTCGGCCGCAGCCGGCATCGTTGCAGCGACGCCCGAGTCCGCCACGCTCAGTGCAGGCAAGAGCCTCGACCTCGTGGCCGCGCAACACATCCAACTCAGCGCGGGCAAGCGGTATGCGGTGCGCGCGGCCGAGTCCATCTCGCTGTTCGCGCATCGCCTGGGCGCGAAGATCGTGGCTGCCATGGGCGCGCTCAAGTTGCTCGCGCTCAAGGGGCCAATTGAGATCGGCGCCAGTGAGAGGGTGCACATCTACTCCAGCGGCGGCCAGATCATTGCCGAAGCGCCCGATGGAATCGTCTGGCGCACCAGGGGCGCGGAGGTCACGCTCCAGGACGGCAAGATCACTTTCAATGCCACGGGCGAGTTTGCAGCCAAAGCATCGAACTTCACGTTTGACGGGCCGGGCAGTGTGGCCGGACCGAGCAACGTGCTGGCGGCCAAGGACGTGCAGTACGACCAGAGAATCGTGCTGCGCCACATGGGCACCGACGAACCCATGCCCCACCAGCGCTATCGCGTCACGACCGAAGAAGGCCAGAGTTTCGATGGAAAGACCGACGAACATGGCTTGACCCAGCGCTTCCCGCTCAGCATCGCTTTTGGCCGCTACATCATTGAGCCGCTGTACGACTGACCTCGCACCGGCCCGCACCGACAACACCAACCCACTGCCATGACCGAAGGTTTCAAACTCCCTGCCAACACGAGCTCCTACGCCAACCAGAAGGTTGAGGGCTTCGCCACGCCGAAGGCCGACACGTCGCACCAGTGCGCCGTCTTTCTGCCCAAGCGCGTGCTGCCCATCATCTTCCTGCCCGGCATCATGGGCTCGAACCTGCGCATCACCAATCCAGAGCGCATACGACGCCTCGGCCAGACCGACAACAAGGCATGGCGACCCGATGATCTTGGTGCCACCAGCGCGCATGCCGCCTCCACAGTCAGTCCACGCGAGCGCCAGTTGCGCCTAGACCCAGCCACGACCGCAGTGGACATCTACAACCCAAATGGCCCAAGTGATGAGAGTGGTGACGGCCGCCACGGCAACGTCAAGCTCGCAAGTGATTTCACCTCCGCGCTGCTGGCCGACGACCCGCCGACGAAGGACAAGGAAATACGCCGCACCGCGGTGCAAAAGGCTCGCATACGGGGCTGGGGCGAGGTGTACTTCAAGAGCTACGGGGAGTTGCTTCAGCACCTGGAATCGCGACTGAATGGCACTTTCTCGAACGGCAAGATGCAGCCCGCCTGGCAAGACGTGGTAGGCGTCAATCCAAGCGCATGGCGGCCCGATGCCACCTTGCCACAGCAGCCCCTGACCGAAGAGGAACTGAAGAAAGTCGCCACGGGTTGCTGGTTCCCGGTGTACGCGTTCGGCTACAACTGGCTGCAATCCAACGGCGTGAGCGCCAAGGCGATTGGCGCGCGCATCACAGCGGTGATGAAAAGCCTGAACGATTCAGGCTTCGAGTGCCCCAAGGTGATTGTTGTCACCCACAGCATGGGCGGGATGGTGGGACGCGCGCTCATCCATCCCGACTATGGCGGCCTAAAGGACAGCGTGCTGGGCATCGTGCATGGTGCCCAGCCGGCCATCGGCGCCGCTGCGGCCTACAAGCGCATCAGGGCCGGGTTTGAAGACCCCGGGATCATGCATGGCATCGAGGCCAGCGTCGGCTCGAAAGTGGCAGGCAATATGGGAGACGAGGTGACGGCGGTACTGGCCAATGCGCCCGGCGGATTGGAATTGCTCCCTACCCAGGCCTATGGCAATGAGTGGCTGCAGGTCACACACGATGGACATCGCCTGGACGCTTGGCCGAAAAAGGGCGACCCGTATGAGGAAATCTACAAGGTGCGTGGCAAGTGGTATTCGCTCATCAGGGAGGAGTGGATCAATCCGGCCGATCTGCCTCCGGCACTCTCCAGTTGGAATGAAACAGTCAAGAAGATTCAGCGTGCGAAAGGCTTTCACCAAGCCATAACTGACACATACCACGACTGCAGTTACGCCCACTACGGTGCCGATCCAGAACACCTGAGCTTCGGCAACGTGGTGTGGGATATCAGCAGGAACTGCGGCGACACCACCGGGTGGGACACGTGGCCCATCCTCGGCGACACGCGGCAGGGCCGGCTGGACTTGGTGCGATGGGATGAAGCCAAGCCGAACAAGGCGTTTGCACGTGGCCCCGGAGCCACGACGCCCATGCCCATTCAAGCCACGATCCTGCCTCCGACCGAACTGGGTGATCAGACGGTGCCGGTACGATCTTCTGACCATCAGTTGCGCAGCGGCAGGTTCAAGGGCGTCTTTCGCCAGACGGGCTACGAGCATCAAGGCAGCTACAAAGATCCGCGCGCCGTGGCCTCCACGCTCTACAGCATCGTGCGCATTGCACAGCAAGCCAAGTGGAAGGACTGCCCATGAAGATCATGCGCCTCTGCATGGCAGCACTTCTGAGCACAGCGGCGATGCTCGCCGCCTGCGACCCCTATCCAAAATCCTGGAAGACGCCAAACATGACTAACTTGAGCCCGCGATTGCAGCCTTTGTTTGCGAGAACGAAAACTGTGTGCTTCGGCCGATTCGTAATTGATGTGCCGGAAACTATGGAATTGATTTGGGGACAAGCAATGACCCCACTAACCGTTGACGTCTTTGAGGACTCTGGCCAGCTAGTCGTGGAACGCGTAGCCCATCGGGAAGCGGAGCTAAAGGCGGACATCCGTTTTCCGACGTTCAAGAAGCTCCCCATGTACTTCGAGACCTTGGTTGGTGCCAAGCAAGGTCAGCGCATCGTGATCAGCCAGCGAGAAGCCGACACTGATGGAGAGTTTCGGATTGAGTCCTTCTCCGCAATGGGGAAAGATCTGCTCTTGGTGAGCACGTTTGCGGACCAGCGGGACAAGGAACGCACTTTGACCGAAGTCAACGAGATGGTTCTTCGACTGAGGCCGCATCTCGAAACCGAAGTGCCTGCCGAACCTGGCTTGTGCATCGACCACGCGTTCCTGCCCGACAAACCCGGGGCCGGCAAGGAGAAGCCCGATCCCGAGCACATCCGCATCGGCTTCCGACTGAAGCAATTTCCCGACGCTCATTTGTCCATCTACACGGCGCCCGCGAACCCGCACGACACGAGCGGCGACTCGCTGGAAGGACAACTCAAGCGCACGGAAGAAGAAGCGAAGAAGTCCGGCAAGGGCAATCCCTATGCGGCGCTCAAATTCTTTCGCAGAGACAAACGGCAAATCCACGACTGGAAAACCGGCTACGAGATCTTGACACGAACCCCGGATGAAGAGGGCTCGCATGGTCATCATGACTTCTGGATGAAGTTCACCGGAGTTGCCTACGACGTGTTCAACCCCTACGCCGATATCCAGTTCAAGACCGGCGTCGAGCACGACGGGGCCGGAGCCACCAAGCCCAGCCTCACCGACGAAGAAGCCGTCGCGCTGTGGGACAAGCTCACCGCGTCTATCCGCGTTCGCCCGACGGGCGGCGGAGTCAAGACCAGCGACGCCACACCGCCCAATGCGCCCCTCGGCGAACTCGCCGCCACCGGCCGCGCCTGTGTGCAAACCGGCTGGTGGGAGTCCGTGGACGATGACACGGTCAACGCCGCCCGACGCCAGCACATCAAGGCCGGCGAGCGGATGCCCCAGGTAGCGAAGCTGGGCAAGGCAGGCTTGCTGGACCGGCTCAGAGGCGAGCAGCCCGTCTATCGAGGCCCCACGATGTGGAAGCTGGTGGGCTACGGCACCCCGCCGGAAGCGCCTATCGCTACCGGCACCACGCCGCCCGTAGCGGTTGCACTCATGGACACCACGCCTGCCGGCGAGACGCCTGTGACCGCATCGCCTCGGGACGCCGACGACACACCTCCCACTGACAAGGCCTGACTATGACCAAGAAAATCATTCGCCTCGGCGACCCCACCGATCACGGCGGCCAAGTGACCGTCAGTGGGGCCCCGCACTTCACCGTGGACAGCATCGCCGTGGCACTCAAGGGCGACGCATGCAATTGCCCCAAGCACGGTCACGAAGATTGCACCATTGCCGAGGGCGATCCGAGCCACACGATCAATGGCACGCCTGTGGCCTATGAAGGCCACAAGACCACCTGCGGCGCGATGCTGCAATCGACCATCGACAAGTACACAAGGAGTAGAGGCAGTGATCAGCGATGCCATGGCCTGTCTCGATAGTGCAACCTCCGCGATGCGCGCTCTGGCGTGTGTCGCGCCATCGCCGTTCCCCGCAATCATCACTGGCGTGGGGGCCGTGCTTGCAACGGTTGTCACGTACATGGGTGGGGCGTACTGGGTACAAGGGCGAGCACTGAAGCTGAAAACGACGCGATTGCAATGGCTCAGGCAATCGCTGTGCGGCGGCAAACATGTGAAATGCCCAGCTTTGCTCAACGAGTTGGAATTTCAGCTCGCTTACGGATATCGCTACGACGAGAACGAGATTGCGTTTGCCACAGCCAGACTCAATCCCAGTCAAATATTGCACGACATCCGTTACGCCAAGTCCTATGTTCGGTTTGACGCCACCAGGGATGCCTACACGGCTTCCGGGTCAGAGCAACGCAAATTCTGGAATCTTGATAGGCGGATCAAGCTTGCAGGTGCTATGGCCTTCAGTCTCTGGATGTTGATTGGCGTCGGATTGGTGAGCCTGTTTTTCTTCCCGATCGGCGCGGCCCTACTCATCGTTGAGTGTGGCGTAGGCTTCGTGCTACTGATCGATCTAGTCCGGGGCTTGACAAGCGCGCAGCGCTTGTGCGCTTTGACGCCAGACCGTGTCCGACCCAAGCGAAAGACGCCAAATGTCAAAGCGCCTGAGCGCCACGCCCTTGCGTCCCCAATGCATGAAGCCAAACGAACCCAAAGTTCACCATAGTCACGTAGAACAACCCACGCGAACGTGGCTTTGCTTGGAACCCGCTTTTCAAGTCAGCCCCAATGATCTAACGTCCACTATTCACCCACATCGAAAGGTCTGCCATGGCTTCCACCGTTTCGCGTCTGCCCGGCAAGTTCGTCTGGTTCGAGCAAGTCTCGAACGACATCGCGAAGGCCCGGGCTTTCTACCAGCAACTTTTCGGCTGGCACGTCGAAAGCATGCCGATGGGTGACAAAACCTACTACATGATCCAGAACGGCGATAAGGGCATCGGCGGCTTGCGCACCGCCGAGCCGGGGATGCCGAACCACTGGATCTCCTACATGTCGGTCGACAATGTGGACAAGAGCTTCGCGCGTGCCACGGCTAACGGCGCCAAGGCGACCCTCCCACCCACCGACTTCCCCACCGTGGGCCGCGGCGCGGGCCTGACCGACCCGACCGGTGCCAACTTCTGCTTGTGGACCTCGCTCGATGGCGATGCCCCCGATGTGGAAAAGGCACCCTTCGGAAGCTGGGTCTGGAACGAGCTCTGGACACCCGATGTCAAACGCGCACTCGCCTTCTATGAAGGCACGTTCGGCTACACCCATGACGTGATGAACGTAGGCGAGCAAGGTGACTACTTCATCCTCAAGACCGGCGACAAGTCGCGCGGGGGCGTCTTCCAGACACCGGACGCTGCCACGCCCCCGATGTGGATGCCCTACGTGCACGTAGAAGACTGCGATGCCAGCGCGGCCAAGGCCACGAAGCTCGGCGCCAAGGTCTTCATGCCACCCACCGAGGTGGCGGGCGTGGGCCGCTTCGCCGCGATGTTCGATCCACTGGGCGCCGCTGTCGCCATCATCCGGCCGCAGCCTCTGAGTTCGTAGCGGCGACACACGCAGCCTCCCGCGGCGGCTCACGCCGCGGGGTGTCGCAGCCGAAACGTCAGTGCGCCGGATCGTTCGCAGAGCCGTTGGGTGTTCGCCGATGTTCGAGCCGGTCTTCGAGTTCGCCGATGTAGGCCGATAGCGAATTTCCGGTTTCCTGCAGCGCAACGCTGTTGTGCTGCTCGAGCTGATCGATTCGCGCCAGAATCTGGGCCAGCATGTCGGCATTGATCTGTGCCGCTGCGCGCATTTCAGCGTTCACGAAGCTGTGCAGTTCCGTGAAACGCGAAGCCTCGGCTTTGTCGACCAGGTCACGCTGCAATTGCAGCTCTTTCGCGTGCCGTCGTGAATCCATCAGCGCGGCGCCCTGCACGTAGATCAGGAAGGCCAAGCACATCGCACCGAGCAGGAAGGTCACCGCCAGCATGATCGCGCCGATGGGCGCCTCGACCGTGCCGAACACAAGCCACAAGGTCGTCGGCGTGGTGAAGGCTTGCCAGTTCAGCAATGCGAACAACACCGTGAGCGCCAGCACTGCAAAGAGAAACAGGGTGCGAAACCGCATGATGGTCTCCTAGGCCCAGGGACGACCTCCATGGAGCAATCGGCGATCCCGCCGCATCGGCTCAGAGGCTCAGCCTCTCAGTCGGGAACGGTGCTTGCCTCGTCTTCGGCATACGCCGCGTGCACGGCATGAATGCCCATGACCAAGAATCCGACCACCCTTTCGTTTCGCATCCTGACCGTGAATACTCACAAGGGATTCACGATCTTCAACCGTCGATTCATCCTGCACGAGCTGCGCGACGCCGTTCACGCGGTGTCCGCGGACATTGTCTTCCTGCAGGAAGTGATGGGCAGCCACGACCTGCACGCCGCCCGGATCGCCAACTGGCCGTCGAATTCGCATTACGAATTCCTCGCCGACACGATGTGGACGAGCTACGCCTACGGCCGCAACGCGGTCTATCCAAATGGGCATCACGGCAATGCGGTGTTGTCGAAGTTTCCGATCGTGCGTCACGAAAACCGGGATGTGTCCGTCGGCAAGACCGAAGAGCGCGGTCTGCTGCACTGCATATGCCAACTTCCAGAACACAACATCGAGGTACATGCAATCTGCATCCACCTCGGTCTGCAAGAAGGACATCGGCAACAGCAGATCGAACTGCTGTGCAAGATGATCAACGAACTGCCACCCGAGGCGCCGCTCGTGATCGCCGGCGACTTCAACGACTGGCGCATGCGCGGGCACCGGCAGCTCGAGAAATGCGCTGGAGTGCGTGAAGTCTTCGTGCACGCCAACGGCCATGCCGCCAAGACGTTCCCGGCGCGACTGCCACTCTTTCAGCTCGACCGCATCTACGTACGCAATGCCACCGTGCACCGGCCCATCGTGTTGCCCAACCGGCCGTGGTCGCACCTGTCGGACCATGCTCCGCTCGCAGCGGAGGTTCTGCTGTGAACACGCGTTGGAAAACGGGCAACCGCTTTCGCCTGCTGGAGAACGGCGAAGAGTTTTTCCCTGCCGTCTTCGAAGCCATCGAGTCGGCCAGGCACGAAGTGATCATCGAGACCTTCATCCTCTTCCAGGACAAAGTCGGTCTCGCCTTGCAGCGATGCCTGCTCGATGCGGCCAGGCGCGGCGTGCAAGTGGACGTGACCGTCGACGGCTACGGCTCGCCAGGCCTGACCGCCGGCTTCATTGAATCGCTGACATCGGCGGGCGTGCGCTTTCACGTCTTCGATGCGCGGCCGCGGCTCTTCGGCCGCCTGCGCACCAACCTCTTTCGCCGCATGCACCGCAAGATCGTGGTTGTCGACGGCGCGAAGGCCTTCGTCGGCGGCATCAACTATTCCGCGGATCATCTCGCCGACTACGGCCCCGAGGCCAAGCAGGACTACGCCGTAGAGGTGAAGGGGCCGATCGTCGAGGAGATCCATCACTTCGTGCACGAGGCCGTCTCACCCGGTCAGGGTCGGCTGCGGTGGTGGCGCAGGGACAAGGCGCAGGTCTCGCACGGCGGTCAGGCTGCAGGCGATGCGGCAGCACTCTTCGTGACGCGCGACAACCGTGAACATCGCGACGACATTGAGCGCCACTACCGCATTGCCCTGCGCGCGGCGCGACACGAGGTGCTCATCGCCAACGCCTACTTCTTCCCCGGCTATCGCCTGCTCAAGGAATTGCGCCGGGCGGCGCAGCGTGGCGTGCGCGTGTCCCTCATCCTGCAGGGACACCCCGACATGCCGATTGTGAAGATCGCGGCACGCATGCTCTACGACCATCTGCTGCGATCGGGTGTGCGGATCTTTGAATACTGCGAACGGCCGCTGCACGCCAAAGTCGCGCTCGCTGACGACGAATGGGCCACGGTCGGATCGAGCAACCTCGATCCGCTGAGCCTCGCGCTCAACCTCGAAGCCAACGTGATCATTCGAGACCGGGGGTTCGCCGCCGTGCTGCGCGAGCATCTGAAAGCCCTGATGGAAAAGAGCTGCAATGAGATCGATCCGAAAAGAGAAATGGACCGATCGTGGTGGAGGCTTGCGGCAAGCTACTTCGCCTTTCACCTCATCCGGCGATTTCCCGCCTGGGCCGGCTGGCTGCCTGCGCACAAGCCCGTCCTCACGCCAGCACGTGAGTTTGCAGTCAATGACAACGCCGTCCCCTTGTCTGCGCAGGGTGCGAGCGGTGAAGCATCGTCGCCAATGCCATGGCATTGGCGCAGCGGTGAAAACGTGGTGACCGCAGGCGACCAACGGCACGAGGCCGATTGCCCCGTGTCATGAACCGCGCCACCTCCGCCCTGCGCCCGGCCGAAGAGCAGCAGGCCCAGCACACGCGGTGGTGGCCGCGCGTTCGCCGCGTGCTCACGCTCGTATTCTTTGCCGGCGTGGCGACTCTGCTGTACTCACAGGCGCGCCACATCGAATGGGGCGAGGTACTCGATGTCATCGCGGGGCTTCCCGCCTCGAGCATTTTCGCGGCGGCCGCCTTCGCCGCACTGAGCTATGGCATCTACAGCAGCTATGACTTGCTCGGGCGTGCCTGGACCTCGCACGGACTGCCCGCATGGAAGGTGATGGCTGTGACCTTCGTGAGCTATGCCTTCAACCTCAACCTCGGCACGCTGGTCGGCGGTTTCGCCTTTCGCTTCCGCCTGTATTCGGGTTTTGGATTGGGCAACGCCATCATCACGCGTGTGCTCGCCCTGAGCCTCACGACCAACTGGCTCGGCTACCTCGCAGTCGCAGGCGGCGTGTTCGCCTTCGGCGTGATCGCGCCGCCGCCGGGGTGGGAGATCGGCGCGACCGCCTTGCACGGCGTTGGCTTCGCGATGGTGGGCGCTGCCGTCGCCTACCTCGTGCTGTGCGGAGCCTCCCGCCGGCGCGAATGGACCTTGCGCGGCCACGAGATCTCGCTGCCGCCGCTGCGTCTTGCGGCAATGCAGCTTCTTCTGTCCTGCGCCAACTGGAGCGTGATTGCAGCCGTCATCTTCGTGCTGATGCCGGGCAATGTCGCCTACCCTGCGGTGCTGGGCGTGCTGCTGACGGGCGCGCTCGCTAGCGCGATTGCGCACATTCCCGCCGGCCTTGGCGTGCTCGAAGCGGTGTTCATCGCCCTGCTGGTGCCGCCCCTGTCGCGCGGCGAAGTGCTGGCGGCATTGCTGGCGTACCGCGCGTTGTATTACCTCGCGCCCTTGCTGATAGCGTGCGGCGCTTATCTCTTTCTCGAAGCGGTCGCCAAAAAGCAGCGCAACGGGTGCGATTCAAACTGATGTGAAGTCATCAACACCCGTTCGCCCTGATCCTTCGATACCTCAGGACTGGGTCGCTTCGCGATCGAAGGGCTTGTGGAGC